>VAZV01000215.1 GCA_005884765.1 Alphaproteobacteria bacterium
GGCTCGCCTTGCCGAGGAAGCCGGTGCGGAATTGTTTGAATACCTGGTCGGTATTGACGAGGATCCGGAAGAAGCGACGCACCGCGTCCGGATCGTAGGACGCGTGGTTTGTATCTTGCGAGAATTTGATCGGTGCCGGCAACTCGTTCGGGGTCTCATTGATGGCGACGTCGATGCCGAGTTCGGCAAGTGCCGCCATGGTCGCCGCGTAGAAACTTGCAACGGATTTTCCAGCCAGGCCAAACTGATCCGAAACGCGCGCCTGCCGTCGGGAATCGGCGAGGTCGTCAATCCTCGCGCCGTGACGTAGAGCGTGACGTGCCAGGAGTGATTCAGCCATGCCGTGCGCACGAGACGAATCTTGCCGATGATCTGGGTCCACAGATGCAGGGTTTCGCAAGTGTCGCGCCAGGCTGCGGTCGGCAACTCCGGCCAGGATACTCCATGAGAATTACTCATGCACCACCATACACATTGTCATCGGCATTTTCCCGGACATTTTCCTGAAACAAAAAGGCCCGTCACAATCCGGCCCGGTCTTTATAGGCGAACTCGAGGAAGATTGGCGATGCGCGCTATTTCGTTTTAGCGGCGCTCGCGCGAGCGCGTAACCATCACGAATTGGTGCTTTCCGGGCAGCCGCGCCGTCCGCGGGACGCGCGGAAGAGGCTGCGGCAGTACCAGCGTCGCGCAATGGCCTCGATCGGATTGCGTGCCAGTTGATAGAAAACAGAATTTCGAGCATGGTGAGTCTCTCGTCCCTCACCGATAAATGGGACGGCGTTCCGCAAGGAGAATGCCGCCCCGCATCGCATCAGCCATGCAGTTTGATGGCGGTCTCCGCAATCACGCGTCCCTGGTAGCGAGCACCCGCGAGCTCGTTCGCGCTCGGCTGGCGGCTGCCGTCGCCGCCGGCGATCGTGGTGGCGCCATAGGGCGAGCCGCCGGTGACCTCGTCGAGCTTCATCTGGCCGGCAAAGCCGTAGTTCAGGCCGACGACCGTCATGCCAAAGTGCAACAGGTTGGTGATGAGCGAGAACAGCGTGGTCTCCTGGCCGCCATGCTGGGTCGCGGTCGAGGTGAAGGCGCCGCCGACCTTGCCGTGCAGCGCGCCTTTCATCCAGAGGCCACCGGCCTGGTCGAGGAAGTTCGCCATCTGCGATGACATCCGGCCGAACCGGGTGCCGGTGCCGACGATGATGGCGTCGTAGTTGGCGAGCTCATCGATTTTCGCCACGGGCGCTGCCTGGTCGAGCTTATAGTGCGACGCCTTTGCGACCTCTGCCGGCACCAGCTCGGGCACGCGCTTGATGTCGACGGTGGCGCCGGCTTCGCGCGCGCCCTCGGCAACAGCATTTGCCATCGTCTCGATGTGACCGTAGGCGGAATAATACAGAACGAGAACTTTCGTCATTTTGGTCTCCGTGTGAGTTGGATTTGACGGTTGAAATTCGTCATGCCTGGCCTTGCCGTCTTCGCTAAAGCTACGCCGGCCGAGCAAGTTTGCGGCCCGACGAAGCCTTGGCGGAGACGGGTGCCGGGCATCCACGTCTTCCTTTCCTTGGCGCGAAAGACGTGGATGGCCGGGACGAGCCCGGCCATGACGATCGGGGAAATGCTTACGCCGCGTCGACCAGCACCAGTTCGGAATCTTCCAGTGCGGTGATCTTCAGCCTCGCCTCATCACGGATCGCGGCGCCGTCGCGGGCATTGACGACGACGCCGTTGACCTCGACCGCGCCTGCCGCCGGCACCAGATAGAGATTGCGGGTTTTCTCGGGTGCGTATTCGGCGCTTTCGCCGGCCTTCAGCGTGGTGGCGAGCACCCGCGCATCGGCACGGATCGGCAGCGCGTCAGTGTCGCCTGCGATGCCGCTCGCAATGGTGACAAGCCTGCCGGAGCGATCCGACTTCGGGAACGGTTTTGCGCCCCAGGTCGGCTGGCCGCCTTGTGTCACCGGCTCGATCCAGATCTGGAAGATCTTGGTCTTGGTCGGCTCGAGATTGTATTCGGAGTGACGGATGCCGCTGCCGGCGCTCATCACCTGGACATCGCCTGCTTCCGTCCGGCCCTTGTTGCCAAGGCTGTCCTGGTGGGTGATCGCGCCTTCGCGGACATAAGTGATGATTTCCATGTTGGCGTGGGGATGCGCGGGAAAGCCGGTGTTTGCGGCGATCTCGTCGTCATTCCAGACCCGCAAGGCACCATGGCCCATATTGCCGGAGTCATAATAGCCGCCGAACGAGAAGTGATGCTTTGCTTTCAGCCAGCCGTGATCGGCGCCGCCGAGTTTCGCAAAGGGTCTAAGTTCAATCATGGGATATTTCCTTTGTTTGAATTTGTTGGGCGCCGGGCGCGATACGCCCGGCGTCGCCTGAGCCGTTGGATTACGCGCCAAAGCCGCCATCGACATTGAGCACGGTGCCAGTCACGAAGGAGGCGGCGGGGCTTGCGAGGAAGACCACGCCGGCGGCGATTTCCTCCGGAGTGCCGTAGCGCTGCAGCGCGTGCTGGGTGCGCTGGGCTTCGGCGAGCTCGCCGTCCTTCGGGTTCATGTCGGTATCGATCGAACCCGGTTGCAGGACGTTGACGGTGATGCCGCGTGGGCCAAGGTCGCGTGCCGCGCCTTTGGTATAGCCGACGATCGCAGCCTTGGTGGCGGCATAGTCGGCAAGCCCCGGAAACGACGCGCGCGTGGCGATGCCTGAACCGATGGTGACGATGCGGCCGCCTTCGCCCATCAGCTTCGATGCCGAGCGGATCGCCGTGACGACGCCATGGATATTGATCGCGTCCTGGCGGGCGAGCGCTGCGGTATCGGCATTGGCATCATCGACGGGGGCGCCGGCGATGACGCCGGCGTTGTTGACGAGGATGTCGAGCCGGCCGAACTGTTTTGCCACGTCCTTCACCAGTTGCTCGACTTCGACGGAGGAGGCCTGGTCGGCCTTGAAGGCGCGCGCCTTCACGCCCTTGGCTTTCAACTCCGCAACGACCGCTTCGGCCTTCTCGGGGGAAGCGACATAGCTGATCGCGACATCGGCGCCTTCATCGGCCAGTGCCCGGGCACTCGCCGCGCCGATACCGCGCGAGCCGCCGGTAACGAGGGCAACCTTGCCTGAGAGTTTCTTGGTCATTGGATTTCTCCATTGCTCGAATTCCACGAGCTCTGGATATGCTTCCCGGCTTGGGATAGAAATAGAAACTGAAGAAACTCATTGTTTCCCAAAGTAAGCTATTTGTGGAAAGCATCATGGCGAAACTTCCGGATTTCGAAGCGTTGGCGATCTTCGCAAAGGTCGTGGAATTGCGGTCGTTTGTGGCGGCGGCGACGGAGCTTGCGCTGTCCAAGGCCACGGTCTCGAAGGCGGTCAGCCGGCTTGAAGAGCGGCTTGGGGCGCGGCTGTTCAACCGCACCTCGCGGCGGCTGGCGCTGACCGATGCGGGGCAAAAATTGTCCGCGCGCGCCCAGCGTCTTTTGGCCGAGGGCGAGGCGCTCGAGAACGAGGCGCTGGCGCAATCGGTGACGCCGCGCGGGCTGGTGCGGCTCGCGGTGCCGATGACCTTCGGGGTGAAAGCAGTGGCGCCGCTATTGCCGGAGTTCCTCAAAACCTATCCGGAAGTGTCGATCGACCTTCACCTCAGCGATGCGACCGTCGATCTGATCGGCGAAGGGTTCGACGCCGGTCTGCGCATCGCCCGGTTACCGGATTCCTCGCTGATCGCGCGGCGGCTCTGCGCCATGCCGCGCTACACCGTGGCGGCGCCGTCGTATCTGAAGCGCCACGGCCGGCCGACGCATCCGATGCATCTCGCCGAGCACAGGTGTTTTGGCTATGCCTATCTCTCGACCGCCGGCGTCTGGCACTACACCAATGCGGCGGGCGAGCAGGCGAGCGTGCGACCGGCCGGGCAATTGCGCGTCAACAACGGCGAGGCGGTGATGCCGGCGCTGATCGCAGGCCTCGGCATCGCCGATCTGCCGGACTTCATCGTCGGCGACGCCATCGCGTCGGGCGAGGTCGAGGTGATCCTCAAGGGCTGGAAGCAGCCCGAAGGCGCCGTGCACCTGGTGACGCCACCCGGCGGCCCGCGGCCGGCGCGTGTCGAGGTGCTGGCGGATTTTCTCACCATGCACTTTGCGAAAGGCAAGAAGCGGAATTCGTAGGGTGGGCAAAGGCGCGTCAGCGCCGTGCCCACCATCATTCGGCGTGATAAGAATGCGCCATGTCGCAGAATCGTCGGGCAAAAGCCCAAGGCAGCGTTTTCTTTTTCACCGTTGTGCTTGCCGATCGGTCAAGCCTTCTGCTTGCCGACCAGATCGATCGTTTGCGCCAAGTTTATCGGTCCGTCCAAAATGGTCGGCCATTTGAAACGATCGCAATCTGCATCTTACCCGACCATATCCACGCCGTTTGGGCGTTGCCCGAGGATGATGCGGATTTTTCCACTCGTTGGAGTTTGATCAAGAGCGGCTTTTCACGAGGACTCGACGCACAGAAGCGCTCAGCGAGCAAGATTATGAAACGAGAGAAGGGCATCTGGCAACGCCGCTATTGGGAGCATGCGATTCGCGACGAAGCGGATCTCGAGCGCCATATCGATTACATCCATTTCAATCCGGTGAAGCATGGGCACGTCACGCGGGTAGTCGATTGGCCGCACAGCAGCTTTCACCGTTTTGTCCAACGAGGCGAGCTCGCTATCGATTGGGGAGGAGATATGAAGGATATTCAAGGTGCGTTCGGCGAATGAATGGTGGGCACGGCGCGAAGGGCGCGCCTTTGCCCACCCTACGGTTCTGAAGAACTTATTCACATTTTGTTGTGCGGTCCGAACCTTCCACAGCCTCATTTATTGGGAGCTGTGTCGAATGGCGCGCGGAACCGGTGCGCCAGCCAAAGCCCAAAAGAAAGGACGCCCGGCATGCGAACGCAACGCATTGTGCTGAGCCTTGTGGTCATGATCGTGGGCGGTATCGCTGCCGCCGGTCCTGCGCTTTCCGAGGAATATCATGGAACCTACGAGCAGCAGATGGCCTGCACGCCGGACGTTTGGCGTCTGTGCTTCGACCAGATACCGGACGCCAACCGGATCACGGCGTGCCTGCGGCAAAACACGGCGCAGCTCTCGGGGCCGTGCCGTTCGGTGTTCGAATCCAGTGACAGTGCGCACGAACAGGCTCCGCCGAGGCGGCGCAATAATCAACCCAATAATCCGCCTCGGACTTACGACAACCAATATCGATACAACCAATACCAATAGCCCGTTCAAGCGCTACTCGCGGAGACCTCGCACACATCGATCCATTCCGCCCTGACCAATTCGGCCAAGCGCGACGGCGCGATGCGCACCGCGCTATGGGTGGAGCCTGCGGCCGGCACCACCATGTCGAACGCCTGCAGCGACACATCGCAGTAGATCGGCAGCGGCGTCTTCAGGCCGAACGGGCAGACGCCGCCGACCTCGTGACCGGTGATCGCGGCGACCTCCTCGAGGCCGAGCATCTTCGGCTTGCCCTTGAACAGCGCCTTCACCTTCTTGTTGTCCATCCGCGAGGCGCCGCTGGTGACGATCAGCACGACGCGCTCGCCAAGGCGAAGCGATAGCGTTTTCGCGATCCTCGCCGGTTCGACGCCGTAGGCTTGCGCGGCGAGCTTCACCGTCGCCGAACTCTGCGGCGACAGGATCACGGTGATGTCGGGGGCTTTTTCGGCAAAAAACGCGCGGACCGATTCAAGACTCATTCAAGACCCGTAGCTGGCAACAACTTTCGGCAAATCCGACAGCGCACGGATGCGGTGATCGGGGGCAACGTCGAGCTCGTCCATCTGCGTCCTGATCGCCTTGAACATCGTGAGCGGGGAGACCAGCCCGCTTTCGACGCAGGCCAGCGCCATGGCCTGCGGCGTCACCCGCTCGATCCAGGCGACGTTGAGGCCGAACGCCTTGGCGCCGCAGGCATCCCACGGGTTCGACGAGACGAACAGCACGTCGACGGGCCGCACGCCAAGCGTGGTCTCGATCAGGCTATACGTGTCGGGGCTGGGCTTGAAGACCTCTTTGGCATCGACGCTGATGGTGGCATCGAGGTGGCGATCGAGACCGCTGTTTGCCACCAGCGCGTTGAGCATGTCGGTCGAGCCGTTGGAGAGGATCGCGAGCTTGCGGTCCTTCATCGCCGAGAGCGCGGCGATCGCATCCGAATAGAGATCGAGATGCAGGTACCGGTCCATGATGCGTTCAAAGGTGGCGCTGTCATATGGCAGCGCGAGGATCCGAAGCGTGTAGGCGAGCGACTGGCGCGTGATCACCGAAAAGTCCCGGTAGCGTCCCATCAGCGAGCGCAGCCAGGTATATTCGAGCTGCTTGATGCGCCACACTTGCGTGATGATCTCGCCGTAGCCGGGAAATGCCTGTTCGGTGACGGCAGCAACCGACTGCACGTCGTAAAGCGTGCCGTAGGCGTCGAATACAACGGCTTTGATGGTCATTTGGTCGGCTCTTTCGCTCGCTCCGATCCGCCGAGCGTCGCATACAGGAATTCGCGCAAGGCGTCGACCGACCGCTCCGCGGCGGATTGGTTGAATTCGAGATGATGCCCGAAATATTCGACGGACTTGTCAAGCGCGGCGACGTCGAAGGCATGATAGGCGCCGGGATAGACAACGAGCCGAATTGGCACGCCGTCACCCTTGCGCCGCGAGATGCCCCAATCGTCCCGGCCCTCCGCCAGGTTGCGGCATTCCACTGCGGGCGTCCAATCGTCGAGTTCGCCGACCAGGATCAGCGTCGTCACGGTCATGTCGTCCTTGAAGCCGAGGCAGGGTGGATAGAAGGCGACCGCGGCGCGGAACTTGTAGCGCGAGGTCTGCTCGACAATGCCGCGCTCGACCGAGGTGAGCGCGAGCCAGCCGCCTTGCGAAAACCCCAACACCGCAACGCGTGCGGGATCGACGGATGGCTGCTGCACCAGAAAATCGAGCGCGCGGTAAGCGTCAAAGGCGAGATTGACCGGCGCGCCGCTGGTGCAGGTGTTGTCGATGCCGCGCGGTCCAAAACTGTCGACCGTGAGCGTCACATAGCCCCACGACGCGATCCGCTTGCCCCAGCGCTGGTCGAGCCGCCGCCAATTGCCGTTGCAGCCATGCAGCAGCACGACCGCTGCCGAAGCCTCCGCGCGATCAGCCTGCCTCAGATAGCCCTGCAGCGGCGCCTTGCTGGCAAGCGGGTTCTCGAGTTCGACGACGAAAGCAGCAGGCTGAGGCGGTGCCGCGGCGCATGGGATCGCGCATGCGATCATAAGGACCGGGACGAGTATCGCGGCTGCGAAAGGCTTCATGGCGAACCACCGTCTCGCCCGAGGCTACACGTCTGCGCGTTTGCCGGCTACCTCAGATACCCAAAATCTTCCGCGCGTTGGCCTTTAGCACTTTCGGCCTGACCTCGTCGCGGATCTCGAGCTTGGCGAAATCGGCGAGCCAGCGGTCCGGCGTGATCACCGGCCAGTCCGAGCCGAACAGCATCTTGTCCTGCAAAATGGAATTGATGTAGCGCACCAGGATGGGCGGGAAATATTTCGGCGACCAGCCGGAGAGGTCGATATAGACGTGCGGCTTGTGGGTCGCGACCGACAGCGCCTCTTCCTGCCAGGGAAACGACGGGTGCGCGAGGATGATCTTGAGGTCGGGGAAGTCGGCCGCCACATCGTCCACATACATCGGGTTGGAATATTTCAGCCGCATCCCCATGCCGCCCGGCATGCCGCTTCCGACGCCGGTCTGCCCGGTATGAAACCGCGCGATGGCGCCGCCGTCGTTGATCGCCTCATAGAGCGAATAGGCCATGTGATCGGTCGGATAAAAACCCTGCATGGTCGGGTGGAACTTGAAACCCCTGACGCCGTATTCCTCGATCAGCTTTCTCGCCTCGCGCACCCCAAGCTTGCCCTTGTGCGGATCGATGCTGACGAAGGGGATCAGCACATCCAGATTCTCGGAAGCCGCTTCCAGCATCTCGTAATTATTGTAACGGCGGAAACCGGTCTCGCGCTCGGCATCGACCGGGAAGATGACGGCGGCGATCTTTTTGGCGCGATAGTAGGCCGCGGTTTCCGGAACCGTTGGCGGATGCTTGTGCGGCGCCTTGAAATATTCGGCCATCCGCGCCTGGAAGTCGTCGTAGCCGTCGTCGCCATGCAGGCCGCAGGGCTCTTCAGCATGGGTATGGATGTCGATCGCCACGACGTCTTCGATGTTGGGCAGCTTCAATTGCGGCATGTTCGTTCCCGGCTTGATTTCCTGGCCCGGCAATTTGATTATACATTATAACAAATTCCGCAAGACGGCAAAAAACAAGACGGGACCGCTGGTCGCGCTCTATTGCGTGCGCACGTCGGCAAATGTCAGCGGGCGCAGCTTGTCGCCGTCAAAATAGACAAAACGCAGGCGCCGGCGATGCGAGACCAGGCTGGCCGGCAGCGGATCGTAGCGGAACGAGCCGCCGCCGAGGTGCGGCGTCAGGCTGCCGACGTCGGCGAGCGCGTCGATTTCAACCCGCAACAGATTGAGTTTTGCGCCATCGGCCGCAACCATCTCGAACGGGATGCGGCCGAGGCGCAGAAAGCTTACTGGATCGGGCGCATCGATGAAGCCCTCGATAAACGCCGCCTCGACCTTGTCGAGATCGGGCTCGGCCGGCGCCGCACGTTGTTCTTCGGGGCTATGCGGTGTCTGCCATTGCGCCGCCCGTCGATCGGGCGCGCGATTGTGTCCGGGGCCGCCGTGGTCGTGATGATGGTCGTGATCGTGGCGATGACCATGCTCGCCGTGATGGTCGTGATCATGGCCATGAGGGTGGGTATGGCTGTGCCCGCGTCGCCGGTCCATGGCAGGCCTCAATAGGTGACGGGTTTGTTGATGATCGAGCGGTGGCTACCGAGCTTGCCATGGGCCGCAAGCGCGCCCAGGGCCTCGACGACCACACGAACCCCCATCAGCGCGGTGATATCAGAGGTATCGTAGGGCGGCGAAACTTCGACCACCTCGAACCCGCAAATGCCTTGCGCACAGACCAGGCCCAACAGCTTCAGCGCCTCGCGCGGCAGGAAACCGCCGGGCTCCGGCCAGCCGGTGCCCGGAACAAAGCCGCAATCGATCGAATCGACGTCGAAGGAGATATAGACCGCGTCGGCGTCTTTCCAGGCAAGGTCGAGCGCGATCTCCGCCGACTTCTCAATCCCGAATTTTTCGATGTCGGCGATGGTCAGCACGTTGGTGCTGCGTGCGCGCGCCACCTGAACGCCCTCGCGCGGCACCTGCCAGCCGCCGATGCCGAGCTGCACCAGATTGACCGCCGGTACGTTGGGCAGGTTGGTCGCCCAGAACCACGGCGTCGTGTGCATGCGTTCGTCGAGATCCTTTTCCTGGATGTCGATGTGGCGGTCGAAATGGATGATGCCGATCTTCTTGTCGGTGCATTGCGCGATGCCGCGCACGCAGGGAAAACCGATCGAATGATCGCCGCCGAGCATGATCGGCAACGCGCCGGAGGAAAACACGTGCGCAACCCCGCGCGTGATCTGGTCGAAGCTCTTTTCCAGATTGGCCGGAATCGTAAACACGTCGCCGACGTCGCATAGCGTCATCTGCTCGCGCAGATCGACGCCGAGTTCGTAGTTATAGGGCGTATAGAGCGCCGAAATTCGCCGGATGCCCTGCGGCCCAAACCGGGTGCCGGGTCGATAGGTGGTGCCGGAATCAAAGGGAATCCCGATCACCGCGGCGTCATATTTGCCGACATCGCGCACGTTCTCGATGTAGGGCGCCTTCATGAAGGTGTTGATGCCCGCAAAGTGCGGAAGCTCGCCCCGCGCAAACGTCGGAATGTCCCTGTCGGTGATGCTCTCGGCGCCGGGCAGGCCCATGTCGAGCGCCCATTGCCGCTCCTTGCGCCAGGCCGTGGCCGGCAGCTGGCCTTCGGCCTCGAGAGCTTTCCAGCCCTGGGTCGCCATCCGGTCGAAATCGGGATGGTGGCGGCGCGTGAGTTGGGGGTGAGGGCGAAGCCCGGCATGACGCGACCATCGCGCGCGGGAAGGTGAGAACATCGGGAACTCCATCGTTAACCCATGCCGGTCTTCAAAAACCCGAGCACGGGTACCGCGCCATCGCGGGTCAAATCGAGATCGTAGGTGATCTTGGCGCCGTAGCGCTCCGGCGCCTGCGGATCGCGCCGCGGACGATCGAGCGCGATCAGACGCGTTGCGAGAGCGAATGCTTCGCGAATGTCGTGCGTGACCATCACGATCGTCATCTTCAGATCACGCCAGAGCGGCTTGATCAAGCCGTGCATCTGCGCCCTTGTGCCCGGATCGAGCGCGCCGAACGGCTCGTCGAGCAGCAGCACCCGTGGTCGCCGCGCCAGCGCCTGCGCGATCGCAAGCCGCTGCTGCATGCCACCCGAGAGCGCGCTCGGATATTTGTCGCGATGCTCCGCAAGCCCGACGCCTTCGATCAGAGCTTCGCTTTTCTCGATCGCCCGCCGCCGCGCGGCGCCGAACAGCCGCGCCGTGAACGGACGCTGCTCGAACTCGTAGCTGACCAGCACGTTGCCGAGCACGGAGAGATGCGGAAACACCGAATAGCGCTGGAACACGATGCCACGATCGGGGCCGGGTTCGGCTGGAAACGGCTTGCCATCGAGCAGCACGGCCCCCTGCGAGGGCCGCTCCTGGCCAAGGATCAGCCGCAGGAAGGTGCTCTTGCCGGCGCCGGAGGGGCCAACCACCGAAAGAAAGCTGCCGGAAGCGATCTCGATGTTGATGCGCTCCAGCACGATCTGCGAACCGTATTCGACCCAGACATTGCGGAAGGACAAGGCGCTCATCAGCGCGGTTCCTCGACATAGGCCCAGGGGAAAGTCTTGCGGGCGAACAGGCCGAGCAAGAGATCGAGTATGAAGGCGAGCAGCGTGATCCAGGCGACGTAAGGCAGGATCACGTCCATCGACAAATAGCGGCGCACGAGGAAGATGCGATAGCCGAGGCCGACATCGGCGGCGATTGCCTCCGCCGAGATCAGAAACAGGAACGCCGGCCCCAGCATCAGCCGCACCGATTTGATCAGCCGCGGCATGATCTGCGGAAGCACCACCCGGATCGCCACCTGCCAGGTCGAGGCGCCGAGCGTCTGGGCCTTGATCATCTGCTCGCGCGGCAGATTTTGCACTTCGATGGACATGTCGCGGATCAGGCAGGGCGCGACGCCGATGATGATCAGCATCACCTTCGACAGTTCGCCGAGCCCGAACACGATGAACAGAATGGGTAAGACCGCCATCGGTGGAATCATCGAGATCACGGCGACGATGGTGCCGAACGATGCCCCGGCGATCGGCAGCAATCCAACCGCCAGCCCGAAACCGAGGCCGATCAGGGTTGAAATTCCCAATCCCAGCAGCAGCCGTTGCAGGCTGGCGGCGGTGTCGGTCCACAACACGTAATCGCCGGAGCGCCGGTCGGGCTCCGTGGCCAGCCGCTTTGTGGTGCCGGCCATTTCGCTGATCGGCGGCAGCAGCTTGTCCTCCGGATTGGCCGCGCGCCGCTCCGCCGATCCCATGATGTAGATCACCACGATCAGGAAAAACGGGATCGCCGCCAGCACCATCCGGCTGCCGCGCGCAGGCGCAATGTTCATGACGCGTCGAATGGCATGGTCCTCCTTGGCGGGCCCCGGTCTCGAGGCCCGCGGTGGCGGGGCAAGCTACAACTTGCCTTCGGCGGCGAGCGTCATGTACGAGGCATCGAACCGCAGCTTCACGTTCTTGGCCGAGCCCAGGGTCTTGGTCGGAGTCATGATGCCGACCGCGTCTTTCGACTTCACTTTTTCGCCGAGCAGATTGTGCTCGAAGCAGAAGCCGCGCACCTGGTCCATGATCTTGGGCAATTCGGCGCCGGTCATGAAGGCGGCGCCGTCCTTCGGCGTATAGTACATGTAGGTGGTCTTGAGCTGGGTCTCGAAGCCGGCAAGATTGGTCCCCGACAATTTCGCCATCGCTTCGCGCGCGGCTTTGCCCTTGTCCGATTCGTCCTTCATCAGCGCGATGGTTTCGTACCAGATCCCGACCAGCGCCTTGGCGAGATTGGGGTTGTCCTTCAAGGTTTCGGTATTGACGACCAGCAGATCCTCGATTTCGCCGGGGATCTTGCTGGAGTCGAATACCAGCGCGGCGCCCGGCTCAGACTTCACTTCCAGAAGCTGCGGATTCCAGGTCACCACCGCGGTGGTGTCGGGCGACTTCGCGGCCGCCACAATATCGGCATCCGACGTGTTGACGGTCTTGATATCCTTTTCCTGCAGCTTCACGGTCGATAAGCCGCGGGCCAGCAGATAGTGCGACACCGACAGCTCCACGAGATTGATCTTCTGGCCCTTGATGTCGGCAAGGGTCTTGCCCTTCTTCAGCACGACGCCGTCATTGCCGTTGGAATAATCGCCCATAATGATGGCTGTGGTGTCGACGCCGCCGGCGGCCGGGATCGTCAATGCGTCCATGTTGGTGACAGTCACGCCGTCGAACTTTCCGGCGGTGTACTGGTTGATCGATTCGACGTAGTCATTGATCTGCGTGACGTTGATGGTGATGCCGTATTTGTCGGCCCATTTCTTCACGATGCCGCTCTCGGCGGCGTAGGGCCAGGGCATCCAGCCGACATAGATCGTCCAGGCGATATTGAATTCCTTCTTCGGCGCGGCCGAGACGGCAGTGATGCTGCAAAGGCCGATCGCGAGAGCGGCGGCGAATGACAAAAAGCGCTTCATGATTCTCAATCCTCGCGGTTGTGGGCGAATTCGAGGATTGGCAAGACCCTGCGATGCCAATCCTGGCGATCGAGGCCTCCCGGGCTTTTATCCCGCCGTGCACCCGGAAGTTACGCTCCCGGGCGGCAGCTCTCGGACCAGACGCTTAAGCAAGCCGGAACCCTAGCCGCCACACTCTTCCATCAACGAAGCAATCGATGTGCCACCAAAAAAGCGTGGAATCGGGACAGGGCGTCGCGCTTTCCGCCCGCCGAAGCGGCAGGCTGACGTTTTTTTGGGCGAAAGCCCGGTCGTGCCCGCGCGGATCGTCGGCAAGCCTTTGGATTGACATTCGACGGCCCGATGGCCTAGAAAGCCACCCGTCCCGGGCGGCTGGCCGCTGGCGGGAAATCCATTATTCGCCAGTTTTCGGCCTGTCACACACGGCCTTTCGACGCATCAGGATTCTCCCATGAAGGTCCGTAACTCGCTGAAATCGCTGCGTGGCCGCCATCGCAACAACCGCCTGGTCCGCCGCAAGGGCCGGGTCTACGTGATCAACAAGGTGCAGCGCCGCTTCAAGGCGCGCCAAGGTTGATCCGGCGCTTGGCCGCCGCTTGCGAAAATCGTCCCCGTTTCACAGCTCTTTGACGGCGTGCTGCTTTGCAGCGCGAATTTCTGCGTCTAGACTTCGCAAGATGACGTCCAGATTCCTTCGCCCGCAGCACCTCCGACGAGCGATCCTGATCGCCGCGATATTGGCTGTGCCCGTCGCGGCATTGGCCCAAGACGATCCCAAGCTCGATCCTAAGCTCGATCCCAAGGTGCTGCAGCCCAGGAAGAAATTACCGGAAGCGCCCGGCAAGCTGCCGAAGCTCGGCGCCGATCGCACGCGCGGACTGGATTTCCTGTTTGGAGCACTCAAGGCCGCACCGGATGAAGCCAGCGCCAAGCACGTCGAGGCGCGGATCTGGGCGATCTGGCTGCAGACCCCGAGCGACACCGCGGCGCTGTTGATGCTGCGCGCCAAGGCCGCGATGGACGCGCAGCAGAGCGATGTCGCGCTGAAACTGCTCGACGCCGTGGTCAAGCTGCGTCCGGATTATGTCGAGGCCTGGAACCGGCGCGCCACGCTCTATTATTTGCAGAACGACTACGCCCATTCACTCGCCGACATCCAGCAAGTGCTGGTTCGTGAACCGCGCCATTTCGGCGCGCTGGCCGGGCTCGGCATGATCATGCGGGATCTCGGTGACGACAAGCGCGCGCTCGACGCCTTCCGCAAGGCGCTCGCTATCAACCCGCATCTGGAAAAGGTGCCGGAGCTGGTCAAGACGCTCAGCGAAAAGGTCGAAGGCCGCGATATCTGATGTCTCCGATCACAGGCGCACAACTCGACGATCGGCGGCCGCCCAAAGGACCAGTCGTCCGACCGATGCCGCCTGCCTAGTGCAGGACGCTGTCGCCGCGTTCCGTGAGGCCGCCATAGGCCGCGTAAAGTGTCGCCAGTTCCGCTTCCAGGTGCTCGTTGACCAATAGCAGGGCTTGCAGAGCGCCGTGCAAGTCGCCATCGCAATTGGCCACGATTTCGTCGATGGCGGCTTGGTTTGGTCTGATCGTCATCGAAAACCTTTCCCATTCCTGTCGGATCAACTTTGTGTTCGATCCGTGTCCCTGTGGCGTGGATCGTTGAGGTTGTAGCCGCCCCGATGGCACATGCAGGTGGCTCTAAGAAAGTGCTGATCATGGTTATAAAATGACCGGCGACATTGGTGTGACAGGGCTCTGAATAGTGTGGAAAACTCCGGGGCTGGGTTTGCGAAACCCGAACCCGGTAAAACCGTAACTCGCTCGTGCCCAGGATCATCCGGATCATCGCCATGCTTTCAATCGTTGTCGTGGCGACGCTCGTCGTGCTGGCCGCCGTCACGCAAGCCGGCGTTCTGGCGCTGCAGCGCGCGCATCCTGCGCAAGGGTGCATGGTCGACGTCGACGGCGCGCGGCTTCACGTCGTCGACATCGGGCCACGCGATGCCGACGGTGTGCCGATTGTGATGCTGCACGGCGCGAGCTCAAATCTGGAAGTGATGCGGCGGCCGCTCGGCGACGAGCTCGCCCTGCATCATCGCGTGATCCTGATCGATCGTCCCGGGCACGGCTGGAGCACACGCGCGCGCGAACAAGATTCAACTCCGGCGGCGCAAGGCAAGATGATCGATCAGGCGCTCGGAAGGCTCGGCCTCGGCCAGGCGATCTTCGTGGTGCATTCCTGGAGCGGCGCGCTCGGTGCGCGGATCGCGCTGGATTATCCGGAGCGCGTTGCCGGCCTGGTGATGCTGGCGCCGGTCACCCATCCCTGGCGCGGCGGCGTCGGCTGGTACAACACGGCGGTCACCACACCGGTGGTTGGCCGGTTGCTCGCCTATACGATCATGCTCCCGCTCGGCCATTTCCTCGCCGCGCCCAGCGCACGCGGCGTGTTCCTGCCGCAGCTAATGCCCGACGGATACGTCAACGACACCGCGACGGCATTGCTGCTGCGTCCGCGCGAATTTCTCGCCAATGCCCGGGATCTCGTGACGCTGAGGCAGGCGGTCGCCGAACAGGCGACGCGCTATGCGGATATCACGGTTCCGACCGTCGTGATCTCGGGCGATGTCGACAAGACGGTGTCGACCAATATCCATTCGCGGCCGTTCACCGCGATGCTGCCCAACGCAAAACTGATCGTGCTGCCCGGCGTCGGTCACATGGTGCAGAACGCGGCAACCGATCTCGTGATCGCCGAAATCGAGGCGATGATCGACAAACTCGCGCCGCGCAGCACGACTGCCGCCAATTAGCGTCAGGTGGCATTGCGCCTTACGACAACGTCACCATGCCGGCCCAGAACTGCTGCTTCTGTTCGCTCGCATCGATGTCGTACTTGCGCACGAATTCCAGTTTGCCGTCGCTGCCGATCGCAAACATGCTGATGGCCGCCGGCATCATCGTCACACCGTTCCCCTCGCGCAGCGGCATCGGCCAGACCGAGGCGGTGACGAGGATTTTCCCGCCCTGATCGATTCCGAAGGTGCGCAGATAGTTGGCATGTCCATCGGCGTTTTGGATGAGCGTCGGCTCGCCGGTCGTCTGATCGATGGCGAACACGGCGACGGAGTTCTCGCCGCCCGCGAAGACCTTCCTGCCCTCGAAGTCGGTCAGCCAGAACGCGCGGTTGGTCAAATAGACGAAGCGCCCATTGGGATGAACGTGGATCGGGCCGGCCGCCTGCCGCAAGTTGGTGTTGGGATCGCTGAGCGTCTCCTTGACGAACAGCGGCTCGTGCGAGAGGCCGGTCGCGGGATCGAGCTTGTAGACGTGGAGTTTATTCTGGCTCTCGATCGAAACATAAACCCACGGCTGCGTCGGGTGGAAGTCGAGATGCCGCGGCCCGAAGTTCATGCCGTCTGGAGGCTGGATCGCCGCGAGATTTGTGAGCACCGCCGTCCTTGAAGCTGAAGGTCTTGATCGAGCCGGGGTTTTTTTGGTTATCGGTCCACGCGTTATTGCCCCGCGTCACCAAAATGACCCGCCCAGCATGCCGTCCTTGCCGATGCGATGCACGCTCACGCCGCTCGGATCGTTGTAGGCCGTAAGCAGATACTCGCCTGCCATGTCGACGCTGGTATGGATCGGGCGCGAGGGCAGCACCAGCGTCGCGCCATGCGGCGTCAGTGCGCTGCTCGCGGGATCGATCCTGAATGCGTTCGCAAAATGCTTGTCGCCGGCGACGCCCGCCGACCCCGGACCGCCATTGCTGGAGACGACATACAAATACTGCTTGGATGGATGCGGCCAGGCGTATTGGATATTGGCCGGCGTCGATATCGTGTCGCGTTTGACCAGCGCGGTGCCGTCGACGTCAACGCTGTAGAGCGTGAGCTCCGGTCCAATGCTCGCATAGAACACATTTTTGGCGTTTGAGTCGCGAGCGAGCGACACCTTCGGTGCGGCGATGCCGCCGAGCAGAAGCGTGGTGAAGGTGCGACGGTCGACCATGGCTTCCTCAGTTGCAGATTATTGCTGGGCAAGTGGCCAACAATCTAGGGTCCGATCGGGCAGATCGCATAAAGGATTGCGCGAGTGATTTGCCCGTCGTCGAGCAATTGCACATGGCCGCCATGCGAAAATTGCCCGTCGTGTTACTCTGTCGCAGGCCGACGGCATTGCCGAAGACCCCAAATCAGCTTCACAGTCCCGCCGTCCCGCCTCACCAAGAGGGGCGTTTCGCGATCGTCACGAACGTTGAGGCGGGATGCGATGGACGCGGCGGCGCACGAGACGAATGCGCCAGCCGCGGACGGCAAAGCCGTGTGGTCCTGACGACCCGACGCTGGCGTCAAGTTGGCGGAGCGATCCGCAGGCGATGGTGGCAAGAAAGCCCGGTCACCAGGGAGAGCGCGGAATAAGCCGTAAACCATTGCGCAGGGAAGGTCGGACTGTTTCGGCGAACCTGTGGCGACTACGCTCGTGCGCTTTTTTCTTTGCGTGCGAGGCTGCGGGTGCTTGCTGAGCACCCGGCTTTCCCTGCGCCCTCGATCTTTCGAGGGACATTGTCTTGCAAAGCTCGGACGCGATTTGCGTCGCGACAATGCGGATGCGCGTCTACAGCTCGTCGTGCCCGGACTTTGATCCGGGCATCCATCCACTTCGTAACAGATTTTATCGAAGGGAGATGGATCACCGGGTCAAGCCCGGTGATGACGAAAGGTGTAATGACTTTCGAGGCTGTTTGAAATTTTGAATCGGAATTTGGCCGGGCAGAGTTCGGATAACTATTGCTTCGTTTTGCCGTCCTTGTCGAACTGCGAGATGTAGGCCCAGACATCGTTGGCCTCCTTCTCGTTCTTGATGCCGGGGAATATCATCTTGGTGCCGGGAATCTTCGCCTTGGGGTCCTTGATGTACTCGAGGAACTGGTCCTTGTTCCAGGTGATGCCGGAATTCTTGTTGGCATCGGAATAGGAGTAATCCGGCGCGGTGCCGGACTTGCGGCCGTCGAGTCCATTCAGTTCGGGGCCGACCTTGTTCTTGGCGCCATCGCCGATCGAATGGCAGGCCATGCATTTGTTGAACGAGGTCTTGCCGGCGGCCGCGTCCTGCGCCAGCGCGGTGGATGCAGCGGCCGCCGAAGTGACGACGACCAGCATGCTCAAGGTCAGTTTGTTCATGGGATGCTCTTCATCTTTGGGGAGGGAGTTCACCTTGGCGAGAGAATTCCGGGGTCCATGTGTGCCACGGCCGGCTTGCGCTGGACAAGCCACGAAACGCCCCCCAGGTTTCATGACGGCGGCGGCATTTCTTCTGATGTAGACGATGTGCGGTGCCCGCCAGCCTACCTAAAATCGGCTGGAGATGCTTGATTTGCCATCGTAAATCGGTGTCTCCTCCCGGACATCAGGAGCAGCAGCCATGGCTATTATGATGCCCGCCTCCGACTCCGCGGTGCTTGACCGTCGCGAGGCGATCGTGGCCGCGTTGCGCGCGATCGTGCCGGGCGAGGGCGTCATCGACAGCGCAGCCGAGATGCTGCCCTACGAGTCCGACGCCCTGACCGCGTACCGTCAGCCGCCGATGGTCGTGGTGTTGCCGGACACTACCGAGCAGGTCTCTAAAGTGCTGAAATATTGCTTCGAGCAGGGCATCAAGGTGGTGCCGCGCGGCTCCGGCACCTCGTTGTCCGGTGGCGCGCTGCCGCTCGCCGACGCCGTGCTGCTCGGCCTCGGCAAATTCAAGCGCATCCGCGAGATCGATTTCGACAACCGCGTCGTGGTGACCGAACCCGGCGTGACCAACCTCGCCATCAGCCAGGCGGTGGCGCATGCCGGTTTCTACTACGCGCCCGACCCGTCGTCGCAGATCGCCTGCTCGATCGGAGGCAATGTCGCGGAAAATTCCGGCGGCGTGCATTGCCTGAAATACGGCATGACCACCAACAACGTGCTGGGCTGCGAGATCGTTCTGATGACCGGCGAGATCTTGCGGATCGGCGGCAAGGCGGCCGAAAATAGCGGCTACGATCTGATGGGCATCATCACGGGCTCCGAGGGGCTGCTCGGCGTCATCACGGAAGTCACCGTACGAATTTTGCAGAAGCCGGAGACGGCGCGGGCGCTGATGGTGGGCTTTGCCGAGGTCGAGGCGGCCGGCGAATGCGTCGCCCGCATCATCGGCGCCGGCATTATCCCGGGCGGCATGGAGATGATGGACAAGCCCGCGATCCACGCCGCCGAAGCCTTTGTGCATGCGGGCTATCCGCTCGACGTCGAGGCGCTGTTGATCATCGAGCTCGATGGTCCGGGCGTCGAGGTCGACGAGTTGATCGGCCGGGTCGAAGCGATCGCGCAAGGCTGCGGGTCGACCACGTGTCAGATTTCCAATTCGGAAGGTGAGCGCAACCTGTTCTGGGCCGGGCGCAAGGCCGCATTTCCGGCGGTGGGACGGATTTCGCCCGACTATCTCTGCATGGACGGCACCATCCCGCGCGGCGCGCTGCCGAAAGCCCTGGCGCGGATCCGCGATCTCTCGAAAAAATACAATCTTGCCGTCGCCAACGTGTTTCACGCCGGCGACGGCAATCTGCATCCTTTGATCCTCTACGATGCCAACAAGCCGGGCGAGATGGAGCGGGCGGAAGCGTTCGGCGCCGACATCCTGCGCGTATGCGTCGAATTCGGCGGCGTCTTGACCGGCGAGCATGGCGTCGGCATCGAAAAGCGCGATTTGATGGGCGAGATGTTCAGCGAGATCGATCTCAACCAGCAGCAACGGCTGAAATGCGCGTTCGATCCGCGGGGCCTGCTCAATCCCGGCAAAGTGTTCCCTACCTTGCACCGCTGCGCCGAGCTTGGCCGCGTGCATGTGCATGGCGGCAAGCTCGCATTTCCGGACCTTCCGCGGTTCTAGGCGAATGACATCGACCAAATTGCGGCCGTCATACGCCTCCGGTTGTCATGCGCCACCGGACGGCGCTTCGCGCCGACGCGGTGGCGGACGGTGGCGCAGAGGTGGCGCTCCCCTACAGCAACGCGTATTGCGCACGCTCGCGCTTGGCAAGCAGCGGCAACGCTTGGCCCGCGATATAGGTCTTGAAATGCGCGCTTTCCTGATGCGCCTTGAAGGCGGCTTCGTCGCGGAACAGTTCGTAGAACAGGAACTGTGCCGGATTTTCCTTCGCTCTTGCGATCAGGAACAGTTTTGCGCCGGGCTCGCGCTGCGCCTCGGGCAGGAAGCGGTTGAGAATCTCGGCGACCTCGTCCGCCTGTCCTTCCTTGGCCTCCCATTGCGCGACGACCAAAAGTCCGCCGCCATTGACGGCGTCCCCGACGCTTTTATTTACCGCATATGGACCCATGGTTGTTCTCCTTCTTCGTCGACAGTTATCGTTCGATAGATAGCGAATTGTGTCCGGAAATGCTTCGATAGCGATCGAACTAAGAGCGCCACGCGTTCGCGCGTGTCCATCGCCAAGCGCGCTCTTGTGCGCCTCAGCCACGCCTTTAGAAGGATGGTCAGGGCTCGAGATGGCTGCGACAAACGCGGCCAATTCAAGCGGCCAAGGCGGGGAAGGCGAGAAGGAAGGCGTGGACACTCTCAAAGTACGCGATGCCAAGGATGTCGAGCAGGCGGTGCGCGAGGCGGTCGCGAGCGAGCAGCCGCTCGAGATCATAGGCCACGGCTCGAAGCGGCTGATCGGTCAGCCGATGGCGACCAATGCCGTGCTCGACCTCTCGGCGCTGAGCTCCGTCACCTCCTATGAGCCGAACGAGCTGATCGTCACCGTGCAGGCGGGCGCGCCGCTGGCCGACGTACAGTCGCTGATCGATTCCAAAAACCAGCAATTTGCATTCGAGCCGGTCAATACCGCGGCGCTGCTCGGCACGCCCGAGCTCGGAACCATCGGCGGCATGATCGGCGCCGGCCTCGCCGGTCCTCGCCGCATCAAGGCCGGCGGCGCCCGCGACCATCTGTTGGGGGCGAATGCGGTGTCGGGATTCGGCGATAGCTTCAAGGCCGGCGGCAAGGTGGTGAAGAACGTCACTGGCTACGATCTTTGCAAGCTCTTGGCGGGCTCCTGGGGCACGCTCGCGGTGATGACCGAAGTGACCCTGAAAGTCATGCCGCGGCCCGAAAGCGAGCGCACGCTGGTGCTGCGCGGGCTCGATGCAATCGTGGCAAACCGGGCGATGACCGCAGCGCTTGGCTCGCCCTTCGACGTGTCCGGCGCGGCGCACCTGCCAAATTCGGCGTTGCGGTCCGAGGCCTGCGGGCTCGGAGCCGGGCGCGAAGCGCTAACCTTGCTGCGCTTGGAGGGCATCACGGTCTCGGCCGCCCATCGCGCGGCGGCATTGGCCGAGGTGCTTGCGCCCTTTGGATCGGCGCAGATCCTGGACGATGCCGCTTCCGCCCAAGCCTGGAGTTCCATCCGCGACGTCATTCCGTTCGCCGCAAGTGGTGCGTTAGGGGGATCGCCGGTGTGGCGGATCGTTTGCCCGCCCGCCACCGGCGGGGCGCTGGGCGAGCAGCTGGCGCGAGATACTGGCGGCGAGGTGATTTATGATTGGGGTGGCGGCCTGATCTGGGCGGCGCTGCCTTCGACGCCCGACGCCCAGGCCGGGCTGGTGCGTCAGCGCGTCGAGGCGGCCTTCGGTCACGCCACGTTGATTCGCGCGCCGGAACAGGTCCGCCGCAATGTCGACGTGTTTCATCCACAGCCGGGCGGTCTTGCCGATTTGAGCGAACGCGTCCGCTTAAGCTTCGACCCGAAGACCATCCTCAACCGCGGCCGGCTGACGAGAGGGCTTGCGGCATGAAGACCGAGTTCTCACTCGCGCAATTGGCCGATCCCGATATCGCGGAAGCGAACAAGATTCTGCGCGCCTGCGTGCATTGCGGGTTCTGCACCGCGACTTGTCCGACCTATGTGCTGCTCGGCGACGAGCTCGATAGCCCACGCGGCCGGATCTACCTGATCAAAGAGATGCTGGAGAAGGATCGGCCACCAACGCGCGAGGTGGTCAAGCATATCGACCGTTGTCTCTCCTGCCTCGCCTGCATGACGACCTGTCCGTCGGGCGTGAACTATATGCATCTCGTCGATCAGGCGCGGGTCCGGATCGAGCAGCAATATGCGCGGCCGCTGACCGAGCGGATGCTGCGCGCCGTGTTGGCGTTGGTGCTGCCGCGGCCCGACCTGTTTCGCTTGAGCATGGTGCTGGCGCGGATCGCACGGCCGCTGGCAGCACTTCTGCCGACACCGGAGACGTTCTCCGCGACGCCGACTTTGTTGAGTAGAATCAAAGCGATGCTGGCCCTGGCGCCGGGCCGGCTGCCGCCGCCGGGCGCCGCCGCCGGAAGCGTTTTCCCCGCGCTTGGAAAACGGCGCGGACGCGTCGCGCTACTGCAGGGCTGTGCCCAGCAGGTGCTGGCGCCGCGCATCAATCAAGCCGCCATCAACCTGCTGACGCGCCACGGCATCGAGGTCGTGCTGGTCAAGGATGAGCAATGTTGCGGCGCGCTGACGCATCACCTCGGCCGCGATGACGACGCGCTGGCGCGCGCGCGTGGCAACATCGCGGCCTGGACCGCGGAAGCCGAACGCAGCGGCCTCGACGCCATCCTGGTGACCACGTCCGGCTGCGGGACGGTGATCAAGGACTATGGCTATATGCTGCGCGAGGATCGCGATTTCGCGCTGGCGGCGGCCAGGATCTCGGCGCTGGCCAAGGACATCACCGAGTATCTTGGCAGCATCGAACTGCACAAATCGCAGCAACCAGGCGACGTCGTGGTCGCGTATCACTCGGCTTGTTCGCTGCAGCACGGACAGAAAATCACAGGGCTTCCGAAAGATTTGCTTTCCAAGAACGGATTCGTGGTGAAAGATGTACCCGAGAGCCATTTGTGTTGCGGTTCGGCGGGGACTTATAACCTTCTCCAGCCTGACATTGCGAACAGACTGCGCGATCGCAAGGTCGCCAACATCGCGATGATCAAGCCGGACGTGATTGCTGCGGGCAATATCGGATGCATGGTGCAGATTGCCGGCGGCACGTCAGTCCCTGTCGTACACACGATTGAGCTTCTCGATTGGGCGACGGGAGGTCCCCGGCCAGGATTGAGCTGATCCATTGGCCGCGCGCGGTAGGCAGGACGACTTAAAGACGCCCGATAGACATTGTTCGGCGGCAACAGGAGGACCACGATGGCTAAAGGCAAAAAGAAAAAATCCAAGAAGGCTAAAAAGAAAAAAGTTGTAGCGGCGAAGAAAAAATCGGCGAAGAAGTCCGCCAAGAAATCGGCGAAGAAGGCCAAGAAGTCGGCGAAGAAGTCCGCCAAGAAGTCGAAGGCGGCGGCGCCGAAAAAGGCCGCGAAAAAGAAAACTGCCGCAAAGAAAAGCGCACCAAAGAAGAAAGCGGCCCCGGCCCCGGCTCCCACGCCGGCTCCGTCGCCGCCGAGCTGGGCCACGCCCAGTCCCGCGCCAAGCTCCACGCCGACATGGGAGCATTCGGGCGACCACGGCGCGGCATCGTCTGGAGACGACCACGATAACTAGAAAAAGGTGCCCGATTTTCGCCGGGTCAAATCATGCAAGGCCGCAGCATCCCCGCTGCGGCCTTTTGACGTTCCGGCGGACCCGCAGTGTCCGGTTCGACCGGAGGCCTGTGATTCGGGGAATCGGCCGGCGGCATCGTTCTTGTCACCGCCAGCGATCCACAATCGCGGCCTAAGGGCGGGCAAAACCGGTCAAAATTGTTGTCGGAAAGCAACACACGCCGACAACCTTCGGCGGAATGGCCATTTCGCCTAAAAAGTCAGCAGATGCTTGTCTTTTTTGCTTCACCAGCGTGACAGCAAGTTCCAAATTGAAGTTGGTTGACGAAATTCAGTTGCAGTCAGGTGTCGCTTGCCCTTGGGGGCGCCGGAGCCGGGGCTGATCCTTTGAAAGTGATGGGGACCTCAATGAAAAAAATCGTCTTGTTAGCAACGGCGCTGGCAATGGTATCGGGTTCGGCTCTTGCAGCGGACATGCCGGTCAAGGCCGTGAAAGCGCCACCGCCGGCGCCGTTCGAGCCTTGGGACCTCGCCTTCGGCAGCGCCATCATGAACGATTACATCTTCCGCGGCGTCACCCAGTCCAACCACAAGCCGTCAGTGACCGCTTATTTCGAGCCGCGCTATAACGTCACCAAGGATCTGCAACTCTACATCGGCTCGTCGTTTGAGAGCATTTCGTTCGCGAACCGCGCGGCGGCCGAAGTCGACATCTACGGCGGTATTCGCCCGACCTTCGGCGCCTTTGCCTTCGATATCGGCGTCTGGGGCTACCTGTATCCGGGCGGCACCTGCCAATTCGGTACTGGCCTCGCTCCCGGCGTCGATTTCGCGGGGCATTTTCAAGGCACCGAATGCGCAACCAACTTCCTGCTCAACGGCAACACGATGAAGAAGGACGTCAGCTTCTTCGAGGTCTACGGAAAGGGTAACTACACCGTCAATGACAACTGGCAGTTCGGCGTGACCGAGTACTACAGCCCGAGTTTCCTGAACTCAGGCGCCTGGGGCAACTATTCTTCGGTCACCGGCAAATACACCGCGCCCGCTACAGTGTTCGGGAGCAGCGGCGTTGGCATGTACGTGTCCGGCGAGTTTGGGCGGCAATGGTTTGGAACCACCGACAGCTTCTACGGTACCCCGGCGTTCCCGAATGGCATCCATTATGCTGATTACAACACCTGGAACATCGGTATCGGCTTCACCTACAAGGTGTTCACGCTCGACCTGCGCTACTCGGACACCGACCTGTCGAAGGGTGATTGCAGCGTCTTCACGGGTGCTTTCAATGCTCAAGTCGGAACCACCACCGTTACCGGGAACAATCCGTTCGGGAACAGTTCGAACTGGTGCGGCGCGGCGGGTATCGTCAAGCTTTCGGCTGACCTGACGGCGATGACCAATCTGAAGTAAGCTCTCTCTAGAGACTGCGAGACGAGGGCGGCAGAGCGATCTGCCGCCCCTATGCTTTTTGGAGGTTGAATTGGAATGACCCTCGACTGGCGCGAGGCCGCAAAGAGAGCCGGCGTCACTATCGGTCCACGCAGCGCGGCGGAGGGGGCCGTTGCCGGCCTTGGGGTTGCGATTGCCATCGGCGCCATGGAGTGGCTCTCGCTCGCATCGCACTATCCGTTGGCCATCATCCCGTTTGCGACCTCCATCGCGCTCGTCATCGGATCGCCGGATGCCGAGCCGGCGCAGCCACGGGCGCTGGTCGGTGGGCACGTGCTGGCGACGCTGGTAGGGCTTGCGATACTCAAGTTGACCGGGCCAAGCGCCTGGGCCGCGGCCATCGCAGTAGGGTTGGCAATTCTCGCGATGTATCTGACCGGCACGTTTCATCCCCCGGCCGGTATCGATCCGCTGCTGGTGGTTGCCAACAGCCTTCCATGGTCATTTCTGTTTACGCCCGTGCTGGCGGGCGCGCTGCTGCTGACGGCGTTTGCGTATCTCTGGCACCGCTGGCTACGTCGCTGTCCATGGCCGCAGCGCTGGCTGTGACGGCCGTTCTAGGACTTCACGCTCACGTTCTCGCCGCGGTTCCGCAGGGCAAACCGGTCGCCTTCGCGAACCAGCACCACATTGCGCTGGTGGAAGGCAGCCAAGGTCGAGCGATGCCCGATCGAGACGATGGTGGTGCCAGGCAATTTCTCCTCAAGTAGCCGGTAGAGGGCGGCCTCCGAAGGCTCATCGAGCGATGCAGTGGCCTCGTCGAGGAAAAGATATTGCGGGGCGTGCAACAGCGCCCGCGCGATCCCGAGGCGCTGTTGTTCGCCGGGCGAGAGCATCCGGTTCCAGTGCGCCTCCTCATCCAGCCGCTCGGTCAGCTGCGGTAAGCCTACCGTGGTCAGCGCATCGTTGACGCACTCCGCACTGAACGCGCCGGCAGGCGCGGGATAGGCGACGGCGTCCTGCAACGGCCCGACCGGAAAATACGGTCGCTGCGGCAGCATCATCAGGGTGGTTTTGGCCGGCACGGTCACCGAGCCGCTTCCGAACGGCCAGACGCCGGCGATAGCGCGGAACAGGGTCGACTTGCCGGCACCCGAAGGACCAGTGACAAGGATGCGTTCGTGGCTGTGAATGCTAAAGCCGTCCGCGCAGACCAGCGGCGTTCCATTGGGCAGCCTGATCAGAAGCTGTCGCAGATCGATGCTGTTATTGCCGGCTGACGTCGCGGCAACGATCGAACCTGGCCCGATCGCATCGGCGCTGGCGCTGGCGATGGCCATCTCAAATCCGTCAAGACGCGCGACAACCGCCTGCCATTCCGCCATCGCGCGATAAATCGAAACGAAGAACGACAGCGCGGTTTGAACGCTGTCGAACGCCGATCCCGTCTGCATCATGCCGCCGAGTTGGATCTTGTCGGCGAAATAAGCCGGTGCCACCAGGACGTAGGGGAAAATGACCGCGGCCTGAGTGTAGCTTCTGGTGAACGCCGTCAGCCGCTTGGTCCGGCTCATGATGGCATACCAGTTGTCGACGACACGCCCGAAGCGTTCCGAAAGCCGCTGCCGTTCGGCGCTCTCGCCGGCCAATAGCGCGATCTGTTCGGAATTCTCGCGTACCCGGACAAGGTTGAAGCGGAAATCGGCCTCGAGACGTTGTTGGTGAAAGTCGAGATTGACCAGCGGTGAGCCGATCCATTGCGTCAGCGCAGTTCCGAAGACGGCATAGACCAGCGCACCCCATACGAGATAACCGGGGATTGCGAACTCGCTTCCGAAAATATGCAGCGGGGCCGCAGCAGAGAGACCCCACAGGATGAAGACAAAAGACACCAGCGTCACCACCGCACTCAGCAATCCGACCCCAATATCCAGCGTTCGCTCGACGAACAGTTTCACGTCGTCGGTGATGCGCTGGTCTGGGTTGTCGGCCGAATCACCGTGGAGCTGCACGCGATAGTGGTTGGCGTCGTGAAGCCATTCGCCGAGATAGCGGCTGGTCATCCAGCGCCGCCAGCGGATCTGAAGCCACTGATTGAGATAAAGCTGATAGACGACGAACACGACATTGCTCGCCGCCAGAATGCAAAATATGCCGATTTCGAAGACGAAAGTGTCCCAATTCCTCTCCTGCAACGCATTGTAAAAGCGGTTGCGCCACTGGTTCAGCAGAACATCGATTCCGACCAGCGACAGTTCAATGACGATCACCGCCGCGAGCAGCGTCCAGCCGGCCAATCTGTCCTCGGAGCGGAAATAGGGTGCCGCGATCCGCCATACGGTCGCGAGCGTCGCGCGGATGTTGTTCACAGATTGTCGCTCCTGGAAGGGTTGCCCTAAGGGCCTGAGGAAATACGGGAATTGCGCGAACTTAGACTAAAGTCGCAAGTATCATGATGCGGCTCGGCTTGTCCCGGCCGCGGACTAGACCCTAGCATGGGGGCAACGGCGAGGGGCGGGGACGCTTTTCAAATTCGCGAGGTTGTGAGCGGACTTTGGCATTTGCCGAGTTTATGGGCACATCCCGCGTACTGCAGAGGCACCCCCGCGATCGCGTCAGGCACGCCGACCGTCCACGCTGGTCGTGCGCCCGATGGTTGCGTGGGGAGGAACCGCAATGTGGAATCAAGTCTATAATCCGCTCGGCAACGCAGCGCTGTCGACCGTCGCTGCAGCGATCCCGGTGGTCACGTTGCTGGTGCTGATCGCCAGCGGCAAGGTCAAGGCGCATATCGCAGCGATCGTCGCTGTGATCTTGACGAATCTGATCGCGATTTTTGTCTTCACAATGCCGGCGGGGATGTCGATCCGCGCGTCGCTGCTCGGCATCGTTGCCGGGTTCTTCCCGATTGGCTGGATCGTGCTGAATGTCATCTTTCTTTATCAGCTCACGGTTGCAACGGGCCAATTCGAATTACTGAAACGCGCCGTAGGCGGCGTCACCGAAGACCGTCGTCTGCAATTGCTGCTGATCGCGTTCTCTTTCGGCGCCTTCTTCGAAGGCGCTTCGGGATTTGGTACACCAGTCGCAGTAACAGGCGCGGTTCTGATCGGTCTCGGGTTTTCGCCGCTTGCAGCGTCCGGTCTCTCGCTCATCGCCAATACCGCCCCCGTCGCCTACGGCGCGCTCGGCACGCCGATCCAGGGCCTCGCCACAGTGACCGGGCTTGATCCCTATATCCTCGGCGCGATGGTCGGGCGGCAATTGCCGGTGTTCTCGCTGATCGTGCCGTTCTGGGTGGTCTGGGCGTTCGCGGGCTGGAAGGGCATGAAGGATATCTGGCCGGCCATTCTCGTCACCGGCGTGTCGTTCGCGATCCCGCAATTCGTGATCTCGAACTACATCAATCCCTGGATCGTCGATATCGGGGCCTCGCTAATCTCGATGGGCTGCCTCATCCTGTTCCTGAAGGTCTGGCAACCGAGGCAGCTCTGGCTGTCGCCGGCGTTGCGCGGCAAGGACGAATCGGCGGCGACGATGACGGCGCCGAAGCTGATGGACAAGACATCCTTGACGCAAAGCGAGCTCTGGAGCGCGCTGCTGCCGTGGATCATCGTCTGCATCGTGATGCTGGTCTGGGGCACCGGCGGGTTCAAGACCTGGGCGAACTCGATCTTCACCTGGAACTATCCGGTTCCCGATCTGCACAACATGATCAACAAGGTGCCGCCGGTGGCCGCGAAGCCGACGCCGGAAGGTGCCGTATTTGCCTTTACCTACCTGTCGTTTACCGGAACGGGCATGTTGATCGCCGCGATCATCTCCGGCTTCCTGGCGGGCTTTTCGCCGGCCAGAATGATCACGGAATATGGCCGCACCATCAAGCTGTGCGCGATCTCGCTGATCACGATTTCGGCGATGCTGGCAATCGGCACCTTGACGCGGCTGTCGGGCGTCGATGCCACGCTCGGCCTGGCGTTTGCCGCAACCGGCGTGCTGTATCCCTTCTTCGGCACGCTGCTCGGCTGGTTGGGCGTCGCGCTGACCGGATCGGATACCGCCTCGAACATTCTGTTCGGCAATCTGCAGAAGATCACCTCCGAGCAACTGGGGCTTTCGTCAGTCCTGATGGCCGCCGCCAACTCGTCCGGCGGCGTGATGGGCAAGATGATCGACGCGCAGTCGATCGTCGTCGCCTCCACCGCGACCAATTGGTATGGACATGAGGGTACGATTTTGCGCTTCGTGTTCAAGCATTCGATCGCGTTGGCCTGTCTCGTCGGCCTCTTCGTCATGCTGCAGGCCTACGTCTATCCCTTCACGTTGATGGTCTTGAAGTAAGATCCGCGCTAACGCCACCGGCCAAGCCCCCGCAGGTCCGATGGCCGTGCGGGGATTTGCTTTTTCAAGTGAGATTTATTCGAGAACGAATCTGGCCAATGGCATATTCGTCCAACAGAACGACGCGCTGCGTTTGGGTGGTTACAGAGATTCCGAGAGGTCGCATGGTTTCGGGAAGACTTGGCGCGAAATGGCTAGCCGTTTCGGTGGTGTTGCTAACGGCGGCACCGGATATCGGCCCGGCCCGGGCCGATGATGGTTTTCCGTTCGGGATGGCCATGACGATGGACGTGGCGCGTCAGCCCGGATCGAAGCGATTGCCGAACGTGGAAATCGGCGACAACGGCGAGGCGGTGCTTGAGCTGTGGTGCAAGGGCGGCAAGGGCCAGTTCTCGATCGCAGGCAACACCGTGATCTTCGTCGCGGGGCCTTTGGAGGATCGCGCCTGTCCGCCGGCGCGGGCGCAGGCCGACGATGAACTGGTCACGGCCTTGGGCGAGGCCACCAACTGGAAGCGGCAGGGCGATTTCGTGTCGTTCATCGGCACCAAGACGCTGCGATTCCGCCTCGATACCAATTGAAGCTGCGAAGAAGAAGCTTCAGCCTATTTCCAGATCGATGTGTCCGCATCCCAGCGCTGTCCCTTGAGTTCCTTGGTCAGCGCGTCGACCGAGCCGTTGTCGTCCTTTTGGTCGCTTTCCTCTTCGCCTGAGGAATCGTCGGACAATGACAGCCTCGGGCCGGCGGATTCATCCGCCGTCGTGATGACGGGATTGCCGATCCACAGCATCAGTTTGTCCGACGCGCCGGGCTTGTCAGCCGACACCAGGCCGGTGACCTCAATCGTATCGGTGAGCTCGAGCGCGGGAACAAGCTGGTTCGGCCGCTTGAACGTCAGTTTCAGTTTTCCGGTCGTGGCGTTCCAGGCCGATGATAGGGCTTTTGCCGAAAGCCTCCTGGCAAGCACTGCGGAAACCGCGGATGCGAGCTTCTCCCTGTTGAGCTTCTCGCCGTCGCGCCAGTCGGCGGCTGGGAAACGGACGGCGCGGTCCATTTCGACGACGCCCGTGGTCCAACCGGCTGCGCTGACGCCCGTTTGCGACTTCGCCTTCGCAATCAGCGCCGCGGCGCGCTCCGGATCCACGGCCATGGTGATGGTCTGCTCGCCGGCGCGCAGTGCATCGCAGGAAACGGCGAGACTGCTGAGCGCGACCTCGACGTCTTGGCCTTTCAATCCTTTCAGGAATTCCAGCGCTGCGTCGAGTTTCACCCGCACGCCGACCGATTCCGGAGAAACTTCGGTAAAATCCTTAGGCGCCGTGGCGATGCCGTCATCGGTCGTTTGATTGTCCTGAAATTCCTTTTCGGACAGATCGGAATTGTCGCTTGAAGCCACTTCGGTCACGGCCTCGCCGACCGAGATCTGACCCCTGAATTCAAACGTGTCGCCGGTCGGCTTGCGTGTCAGTTTGATCGTGACCGGCAATTTGGCGCCAATGCTCTGCGTGGTTCCGGTCATGGTCTGACCGCTGACGGCGAGATTGGCGACGAAACGGTCCTTGCGATCGGAGCCTTTTTCGACCGGGTAGCAGACATCAAGCAGCGCCGACGTGACGGCCTTGCCCTGCCTTGTCTCTTTCAGGATGACATCGGCACTGCCGCCCATCAGCCCGTCGATCGCGGTGAAATATCGGGTCTCGTTCGCGGCAGGTACTGCCTTCGGGGACAGCTTCATTGGTTCAGCGAAGCCGAACTCGGGCGTGGCCGTGATCAGAACGGCCAGGCAGAACAAAAGCGCGCGCATATGAAATTCCTTGGGTCAGCCAGGTTTGGCTTTCACCGTAGTGCTTTTTTGGCGGTGATTAAATTGGAAAGCTGCGAACAGTCAGCCAAAAAAAGAAGGCCGCCGGGAGGCGGCCTTCTTCGCTCCGTCAACGAACGGACCGGCCCTAGAAGCCCATGCCGCCGCCCCCGCCAGGCATCGGCGCCGCCGGTTCCTTCGGCAATTCGGCAACCATGGCTTCGGTCGTCACCAATAGGCCGGCGACGGAAGCGGCATCCTGCAGCGCGGTCCGCACTACTTTCGCCGGATCGATGATGCCCTTGGCGACCATGTCGACATACTCCTCGGTCTGGGCGTCAAAGCCGAACGTCTCCGACTTGTCCTCGAGAATCTTGCCGACCACGATCGAGCCTTCGACCCCGGCATTCTCGGAGATCTGGCGCACCGGAGCTTCCAGCGCTTTCAGCACGATATTGATGCCGGCCTGCACGTCGGAATTATCGTTGTGGATGCGGCCGACCGCCTTCTTGGCGCGCAGCAGCGCGACGCCGCCGCCCGGCACGATGCCTTCCTGCACGGCTGCGCGGGTGGCGTTCAGCGCGTCCTCGACGCGATCCTTCTTCTCCTTGACTTCGACCTCGGTCGCGCCGCCAACACGGATCACCGCGACGCCGCCGGCAAGCTTGGCGAGGCGCTCCTGCAGCTTCTCGCGGTCGTAGTCCGAGGTGGTCTCCTCGATCTGCGCCTTGATCTGCGTCACGCGGGCTTCGATGTCCTTTTTCTTGCCGGCGCCGTTGACGATCGTGGTGTTCTCCTTGTCGATCACGACCTTGCGGGCGCGGCCGAGCATGTTGATCGTGACGCTTTCGAGTTTCATGCCGAGCTCGTCGGAGATCAGTTGACCGCCGGTCAGGACCGCGATGTCCTCCAGCATCGCCTTGCGGCGATCGCCGAAGCCGGGCGCCTTGACGGCCGCGACCTTCAACCCGCCGCGCAGGCGATTGACGACCAGCGTCGCCAGGGCCTCGCCTTCGACGTCCTCGGCGACGATCAATAGCGGACGGCCCGACTGCACCACGGCCTCGAGCACCGGCAGCATCGCCTGCAGGCCGGACAGCTTCTTTTCGTGCAGCAGCACATAGACGTCCTCAAGCTCGGCGGTCATCTTTTCGGCGTTGGTGACGAAATAGGGCGACAGATAGCCGCGGTCGAACTTCATGCCTTCGACGATGTCGACTTCGGTCTCCAGCGACTTGTTCTCTTCGACGGTGATGACCCCCTCATTGCCGACCTTCTGCATCGCCTGCGCGATCATCTTGCCGATCGCGGCGTCGCCATTGGCCGAGATGGTGCCGACCTGTGCCACTTCCGAGGAGGCGGCGACCGGCTTGGCGCGCTTTTCGAGATCCTTGACCACGGCATGGACCGCAATATCGATACCGCGCTTGAGGTCCATCGGGTTCATGCCGGCGGCGACCGACTTGGCGCCTTCACGGACGATCGCAGCCGCGAGCACGGTTGCGGTGGTGGTGCCGTCGCCGGCGGTGTCGTTGGTCTTGGAGGCGACCTCGCGCACCATCTGCGCACCCATGTTCTCGAACTTGTCGTCGAGCTCGATTTCCTTGGCGACGGTGACGCCGTCCTTGGTGATGCGCGGGGCGCCGAAGCTCTTTTCAATGACGACGTTGCGGCCCTTGGGGCCGAGCGTCACCTTGACGGCATTGGCGAGAATATCGACGCCACGCAGCATGCGCTCGCGTGCGTCGCCGGCAAATTTCACGTCCTTGGCAGCCATTTTGAGATCACTCCTGGAAATGACCTCATCCAGAGGAGCGGGCTCTTGCCCGCGTCTCGAGGGATGAGGTTGTGGATGGATGATGACCCTTCGAGACGGCAGCTCCGCTGCCAGCTCAGGGTGAGCAAGACAGGTCGCGTTAGGCGAGCACGCCCATGATGTCGGACTCCTTCATGATCAGGAGTTCCTCGCCGTCGAGCTTGACTTCGGTGCCCGACCATTTACCGAACAGCACGCGGTCGCCGATCTTGACGTCGATCGCGATCAGCTTGCCGCTTTCGTCGCGGCCGCCTGGACCGACTGCGGTGATTTCGCCCTGCGACGGCTTTTCCCTGGCGGTATCGGGAATGATGATGCCGCCCTTGGACTTTTCTTCGGCGTCGATGCGCTTGACCACGACGCGGTCATGCAGCGGACGAAATCTGGATTTAGCCATGACGTTTCCCTTTGGAGGCTCGGTTGTCTGATCGGATGGGAATGCGGCCGGTTCCGACACCGTCGTGGGTCGAAATGGCTCGCACCCTTAGCAATCGCAGTCTTAGAGTGCTAATTGTGCGTTCCGGAAATATGGCTTGGCGCCGGCCCTGTCAAGCAAAGTGGTTAAGGCCTTGGAGAGGCCAATATAGGATGCTCTCGGAAACGGAATCGGAACACCGGCGTAATTTGCGGGACATCATTGCTCCGACTGCATTTTTGCGGTTGGCTGCAGGGTGGGGGCGGCCAGGAATTTGCTCGGGGGATAGCATGCTCAGTTCACCTGCTGCACGGACGATGGCCAATCTGGGGCTCGTCTTTGCGCTCACGATATTCCTGGGGGGGTGCGGCAGCTTCAGCCTGTCATCGTCCCCGTCGGTCGCGCCTGAACCCGGCGTGGCGCCCGATGTGCCGGCCACCATCCGATCCGACGAGATCGTCGGCCGCTGGGGTCTCGCCTCATTCCAGAATCCGGCCGACCGCGCGCGCACCGAAAAAGCCGCGGTGGCCCAGTGCAAGCAGCCCTACGTGATCGGAGCCGGTCAGTCCGGCGGCGTGATCATGCATCTGGCCGACCAGGCGACGCCTCAGGAATTACGCCTGAAAGGCAGCCAGAGCGGCAAGAACTTTATCGGCCCGCCCGGACCCGCCGGTGGCGAGCAGGATCGCGAGATCGTTTCGTTCGACGGACGCGTGCTGATCACCCGCTTCGTGGACAAGGATGCCGCGACCCGCTACGGCAACATGGTTTATGTCCGCTGTGGAGCTCGCGCCTGATCCGCGATCCCTTCATCACGTAACGCTGAAAACAAA
>VAZV01000303.1 GCA_005884765.1 Alphaproteobacteria bacterium
CCGATATGGCAGGAGAAGCCGGAGACGGCCAAACGGGTGCGCGGTAGGATTGAAGCGGTCCTCGATTGGGCCAAGACGGCGGGCTATCGCGACGGCGACAACCCCGCCCGGTGGCGCGGTCACCTCGAAAACCTCCTGATGAAGCCGTCCAGCGCAGCGAAGGCCGCCCGGCGGGCAAAGGGCCGCGGGGAGCATCATGCCGCCCTGCCCTATCGCGACATCGGTACGTTTATGGCCCAGCTTCGCCAGCAGGAGGGTGTTGCAGCCCGTGCCCTCGAATTGGCGATTTTGACCTCAAGTCGCACGAATGAAGTTCTCGGGGCGCAGTGGGAGGAGTTTAAGGACGGGGTATGGACCGTCCCGGCGGAACGGATGAAGGCCGGCAAAGAACACAGGGTGCCGCTGTCGAAGGCCGCACTGGCCGTCATCAACACGATGGCGGAGAGGCACGACGGCGGTTTTGTTTTCCCCGGCGACAACCCCGGCCGACCGCTGTCGAACATGTCGATGCTGATGCTGCTGCGCCGGATGAGCCGAGGGGATCTGACTGTCCACGGCTTCCGATCCACCTTCCGTGATTGGGCCGGCGACTGCACAGACTTCCCCCGCGATGTTATCGAAATGGCGCTGGCGCATACCCTCGGTGATAAGGTCGAGGCGGCCTACCGCCGCGGTGATGGCTTCCAGAAGCGACGCCTACTGGCCGAGGAGTGGGCGACGTTCTGTGGCGAGGTCAAGCCGGAACTGGCGGATGCCGAGCGCGTCGTGGCTTTGCGTCGTCGCCGAGTGAAGGCCGCCTGATATCGGCATTCGCGGCGTGTCGCGCAGCCACCCAGCCGCACCGGCTGAAGCGCCTTCACCCCGCCGCCGGCCGTGACCCTGTGCCAGGTCGCGGTGGCATCTCCGGGTGTGACGCTTCGGGCTCGAAATAAAGGGCTGTTTTCCAGTTTGATCGGCGCCTGCCACTCCGGATCTGATCCCAGCCATCACTAGGTCGCAACGCGGTCAAGGGAAGGGGTGCCATCGCCCCGCTGTCCGCTCCCTGCGGTTGCGGCGGAATTAACCTTCAATTTGCGAGACTTTTTATTCACCTGGCGCGTATGGCTGTTTTGCCAACCCATCTCTCCCTGTTTTTGCGTTGGCATAACCCCTGAGAGACTTCGGCTCCCTTCACATGTGGGGGGCCGGTTTTTTCGCCGATCACTCAAAGCTAGATGCAGTTGGACATCTTCGTCACCGTACCATCCCTCTTGATGACCAACATCAAGTTCCGTGCGCAGGGAGATCCCTTGCCGCACGACCATCATCCTCGCCGGAACTACCGACCGAAGGAACATGATGGCTAGGCATCCTACCCAACGCTTGGCCACCGCAAGGCCGGCTCCATCCGCGACGGCGTGATCCTGTCGGTGGAGACGGCGAGGCCGTAGCGGGATGATTGGGGCCGGCGGCTCCCCGGGAGATGTGACGCTCCAGCCCACCGGCCCCTGGCAGCGGCTGTAAGGGGGGTCACGCCGCCACCATCGACAGGGGTACAGCGGATTTGAATAAAAGACAGGGATAAAGAGGGTTAAGGACGCGCCGGCCTGTTTACGATTCCCAAGACCAGCGCGCCCTTGGCACAACCAAGCCGGCAGGCGTTCCGTGCATCGCCGACGAGGCTGACTCAGAAGCGATATGATTACGGACGGCAAAGGCGTGATCGGGACCGGCGCCCAGGTTGGGGAAGAGCACCGGCCCCTTGGCTGCTGGGCGGGCTGGGAAATGCTGAACTCGCCTGCCCAAGGGATCTGTACCAAATACCGGTGAAGGGACTGTTAGCGGTGTGCTCCGATGTGTGCCTGTCACGCCGTCCCGAGATCGCCGATCCCGATCTTAGCGCGCAATGCAATGCCCGCCGCACGATCTGCCGATTTCTACGCGAATCCTATTGATATACCCTTAGGTTGAGCTATTCTGGAACGGCCAACTTAATGAGTTAGTAACAAGCCAACAAATCCCCCCGTTGGCATTCCCCGATCCAATCAGAGCCTGGCCCTTCCAATCCCCCAACCGGGAAGGGCCAATTTCTTTTTAGAAGCGTCCCCGCACTTGAGATGAGCAAGCGGGTGCACCAAAAGCGCACGTCCGGTTTAATCATCTCTGTCTGTGAGGGTCGCCAAGTCCCTCCAAAATCGTTCGAGTCCGCGCAAGGTGGCCGCGACGAGTTGTAAATCCGCATCTGTGATCCGGTTTTGGCCGAGCCTTTGGAGGTGACGCTGATACATCCCGTCCAACTGGTCGCGCAGTGTGCGCCCCTTGCGTGTTAGGCGAACGCGAATCGATCGGCGGTCATGCACCGAACGCTCATGCGAGAGATAACCATATTCGATCATCTTCTTGACATTATAGGAGACGTTCGAGCCGAGATAGTAGCCCCGCGACATGAGTTCGCCGACTGAGATCTCGGCCTCACCAATGTTGAATAGCATCAAGGCTTGCACATTATTGATGTCGTGCATGCCGAGTCGGTCCAGTTCCAGCTTCATGACTTCGAGAACCTGTCTGTGGAGGCGCTCGATCAACGAGATTACCTCCAAATAGCCGTCGGATGTGTGATCTGTCATCATCCCGGCTAAACCGAGGTCCAGAAATTGTTACCTGAATGTTAAGAGTTGATCGGTTCGATAGCAAGGACGATGCGCTTCGGCTCGTCTCGGGTGCTGCTACAATCGCGAAACTTCGTGATCCGCGTTCATCAGGATAGCGAACTCGAAACACCCCGAGCACCGCCCCGACTGTCGGACTCATCAATCAGTATGCGCATCCGCCATTTAGGGAACAATGATGCGGCGCTGCTGACCCGCTTGTCGCGGCGGCCTGATGGTCTGATCGATGTTCGGCGTTGAAAACACGGGATCACCCCTCGACACGATCGCTCACATCATCCAGGTGGCGCTGACGCCGGTCTTCCTGCTGTCCGGAATCGCCACGTTGCTCAACGTCTTCGCCACCCGA
>VAZV01000304.1:0-2033 GCA_005884765.1 Alphaproteobacteria bacterium
TCGAGGAGAACTGGCAACACGGGGTCGAGGTCGAGCGGATCAAGATCATCGGCCGGGAGTGTCCCCGTATTGGTGCCGAGTTTCTCGAAAGATGCGCCAGAAATTGGGGCCGATGCTGTTCGCGCAGGAATTCGAAGGCGAGTTCATCGATGCGGAGAGCTCGGCTTTTTCGTCCGAGCTGATCGAGCTCCCCCTGGTCGACGATTTCGAGGTTCATTCAATGACGCCGTTTCCGATCTTTGAAGTCGGGCATCTCGAGCGGGTTCCCCTGGGGCGCCTTATCCGGGTATTGTCGCCCATGTCGGCCGGCTCCTGACGAAGCTGCCAGGACATGCCGAGCTCGTCATCGATTTCACCGGCGTCGGGCGGCCGGTATTCGACATGTTCGTCTACTCCGGGATCTCCCCCGACCGGCGTGCTCATCACCGGCGGGACGGCCGAGACGCGCGACGGCCCGACCTGCTCCGTGCCAAAGCTCACGCTGGTCAGCCGTTTGCAGGCGCTGCTGCATGAGGGGCGGCTCAAGATCCTGAAGGAACTCGCGGAAGCCGAGACATTGGTCCGGGAGCTACAGGATTTCCCTATCGAATTCACCGCGGCTGGTCAGCTGCATCAGGACTGGCGATGATTAGAAAGAAACGTGCCGACGCAGTCCGGTCCCGCTTTCGTGCCGAGCGGCGAGTTCGAGCAGGGCGATAGGCGGGCGTGCGCTGCCGCGCCGGTTCAACCCGAACAGCGAATTACGACATACAACGGGCGTGGCCGTTATCGCCGCTGTCCGAGCAATCAGCCGAGGAGGTCCGCGCCGGCAGGTCATTTAGCCGTGGTAAAGGCGTTTGGCAGTACGAAACATCGCAGACTCTTCCGGCAAAGCCTTGCGCAGCACCATCTCGCTACCGGTCACAAGATACTTCAACGCGTGTGCGACCGGATCCCGCATAAAATAATGGCCAAAGTACGCCCTGAGCTCCAGCTTTGTCCTGGCCCGCCCATTGTCGGCATATTTGGCAACATAAGGGGTGAAATGCGGATACAATCCTTCGACATTAAAGAGAGTCGTCCGCATATAGTTTCCGATCAGAAGATCGTCAAACAGCTCGTGTTCGATGCACGTCATCAGCGAATTGCGTGGGCATTCGAACCTGATCCCGACATTACGCTTCGTCCGGTTGAGATCGACAGTGATGCTTGATTCTCCCGCTGAGACCTCAATAAATCCAAAATTCTTGCGGAGCGCCTCTCGTGCAGTAAAGTAGTTACGGATTCTGATCTTGTCCTCGGCAGTTAGCGGATCCGACCAGCTGTCCCCAAATTCTTCTGGTTTTCTTATAATGCGAGGGGAGCGCGGAGGATTGATTGGCGTGATCTCGTCAGTTTGACAGTTTACCCTAACAAAGGCAGGAAGTATCTCAGGCCAGCTTTCAACGGCGTGGCTGTAGTAGTCTTCGAGCTCTGGAATGAGATCATTGGCCCACGCACTGTCTGCGCGCTGGTAGCGGTGGAAGGATGAGAACGGGATAACCTTGTTAGCGCCCATCCTCCGCGCGCTTGCCTGAGATCGCGGCGCGATCGGCCGACGCTTGTCTTCGATCGAGGTGAGCCGGCGCCCAGACGGATCGAATATGTTCACCATGTCAGCTCCGCCCCAGCCGTGCAGCTGGAGCATATAGACCTCCTTAAAGTGCTTCGCGACTTGTCGGACCCGGAAAGCCTCGCCAAACTCCGGAGAGTCGTTTTGATTTATGACCAGTCGGCCGTTGATGTCGACTAGCAGCAGAGAATCCTGGTTCTGGTTGGCGATCGAGTAAACGCGGATCGCCTGCGACAACCGGATCCACTGTCGATCGGCCAGCACGCGAACCCGAAATCCGGCCGCTGTCAAATCTCGTTTGATGCGATTGCCGTAATGATTGGACAGAAGGAACTCGCCTTTGGTCAGCTTGGGAAGGGATGCAATGTTCAAATGATCGGGGTGGCCATGTGAGAACCAGTGGTACTCAGCGTTTCGGATCGCCTGCATTTGCGGCGCCGGG
>VAZV01000304.1:2096-4511 GCA_005884765.1 Alphaproteobacteria bacterium
GAACCGCATCCCCTCTCACTCCCTTGCGGCTCAGGAAATGGCCGCAGAGCCTTACTTGGCGCGCCGGGAGCCTAGTTCAGCGCAATGCCTCGCTCGTGCCCCGGCCACTACCGCGCTTGCGAGGTTGCCCTTTGACGGCCAAGCCACGCTGACCTGGGAATTTTCCCTCTGCGGTAATCTCCTGTGCCGCTCGCCGTCGTGGAGCAGACGTCGACCTGATCCCCGATCACCTTCCTTCTCTCGCCGCGGATCCCGTTCCCTGACTCGCCTTTCCCAAGTGGCGTTCGGGCTCCCACCAGGAAGACAGAATTTATGTCATTAAAACACGTCCGTCAATTACAATTGGCGCACCGAGAAGAAGGACACAACCGAGCGACAGTATTAACCATATTAATGCCTGATTCTGCTGAACACCGATATTTAATCGGACAAGGCTTGGGGCACGTCGCAACGGTGCGGCTCCATGCGGCGCCATTACCTTTCTTGACGCCGGCTGTTGGTTGAGATAAGGAAAACTGAGAATCGCTGCGGGCTCGATGTGACGTGCAACAAGAAAAGTGCGTGTAATCGGCAATGCTGCTCGGCCTCCTCTTGCGAACCATTTTGCCCTTTCGCGCTGATGCACCGTACTGATTGCAAATCAACGTCGGGCGAAAAACCCGACCATCTGACTGAACCAATGCCGCCAATGGCCTGTCCGGGACAGGCCGCTGCTTCGGACTGTCAGGGGGCAGTGCAACTCTATGAAATCGAAGTCTTCGACTTCCTCAGCTACGAACATGTGCATCTCCCGTTCAATGAAGGGTATCTTCGGGTTTTGAGAGCAGCATACCCTGGCGACCGTATTTCGTTTCGTGGTGTTAGAGAACATATCGAGCGCCTGGCGGCGCATACAACCGATCTTGCCAACATCAAATTTCTGCCGTGCAAGTCTTTCGAGACGCCGTTTGGCGTGTCGCACCACAATCCCGTTGCCGGCCGCTGGGCGGCGCGCCAATGCCTAAACGTCGTCGCTAAGGCAACCGCCGGACGTCGCATTCGCTTGACCGCATTGCTGGGCTTCAACGCGAGTTTGCTCGGTGTAATGAGTCATGGCTGGCCGGGACTGCGCTCGGCCCCGCTACACATGATTCTTCATGGCCAACTTGGCGAGGCGATGGTCTGGAGGTCGCGCAATCCATTGATCCGCGCCGCCGACTTCATTTCGCAATTAAGGCGCCCGCTGCCGCGATCGGCCCGTATCGTTGCTTTGGAGCTTGGCGTGAAGGAGACTATCGTCGAAGTTGCGCCGACGATCTCGCCGGCGGTCGTCACATTGGAGCATCCTATCCTCCGATCCGAATGGGCGCACCATTCGCCTGCTATGGGAACCGGAAGGCTGAAGATCGGGTTCGTTGGGCACGCGCGCCGGGTTAAGGGGTTCGAAGTTTTCGTGCAACTTGCAAGCTCCTGCTCACGCGAGGACATTGAGTTTCATGCAATCGGCCATTCATCCCCGGAGACCGATCACCTCGATACGACGGCATTGGCACGAAGGCCCTCGAAGATCCCGTTGCCTCGGGAAGAGTATGTGCAGGCTCTGGGGCAGCTCGATCTTGTGTGCTTGCCCGTTGATGGCCGAGCCTACGAGTCCACCGGAAGCGGCACCGTTAGTGACGCTGTCGCCGCGCTTAAGCCGATGATCGTTTTTCGAAACCGCACTATGGAAGCGATTTTCGCCCGCTACGGCGCGATCGGCTGGCTCGTCGACAACCGGGATGATCTCTTCGCGTTGGTTCGCACGTTCGACCCAACTGAATTCGCTCGGCAGCGTTCAATTTGGATCGACAATCTCAAGGCGATCCGCAAAGCCCGTAGTCCGGAAGCGTTAGCGAAATCTTATGCGTTGTAAATACCCGCCCAGGTCAGGCTCCCGGCGCTACGGCCGTTGGGCCCCGGCTGGGTGTTGATCATGTAGCCGAGGCCCCATTTGCAGGGGATGCCGGGGAAAAAATCAAAGTCGTTCGAACGCAGGGGCATCGCCGTCTTCGCGACGCCGGCGTTGATGTCGCCGATCTGATTCTGACCCATCAGCGCGACCGTCTCCGGGCGCAATAACCGGGCGCCATTGAAGCTGCCCTGATGCGGGCACGGAACGATGACGTCGCTCGGCGGCTGATGACGATCCCTGGCGTCGGTGTCGTGATCGCCCTGGCTTACACTGCAGTAATCGACGATCCCGCACGCTTCCGACGATCCGTCTCGGTCGGTGCCTATCTCGGCCTGCCCCCCGGCGCTACCAGTCCGGTGAGGTCGACACCACTGGGCAATCTCGAAATGCGGAGACAGCCTGCTACGCGGATATCTCTACGAAGCCGCCGCGGTGCTGCTCTATCGGGATGCTCGCGCCTCAACGTTAAAGAGCTGGGCCTAGGG
>VAZV01000115.1 GCA_005884765.1 Alphaproteobacteria bacterium
CTCGCTTACCCTTACCAGCCAGCATGGGACAGTTGGTGTCTCAACTCTGCCGGTCGTCTCGGTGGACGGCATGCAAACCAAAGCTCCGGAACCACGGGTGGCGCCTGCGAGCGAGCCGTATTGGCCCGACGGTGCCCAGGAAACGGACCTCTTCGCCAAAATCGAGGGGCTGGCCGAATTGCACAAGAAAGGCATTCTCTCATCGGAAGAATTCGCAGCTAAGAAGGCGGAGCTTCTCTCCCGGCTGTGAGCGACTGCCCTGACCACTCATCGGACATGCCTGCAATGGGTCAAACGCGTCGGTTTAACGATGTCCGCGTCATTTCCGCTTATCCCCCAAGAGCGGCGGTATAGCGAACATCGCGGCACTTCGCACTTGTGCCGTTAGCGGAACTCCCGTGGGAAGTCAGAATCTCGGAAGCCTGCCCTAGTTGCATGTCACCATTCATTGTCGTCCCGACCAATTTAGTTGAATCCGGATCGTGAAAGGTTCTGGCTGTCTGACAACCTCGACAATTTATACGACCTCATCAGTCCAGACTTTGAAACTGAGCAGGGTGTTTGGCCCGAAAGTTTGGGTAATTGGAACGTCAGCGGCATCGCGGCCCTGGGCGATCAGGACGCGGCCGATCCGTGGAATGTTGTTGCGCGCATCGAAGGTATACCAGCGGCCGCCGATATAGGCCTCGAACCAGCCGGCAAAATCTCCCGCGGCATACGGCGGCGGCATGCCGATGTCACCGAGATAGCCGGTGCAATATCGCGCCGGAATGTTCATGCAGCGGCAGAACGCGATGGCAAGGTGCGCGTAGTCGCGGCAGACGCCCTTGCGCTCGTTGAAGACTTCCCACGCCGTCATGGTAGGGCGTGCGTGCTCGTAACCGAAGGCGATGTGCCTATGAACGAAGTCGCAAATCGCCTGGACGCGCGTCCAACCCGGCGTCGTCTGCTCAAACAGCTTCCATGCAATATCGGAAAGCCGGTCGGTCTCGCAGTAGCGGCTGCCGAGCAGATAGACTATTGCTTCCGTGGGCAGATCCTCCACTGCGTGTTGCGAGGCCGAGGCAACGATGACATCGGGCAAACCGCTATCGCGCACCGTCCCATCGGCCGCAAGCCGCACACGCCCGGCGGGTGCGACGATCCGGTTGCACCAATTGCCGAAGCCATCGCGATAGGGCGTGATGGGCACGGAAGGGCTGATGGTCAGGTGGTCGGGCACGATGATATCCGACGCCCGCGTAAAATGCGTGCCAAGCACCGTGATTATCGGCGTCGGCTGCGGAAAGTCGTAGATGATCTCGAAGCCGACCCGAATCTTCATGCGAAGCACCTCATCTAGTCGCAAGCGCTATTGAAAATGCCACGCCGCCGTCCGGACCGAATCATCGGCACCGCAATTGGATGTACGCCGCAGTTACCGGTCAGGTCACGCGACCAATCCGGTCTGCCAATCTCTGGAAATTGTTTCGGCGCACTGCGGAGATGGCGATGAAGGCGGCCGAATACAAGGCAAGGCGAAGGGCATCAAAGCTCGCACTGGCTAATGACCGCTGCTGATCGCATAACGGACTCAAGCCAGACATCGCGTCATGTCTGAAATGTGCCAGAGCACTAAATCGCTGCGCGATAACCCGCTGAGGCGGGCGGTCTAACCGCGAGCACTGTTTCCAGAGGAGAGATCGTCGGTGGCGGGCGTGGCGCCCTGTCTTGAAGATCGAGGTGTGATCCACCTCATCCCAGACAGGAGTCGTCTATGACCACCGATACTATCAGTCCGCTTCGCCAGCGCATGATCGAGGACATGAACGCGCGCAAGCTGTGCGCGGGCACTCAGAGGGGCCACATCAGCAGCTGCAAGCGGTTCGCTGCGTTTCTCAAGCGCTCCCCAGACACGGCCACACTTGAGGACATCCGCCGCTTCCAGCTGCACTTGGCCGAGACGGGCGCGAGCATCTGCAACCGCAACCGCATCATGACCGGGTTGCGGTTCTTGTTCCGCGTGACGCTGCGCCGATTGGACCTTGCGGCCGAGATCTATCACCTCCGCGAGCCTCAGAAGATTCCGCTGGTGATGAGTACGGATGAGACGAAGCGCCTGCTGGCCGTCACCAGCAGCCTCAAGGCTCGCCTTCTGCTCAGTCTTGGCTATGGCTGCGGGTTGCGCGCCGGCGAGGTGGTCCGGCTGAAGGTCAAACATATCGACAGTGCGCAAAAGATCATTCGCATCGAGCAGTCCAAGGGCCGCAAGGACCGCAATGTCATGCTGTCGTCCGAGACGCTCGATCTCTTGCGCCAATGGTGGAAGGCGCGCCCATCGCGTCACGATGCACAAACGCCTGTGCCGGAACGCTGGCTGTTTCCTGGCACCAGGGCCGGCAAGCCCATGACCACCCGCCAGCTCAACCGCCTGTTTCATGAGGCGGTCGATGCGGCCGGGATCAGGAAGGGCGTGACGCTGCACGCGCTGCGCCACAGCTTCGCGACCCACCTGCTGGAGCGCGGAACCGACATCCGCATCATCCAAGCGTTGTTGGGGCACGACAAATTGGACACCACGGCGCGCTACACGCGCGTTGCCACCGGCATGATCGCTGCCATTGAGAGCCCGCTCGACCTGCTGTCGTTGCCTCGCAAGAAGCCCAGGACGAACAGGAAAGACCCTGCCGGCATAACCGCCCGCGGCCATGTCCCACCCAGTATTGGAGGTCGCCGATATCTTCCGCGGCCATGGACCGGCATGGCGCCAAGCCAATGCCGGCCATGTGAGCCTCGGCCAACTCAAGGTGATGTCGGCGATCGAGAACTGCCGCACGGCAGCGCTCGGCGGTCATGTCGCGCGCTGCGAGAACGAGAAGTGCGCATATACGCAGATCGCCTACAACTCCTGCCGCAACCGGCATTGCCCCAAATGCCAGGGAACGGCGGCAAGGGAATGGCTCGCCGAGCGCGAGGCCGAACTATTGCCGGTGCCTTACTTCCACGTCGTGTTCTCGCTGCCGGCCCAGATCGCCGACATTGCCTATCAGAACAAGGCCGTGATCTACGACATCCTGTTCAAGGCCTCGGCCGAGACCATGATCGCCATCGCGGCCGACCCCAAGCACCTGGGCGCCCGCATCGGCGTCTTCTCCGTCCTCCACACTTGGGGCTCGGCGCTCACCCACCACCCGCATGTCCACATGATCGTGCCGGGCGGCGGCATCTCGCTTGATCGCGAGCGCTGGGTTGCCTGCCGACCCAACTTCTTCCTGCCCGTGCGCGTGCTCTCGCGCCTGTTCCGCAGGCTGGTCCTTGGAGAGGCTTGATGCCGCTCACCGCGCCGAACAGCTACAGTTCTTCGGCAAGCACGTTGCCCTGACCAATGCACGAGCCTTTGCCGCCTATCTGGCTCCGCTGCGCAACAGCGAATGGGTCGTCTACAGCAAACGGCCGTTCGGTGGCCCCGAGGAAGTGTTGCACTATCTCGCGCGCTACACCCACCGCGTCGCCATCTCCAACCGGCGCCTGGTCGCGCTCGACGACAACGGCGTCACCTTCAAGTGGAAGGACTACCGCATCGAAGGTCCCGGGCGATACAAGCTGATGACGCTCGATACCCACGAGTTCATCCGCCGCTTCCTGATGCATGTCTTGCCGCAAGGCTTCCACCGTATCCGTTATTACGGTTGGCTCACGAGCCAAACCCGCGTCAAGAATATCGCACGCATCCGCGAACTGCTTGCAGTGCCACTCATCCCGATCGATGCCATCAAGGCTGTCAACGCCAAGCCCGAAGAGCCAATAGCGCCAGAGCATCCCTGTCCCTGCTGCGGCGGCCGCATGCGCATCATCGAGACCTTCTTGCGCGGTCAACAGCCAAAGCACCGCCCCTCGCCGGTTTCGCCAAAGGTCAGGATCGACACCTCATGATGCCGACGCCAGTCCTCGACACACACGGCAACACTCACCGCCTGTGTTGGCTCTTGCCCGACAGCGCCGCCGCTTGCCTCACCACGCCGGATTGTTGCGCAATCACAACCAAAAGACACAAAATCTCGTCGCTCAAAACGCCCGCTGCTCGATCGTGCTTCAACCTACGTTCCGCCTACGCGGCAAAACGGGTCTCGCTGCCGCTTCGCGTCATCACAGGCGCACCTGAGCTCGTGGCCAAATCCCCATAGCACCCGCGGCACTGCTGCCGCCCACATCCCGCGATTTCGTGCCTTGGCGCTTTTCGGACGCCGGCCACTGGAGCGCGTGGATAGTCCCGCCATCCCGGCATCCGAAAACCTGCACATGAAGCGACATGAGGGCAGTCGTCAACGAATGAGGCCCTAACCTATGCGTTCGATGAGTTCAAACCGCTCGCACCAGAGCATCATGTCCGGTTTGTATCTTCCAGGCCGAGAGAAATATCTCGTGTGCGCATCACGCCACACCTTCACCTTCATCAAAAGCAAAAGCTTCGAACGCGTCGACGACTCGCACCAGAGCCTCAGGCGCGATGTAGTCCTCAATACTCGACGGAAGAAGATTGGTCTGGGCGCGGTCCGGACCTTCGATGAAGCTCACTGGATCCTCGCCCGCACGCCGCAGAACAGCTTGATCTCAGTTTCTCCGGCGTACAACCCCCTCGGATAGCACCGCCGGCCTGGTCGATGTAGGGCGCATCCATAGCTACTTAGCGGGGATGTATACGGTGCGATGACCATCCACGAGCGCGTCACCGGTCTGAATGTCGGCACCGGGCTCGACCGATCCGAGAAGCGTATGAAGATCGTCTGCGTCCCCCGCGAGCGGATGGGAATGTTGTTCAGATCCTTGAAATGCCCGACCACTGAGTTGACCGGCACCATCGGCATCAGGTCGCCGATGCGACCCCCGACGGACTGAGAGGTTCGCCTTGGCATCGGCCACGAGCAAAACGCGGCAGCCCGAAAGTTTTTCATGGGGTTGGTGCGCCCAGAAAATAAGTGTTCATCGGGCCTCGACCCTTGAGTTCAATCGTTCCTCGCGCATCGAAAGCAAAGCGTCCTTGCAGTCTTTCGAATACCGTTTCGCTGACGTGAGTCCGACCGGGCGCGCCCTGCGATTCAAGCCGGCTTGCCGTGTTCACCGTGTCACCCCAGACGTCGTAAATGAATTTGCGGATGCCAATGACGCCGGCAATGACGCTGCCGACCTGCAATCCGATGCGCAAACTGAGGCCGCCGAACTCGCTGTTCAACTCGCGGACGTTTTCGTGCATCGCCTGGGCCATCGTGGCCATAGCGGCGAGATGATCCGCATTCTGCTCGATCAGGCCACCGGCCACCATGTAGCCGTCGCCGATGGTCTTGATCTTTTCCAACTTGTGGTGGTCGGCGAGTTCATCAAACCCGGAGAAAACACGGTTCAGCGACTCAATCAATTCGGTGGGCGAAAGCCGCGCCGTTAGAGGCGTGAATCCGACGATGTCGGCGAAGAGAACGGAGACATCATCGAAGCGGTCCGCGATGATTCCGACCTGCTGTTTGAGTTTGTTGGCGATGGAAGCCGGCAGCACGTTGAGGAGCAGGCGCTCGTTCTCCCGGTGGAGGTGATCGAGG
>VAZV01000307.1 GCA_005884765.1 Alphaproteobacteria bacterium
CCACGTCGAATACAGCGAGTTGGTCCAGTACACCCGCTTGCCGTCGCGGCTGATCTCGACCATCTGCGGACCGCCCGCAAACGCCTCGCCGTTCGGGTGCGGCGTGCGGCGCGCGATGCCGCCGATGCGTACCGAGCCGGCAAGCTTCGGCCTTCGCGGTTCGCTGACATTGTATTGACGCATCTCGCCGGTGCCCCAGCAGGCGACGTACAGAAATTTGTCATCCATGGACAGGTCGATGTCCGTCACCAGCGGTGGCACGGCGCCAAAGCCCTGCAGAAGCGGCGGCAATTGCTCCTTCGGCGCCGCCTCCGGTGGGATCGTCGCCGTCTTCTCGACGTGAAACTTGCCGCCCTCGCGCCACCAGGTCCAGATCGAGCCTTCGAGATTTGTGGTGTCGACCACGGTGCCCAGAAAGCCGTACTCGCGAACCGGATCATGTGCGGGCCGCACTTCCAGCGCCATCTGATGGTTGGCGCCGAGATCGATGGTCTGGACATTGCGCCGGGCGCGCAGATCCCAGAAGTGAATCCGATGGCCGTATTTGTTGGAGAGAAGATCTTCCGGCACGATGCCGCTCTCGAACTGCGGCGGTAACGCCCACTCGCTCGTCACCATGTAATCGCGCGGCAGGTTCCACCAGAAGTCATAATGCAGCCGTTCTTGCCGCCGCCACCGAGCGTAGAGACGTAAATGCCTTCCGGCCCGCAATGAACGGTGTGGGGCCGCGAGTATCCGGTCTTCCTGAAGATTTCCTCCGGCTCGATGATTTTGTGAATCGCTGCCTTGGTGGGATCCGGCTTGGTATCGACGATATAGATGCGGGACGACCGCATGCCGGGAATGATGAGATAGCGGCGCTCGAGGAAGGCGTGTCCGGTGAGCGGCGATAATGATGACGAGCAGGCGTTCCAGCCGAAATGATGAAACTCGTCGCCCTTGTTCGGCATCGTCACCGTGTGAACGATCTGGCCGTAGCTCGAGGAGCCCGGCTTGACGTCGATGACGGCGAGTGCGTCCGGCTTTGAAGAGTCCGGGCTGAGCAGCACGGTGTAGGCGAAGCTCTCCGGCGGAGCTTCCATGGCAAGCTTTGGCGAAGCGTGAAACGTGGGGTCGGGCCGAATGTTCATCGTACTGCCTCCCTGTTTGCCTCGATGTACAGCAACACGGCTCAACGGCATGCAGCAGCAAGAAATTACCCGGCGCGTTGAGTTCCTCTCGCGAGCGCCGCCGGCCAGGGTTTGCCCATCGACAATACCCCGCAATGCTATCGGGTGAAAGGAACGATGGTGCGACCGATCCGCCATTCGAGGCAAACAGCGCGGAACCTCGCTGGCTGCGTCGGCATGGCAGGCGGCGGTGAACGCGTCGACGCAGCTTCGATCATCGTCGTTCCGCTCTTGACCAAGGGTGACGCCAGCGAAGATGGCTCAGAAGTTCTTGTGGCATCTCGGGGCCCGTCATCATCCAGCAGCGTCTCGGGCGAGGGTATGTGACGTCGTCCGCACTCCTTCCTCGTGAAATCGATCGAGCGCGCCTCGATCTGCGGCGCCAGATTGGCACGCCTTGTAAAACCATTGTTACCATTGACTTCATATCAAATTATTTGATAACACCGTTATCATGAGCAAGCCCGCAGCCGCAGCAAAGGACTGGTCGGACGTCGTGAAGGGGGCGAAGCGCGAGCTTCTGCTGCGCGCCGCGCGCGACGAATTCGCCGAACAGGGGCTGGAGGGCGCCACCATGCGCGGCATCGCGGTTCGCGCCGGCTGCACGACGGGTGCTATCTATCCGCTGTTCGACAGCAAGGAGGCGATCTATGCCGAACTGCTGAAACAGTCGCTGGCGGCGCTCGATACCTACGTTGCCGAGGCCGTGGCTGCCGCGCGAACGCCGGAAGCGCAGGTCGAGGCGGCCTGCGGGGCCTTCCTGAACTACTACCTCGATCACCGGTTCGAGATAAATCTGGGCCTTTATGCGTTCCGCGGCCTCAAGCGATTGGGCGTCGGAAAACCGTCGGATGAAGAACTCAACCAGGCGCTATGGAAGGTGCTGGAACGCATCGCCTTGCCGCTGACCGAGGTGCGGGGCCTCAAGCCTTCAGAGGTTCGGCCGTGGGTGGCGCTGCTCACCAGCCAGATGATCGGGGCCCTCGTTCTGCAGATCGCGGGCCGGCTGGATTTTCTGCAAACCGGCGCGCAGACGCTGCTTCGCATGATGCTGGCGCAATGCCTTGCCCCGACGGTGTCGAAGAACGTGAAGGCCGCACGCAAATCAAAACAGTAAGGGAGTAAGCGAGATGGTCCGGATCGAAAAGCTGGGCGCGGTGTGGACCATCATCCACAGCCGGTTTGCAGAAGCGCGCAACGCGATGGACCCCCACAGCGCGGACGCGCTGGTAGCGGCCTTCAGGGAATTCGACGCCGACGATTCCGCGAGCGTCGCGGTGCTGTGGGGTGAGGGCGGCGCGTTCTGCGCCGGCTGGGATCTCAAATTCGCCAGCACGCTCTCTGATCGCGATGCCTTCCAGCGCCACGTCGTCGATGGCTTGGCCTTCCCGACCGGTGCCAACCCCGCGCCGCGCGGTCCGCTTGGGCCGACGCGCCTCGAATTG
>VAZV01000216.1 GCA_005884765.1 Alphaproteobacteria bacterium
GCCGCCCACATGCCCTTGCCGATCTGGGCGTGGCCGGGCAGGCCGTCGATCAAGCCAATATCGACATTCCAGTCTTCGTAGGCCTTGATCCAGGGCTGCGCCTTCATGTCGTTCTTGCGGATCATGGGGCCCGCTTCCATCGAGGTGTGGATCTCGTCGCCGGTGCGGTCGAGGAAGCCGGTATTGATGAACATGATGCGCTTGGAGGCATTCTGGATGCAGGCTTTGAGGTTGACCGTGGTGCGGCGCTCCTCGTCCATGATGCCGACCTTGATGGTGTTCTCGGGCAGCGCCAGCACCTGCTCGACTCGGGCAAACAAGTCGCAGGTCAGCGCCACCTCCTCGGGGCCGTGCATCTTCGGTTTGACGATGTAGACCGAGCCGGTGCGACTGTTGCGGACTTTCGAGTTGCCCTTGAGATCATGGATCGCGAGCAGGCCGGCCACCGCGGCATCCAGGATGCCTTCTGGAATTTCCTCACCCCTGTCGTCGAGCACGGCATCGGTGAACATGTGATGGCCGACATTGCGCATTAGCAACAGGCTGCGGCCGTGCAGCTTGAGTTCCCCGCCATCGGGCGTCTTGTAGACGCGGTCGGGATTGAGCGCGCGCGTCAGCGTCTTGCCGCCCTTTTCGAAATCAGCCGACAGCGTGCCGTTCATCAGGCCGAGCGTGTTGCGATAGATCAGCACCTTGTCCTCGGCATCGACCGCCGCGACGCTGTCTTCCATGTCGAGGATGGTGGAAACCGCCGATTCAAGGATCATGTCGGCGACGCCGGCGGGATCGTCCTTGCCGACCATGTGACTGCGGTCGATCCGGACCTCGATATGCATGCCGTTGTTGACGAGCAGGATTGCCGAAGGTGTGGCGGGCTCGCCCTGGTAGCCTGCGAACTGCGCGTTGGACTTCAGCGCGGTGGCGTTGCCGCTCTTCAGCTTGACCGCGAGCTGGCCGGCGACGACGCCATAGGAGGTGACATCGGTGTGGCTGCCGGTCGCGAGCGGCACCGCGGCATCGAGAAACGCCTTGGCCCTGGCGATGACCTTGTCGCCGCGCGCCTTGTTGTAGCCTCTCGCCGCCTCGCTCGGATCGTGCGGGATCGCATCGGTGCCGTAGAATGCATCGTATAGGCTGCCCCAACGCGCATTGGCCGCATTCAACGCGTAGCGCGCATTGGTCAGCGGGACGACGAGCTGCGGCCCGCAGATCTTGCCGATCTCTTCGTCGACATTGGCGGTCTCGACCTTCTGCGTCGGCGGCTCCGGCAAGAGATAGCCGATCTCTTTGAGGAACGCCGTATAGGCATTCATGTCGAACGGCTTGCCCCTGCGGGTGCGGTGCCAATCGTCGATTTTAGCCTGCAAGGTGTCTCGAAATGCGAGCAGCTCGCGATTTTTCGGACCCAAGTCGCGGACGATGGCGGCAAGCCCGGCCCAGAACGTATCGGGCGAAATCCCGCTCTTGGGCGTCGCTTCCTTGGCGATGAAATCGAACAAGACCGGGGCGATTTTCAATCCGTGGGCATCGATACGCTTCATGATGGGCTTTTCCCGCAGGGCAAACGGCGTTTAGGGGCTGTACTTCGGGGTGAGAACAGCAAAAAGCGCGCCAAAGGGCCGCTTTCAAGGCCCTTGTAGCGCTAAAGCCACCTCGATGAGAAGGCCCTTGGACCGCAGAGGAAGCCCTGAGCGGAAGCCTCGAACGGAAGCCTCAAATATTGGCAGCGAGATCGACGAGTTCGTCGAACAGAATGCCGGTTTTGGCCAGCATCCGTTCAATCTCGTCGGCCGCATCGGAAACCGAGCGCGCCGAGGTATCGATCGTGAGTTCACTCGATGCCGGCGGCTGGTAATCATTGCCGATGCCGGTGAAGGCCTGCAGCGCGCCGGCGCGCGCCTTGGCATAGTGCCCCTTGGGATCACGGCTTTCGCATACCTCGGCGGGGGTTGCGACATAGACCTCGCGGAATGCCGCGTCCGCAATCCGGCGCGCCGCTGCGCGGTCTTCCCTGGAAGGCGAGACCGCGGCGACAATGGCAATGTGCCCGTTGCGGGCAAGATGGGTCGCGACCTCGGCGAGGCGGCGAATGTTCTCGGTGCGGTCAGCCGCCGAGAAGCCGAGATCGCCGTTCAGCCCGGCGCGCAGCGTATCGCCGTCGAGCAGGATCGGCGAGCCGCCATTGCCGAACAGCCGCCGCTCCAGCGCGCGTGCCAGCGTCGATTTGCCCGAGCCGGGCAATCCGGTCAGCCAGACCACGGCGCCGTTGTGGCGATAGCGTGCCGAACGCTCGTCCGGACGCAACGCGGATTCCACCGGCACGATATCGATCGGCACTGCGCGTTGCCCGGCGTCGACCGACAGCACCAGCCCGCCGCCCGCAATGCGGCCGGCAACCTCGATCACCAGACGCCCGGTGCGGGGATTGTCGCTGTAGGGATCGGCGGCGATCGGTTGCGCCAGCGAGATGTCGATCTCGCCGACATGGTTCTTCGCGATCGACTCGTTTTCGATGCTCGACAATTCTCCGGGATCGACCGCCTTCTCGATTCTGACCACGGTGGCGCGGCTTTCCCTGGTGCCGAGCCGGACCAGGATTTGTTCGCCGTTGGCGAGCGGCTTGTCGTGCAGCCAGAAAATGCGCGCGCGCAGCCGGCGGGTGTCGCGTGGACTCGCGCCGGTATGGGAGATCACGTCGCCGCGCTCGACAAACAGCTCGCGGTCGAGCGTGATGCCGACCGAGCGTCCGGCGCCTTGCTTGCCCTGGACCGGGGTGAGTGGCCAGCTCTCGACCGTCTTGATTTTCGCGATCTTGCCCGCGGGCATGATGACGATCTCGTCGCCGGCGGCAAGGTGTCCGGATTCAATGCGGCCCGCGACGATGCGGCGGTCATCGAACTTGTAGATCGCCTGCACCGGCAACCGCAATGCCAGTTCTTCGAGTGGCCGTGCGGGCTCGAGGGCATCCAGCGCCTCGACCACGGTTGGGCCCTGGTACCAGCGGGTCCGCGGCGTGCGTTCGGCGACGCCATCACCGTCGCGCGCGGAAATCGGGATCACCGCCGTCGGCGTCATGCCAAGGTCTGTAAGATGCGCCGATATCTCGTCGCTGATCTCGTTGAATCGATCAGCGGAAAAATCGACCCGGTCCATCTTGTTGACCACGACAGCGACCTGTTTGACGCCGAGCAGGTGCAACAGATAGCCGTGGCGCCGCGTCTGGTCGCGCACGCCTTCGAGCGCGTCGATGATCAACACCGCGCCGTCGGCCTGCGAGGCGCCGGTGATCATGTTGCGCAGGAATTCGGCATGGCCGGGCGCATCGATCAGCACGATGTCGCGCGATCCAGTGCGGAAGCGGATTTGCGTGGTGTCGATGGTGATGCCCTGGTCGCGCTCGGTCTGCAGCGCGTCGAGCAGGAACGACCATTCGAACGGCATGCCGCGCCGGGCACTGACCGACTTGAGCATCTCCAGCTTGCCTTCGGGCAGGCTCTTGGTCTCGTGCAGCAAGCGTCCGACCAGCGTGGACTTGCCGTGATCGACGTGGCCGACGATGACGATGCGGACCTGCGGGCGCGTGGTGCCGTTGGGCGTTGCCGATATCGATGCGGGGAGGATCATCTTCATGGCAGCGCTCACACTTAAATGTTGACTAGAGATAACCGGCAACCCGCAGCCGCTCGAAAGCGTCTTCGGTTTCGTGGTCGAGCGCGCGTCCCGAGCGCTCGGGCACTTTGGTCGCTTCGAGCTCAGCCAGGATTTCCTCGATATTCGCGGCGGCGGACGCGACCGGGAAGGTGATGTCGGCATCGCCCAGCGAGCGATAGCGCTTGCCGTCTTTCGCCAGATAAAGCGGGATGATCGGGATGTTCTCGCGCTTTGTGTAGGCCCAGATGTCGGCCTCGGTCCAATGCAGGATGGGGTGAATGCGCAAATGCGCGCCCGGCGGCGGCGAGGCGTTGAACTGATCCCAGAATTCCGGCGGCTGATCACGCACGTCCCATCCGCCTTCGGTGCCGCGGGGTGAGAACACGCGCTCCTTGGCACGCGTCGCCTCTTCGTCGCGGCGGATGCCCGCGATCAGGCCGTCGAAGCCAAATTTGGCGAGCGCGAGCTTTAGTCCTTCGGTCTTGCGCGCGGCCGATCGCGCCGCCGGCGGCAGCGTCGGATCGATCGTCTCGATCGGCGGGCAGGGCTCGACGCGCAGATCAAGCTCCCATTCCTTTCCGTAGCGATCGCGGAACGCATACATCTCCGGAAATTTCTTGCCGGTGTCGACATGCAGCGCGGGGAACGGCACGCGGCCGAGGAACGCCTTGCGCGCGAGCCAGATCATGACGTTGGAATCTTTGCCGAGCGACCATAGCAGCGCCAGTTTCTTCAGCCGTGCGAAGGCTTCGCGCAGGATGTAGATGCTTTGCGCCTCCAGCGCGTCGAGATGATCGATCGAGGGCGCCCCGCTGCGTGCGGCCAGCGCAATTTGCGGGATGGCGTTGCCGTTTGCCGGGGCCACCCACCGCGACGGGTCCTTGGCGGATTCGTTGTTGAGAACATGCATCTCGTGGCCCTTGGCGTTGGGAGGCGAAAATTCTATAGTTGCACTGCAATAGAGAAGAAATAAATTTCTCTTTGCGGGCGTTGAACGAGACATATATAGAAAATAATTCCAGTCAACCCCGAATGTGGGGAAGTGAGTATCGCATGCGCTATCTGCCGATATTCCTCGATCTGCAAACCGGCCCGGTGCTGCTCGTGGGCGCCGGCGAGCTGGTGCGGGCGAAATTGCGCCTGCTCGCTGCGGCCGGGGCGCGCATCCGCTGGTATGCGACCGATCGCGATCATGATGTCAGCGGGCTTGATCCCACTGACGCGGCGCGGGTCGAGTTCGCGCAAGGCGATCCGCTGACGGCCGATCTCACCGGTGTCGTTGCGATCCTCTGCGCCGGCGCCGGCGATATCGGCGTGGCGATGTCGGTACGGGCCAAGTCGGTTGGTTTGCCCATCAATGTGATGGACGATCTCGTGCATTCGAGCTTCGTCTTTCCTGCCATCGTCGATCGCGGCGACGTCGTCGTCGCGGTCAGCACCGGCGGCGCATCGCCGGTGGTCGCGCGCCGCGTGCGCGAACGTATCGAGGCCGCTCTGCCCGCACGGATCGGCGATCTCGCCGCCTTCATCGGCCGCTTCCGCAAATCCCTCCACGGCCGCATTGGCGAAACCGCGCTGCGCCGCCGGTTTTGGGAGCGCGTGATCGATGGTCCGATCGGCGCGCTCGTGCTCGCGGGACGCAAGGCCGAGGCCGAGGCGGCGCTGAACGATATTACTGATCCTTCCGCCTTCGCCGGCGCGCAGACCTCAGGTGCGGTCGAAGGCCATGTAACGCTGGTCGGCGCCGGTCCCGGCGATCCGGATCTGCTCACAATCAAGGCGCTGCGCGCGCTGCAGGACGCCGATGTCGTGTTCTATGACGAGCTGGTATCGCCTGAGATTCTCGACCGCATTCGCCGCGATGCTTCGCGCGTGCCGGTTGGTCGCCGCGTTGGCAAACCCGGCATCGGGCAGGGCGCGATCAACCGATTAATGATCGAGGCTGCCAAATCGGGTCAGCGCGCGGTGCGGCTGAAGGGCGGCGATCCCTTGGTGTTCGGCCGCGGCGGCGAGGAGATCGAGGCGCTGCGCAAGGCGGGTGTTGCCTATTCGGTGGTGCCGGGGATTACCGCCGGGCTTGGCGGCGCCGCGCAGTTCGAGGTACCGCTCACCTATCGCAACGAAGCGCTGCGCATCACTTTCCTCACCGCGCACAAAGCAAAGGACGCCGAGGCCGTCGATTGGTCGGCTCTCACCGACACCAGAATGACGGTCGTCGTCTATATGGGCATGACCGCAGCGCCCTCGGTTCGCTCAGGGCTGCTCTCCGCGGGGCGCTCGCCGCAGACGCCGGTCGGCGTGTTCGCGCGAGTAACGCGGCTGGACGCGCAAGCCGCGGTCGGCCGGCTCGAAGACCTGCCGGCGCTGGTCGAAAAGATCGACGGCGGTCCGGCCATCCTCATCATCGGCGATGTCGTCGCGCATTCCGCGCCCTGGCGCCATCAGAACCTCAATCACGTCATCTCGAAAATCCTGGAAGCTGCCGCATGACCTCTCCGCTGGAACAGAAGAAAATCAAGATTACCGGTCCTTCGGTGGTGACGGCGAACCGCACCTGGGACGGCATCGTCGTCTATCGCACGCCCGAGCAGGGTTGGTCGGCGAAGCTTGCGGATGCCGCGATCGTTCGTACGTCCGACGATGCCCGCGCGCTGCTTGCCGAATCTGTCGCCGACGATGTCGGCGCGATCGGCGCCTATATCGCGCCGGTCGAAGTCAGGGACGGCGGCGCGATCGAGCCGGGCAATCTGCGCGAGCAGATCCGCTCGGCCGGCCTCACCATCGGCCTCCCGGTACAGGCTTAAAGGCGTCTCTCATGTACGCATATGACGAACTCGATCGCACGCTGATCAACGAGCGCGTCTCGGAATTTCGCGATCAGGTGAAGCGCCGCCTGTCCGGCGAGCTCACCGAGGACGAATTCAAGATGCTGCGGCTGCAGAACGGCGTCTATCTGCAATTGCACGCCTACATGTTCCGCGTCGCAATCCCCTACGGTACGCTGTCGTCGAGGCAATTGCGGCAGCTCGCGCATGTCGCCCGCCGCTATGACCGCGGCTACGGCCATTTCACCACGCGGCAGAACATCCAGTTCAACTGGATCAAGCTTGCCGAATTGCCGGACGCGCTGGCGGATCTCGCCGAAGTCGGCATCCACGCCATGCAGACCTCGGGCAACAATACCCGCAACGTGACCTCGGACCAGTGGGCCGGCGTCGCGCCGGGCGAAATCGAGGACCCGCGCATCTGGTCGGAGATCTTGCGGCAGTACACGACGCTGCATCCGGAATTCTCGTTCCTGCCGCGCAAATTCAAATTCGCGATCACCGCCTCAGCGCATGATCGCGCCGCGATCAAGATCCACGACATCGGCCTGCGCCTGCACAAGAATGCGCAAGGCGAGACCGGCTTCGAGGTGATGGTCGGCGGCGGGCTCGGCCGCACCCCGTTCATTGCGAAGACCATCCGCACCTTCGTCCACGGCAGCGATCTCTTGAGCTATGTCGAAGCGATCATGCGCGTCTACAACCAGTACGGTCGCCGCGACAACATCTACAAGGCACGCATCAAGATCCTGGTGCATGAGCTCGGCATCGAGCGATTCGCCCAGGAAGTCGAGGAGGAGTGGCAGCAGATCCGAGACGGCGCGCTGAAGCTCGACGACAGCGTGGTCGAGGAGATCCGTTCGCGCTTCACCTATCCGGCCTATGAGAAGCTTGCGCATATGCCGGACGAGCTGAGGAAGGCGGCACATGATCCGCATTTCGAGGCCTGGCGCCGGAACTCGGTATTCCCGCACAAGGTGACGGGCTACGCGATCGTGACGCTGTCGTTGAAGCCGGTCGGCGGACCGCCCGGTGACGCCACCGCCGACCAGATGGATGCGCTGGCCGACCTCGCCGACAAATATTCCTTCGGCGAAATCCGCGTCGGCCACGAGCAGAATCTGGCGCTGCCCCACGTCGCGCGGCGCGACCTGCCCGCGCTGTGGAAGGCGCTGGACAAGATCGGTCTCGCCACGCCGAACGTCAACCTGGTGTCGGACATCATCGCCTGTCCGGGGCTCGACTACTGCTCGCTCGCGAATGCGCGTTCGATCCCGATTGCGCAGGAACTGACGCGACGCTTTTCCAATCACGACACCGCCAATCTGATCGGGCGGCTGCACATCAACATTTCCGGCTGCATCAATGCCTGCGGTCATCATCACGTCGGCCATATCGGCATTCTCGGTGTCGAGAAGAACGGCGAGGAATTCTACCAGATCACGATTGGCGGCCGCGCCGACGAGAACGCACAACTCGGAAGCCTGGTCGGGCCGGCGGTGCCCTATGCCGAAGTCGCCGATGTGATCGAAGATATTGTCGAGGCCTACCTCGCGCTGCGCGCCAGCCCCGACGAGTTGTTCGTCGATTCGGTGAAGCGGCTCGGTGTCGAACCATTCAGGGAGCGGGTTTATGCCACTCGTTAAAAACGGAAAGATATCCGACGATGCTTTCGTCCACGTAGTGGACGATGCGCCGCTGCCTCCCGACGGCGCCATCCTGATTTCGGCCGCTCGGTTCCTGGAGGATCCCGAGGCGATCTCGCGCCGTCTCGGCAAGACCGGCGTGGTCTGGCCGAATAATCGCGACGTCGACGATCTCGTGCCCTATCTCGACCGGCTCGCCGCGGTGGCTTTGGTGTTCCCGACTTTCCGCGATGGCCGCGCCTACAGCCAGGCCCGGCTGTTGCGCGAACGCTTCCTCTATCACGGCGAATTGCGCGCCACCGGCCAGGTGCTGCGCGACCAGTTCGTGTTCATGCTGCGCGCCGGCTTCGATGCGTTCGAGGTGAGGAAGCAGGCCGACGCAGAGGTCTTTGCCCAGACCGCCAAGCGCTATTCGGTGTTCTACCAGCCGACCGGCGATGGCCGCGTCACGGCGTTGAACCGGCGGATGCAGCTTCGCCATTCCGAAAGCGCCGGGCTGTGAGTACACTCGTGCATCAGACGTCCCTCGAATCGGCGGCGGTCGGCTTGCCCGCGGCGGCGGAGCTTGATCGCGCGCTTCGAAATGCCGCGCCTAACGAAGTGATCGCAACTGCGCTGAAGGTCGTCGGCCGCGACCATCTCGCTCTGGTCTCGTCCTTCGGCACCGAATCGGCGGCGCTGCTCAAGGTGATGGCGGACGTCGATCCCTCAATCCCCGTGATCTTCCTCGATACCGGCTGGCTGTTCGACGAGACGCTTCGCTATCGCGACACCTTGATCGCAACGCTCGGTTTGGGCGATGTGCGTTCGATCAAGCCGTTGGAAGAGACGCTATCGCGCGAGGATCCGGACCGTGAATTGTGGTTCTCCGATCCCGATGCCTGCTGCCGCATCCGCAAAGTCGAGCCGCTCGCGCGGGCATTGAAGCCGTTCAGTGCCTGGATCAACGGGCGCAAGCGCTTTCAGGGCGGGCTGCGGGCGGAGATTCCGGTCGTCGAGCAAGACGGCGCCAGGTTGAAATTCAATCCCTTCGCCAACGTCTCGCGCGAAGACATCGAGGCGATCTACAGCACCGCCAACCTGCCGCCGCATCCATTGCTCGCATCGGGCTTCCTGTCGGTCGGGTGCATGCCTTGTACCAGTCGCACCTCGCCGGACGAGGACGCGCGCGCCGGCCGTTGGCGCGGCCGACCCAAGACAGAATGCGGCATCCATACGACGAAGACTGCGTAGCACAACGCGGCTGCCGGGCGTGAAACAAGGAAATCCGGTTTCGTTGACTTAGGGACGTTTGACCCCGAGTTATGTCCGCAGGCCTTGGACGGTCGATTTCGACGATCGATGTTGTCGTCAAGGCAAGGGGAGATTGAGATGATCCGTCGTCTGCTGCCGGCCGTTGCTGGATTGTTGTTGTGGGCAAGTTCGGCAGTCGCGGCCGACCTCACATTGCTCAATGTTTCGTACGACCCCACGCGCGAGCTCTATGCTGATTTTAACAAGGCGTTCGCCGCGGCGTATAGTAAGGAAACCGGCAAGAGCGTCGAGATCAAGCAGTCGCATGGCGGCTCCGGCTCGCAGGCGCGCGCGGTGATCGACGGCTTGCAAGCCGATGTAGTCACGTTGGCACTCGCCTATGACATCGACGCCATTGCATCGAAAGGCCTGATCGCCGCCGATTGGCAGAAGCGCTTGCCATTGAATGCCGCGCCCTACACCTCGACCATCGTGTTCCTGGTGCGCAAGGGAAATCCGAAAGGCATCAAGGATTGGGATGATCTGATCAAGCCGGGTGTCGACGTCATCACTCCCAATCCGAAAACATCCGGCGGCGCGCGGTGGAATTATCTCGCCGCCTGGGGCTATGCCGAGAGGAAATTCGGCTCGGCCGACAAAGCAAAACAATTCGTCGCCGATCTCTACAAGAACGTGCCGGTGCTGGATGCCGGCGCCCGCGGCTCGACCGTGACCTTTGTCGAGCGGGGCGTCGGTGACGTGCTGCTCGCCTGGGAGAACGAGGCTTTCCTGGCGCAGCGCGAATTCGGCAAGGACAAGTTCGAGATTGTCTCGCCGCCGCTTTCGATTCTCGCGGAGCCGCCGCTCGCCGTCGTCGATACCGTTGCCGATAAGAAAGGCACACGCGCCGTCGCGGAAGCCTATCTGAGGTACTGGTATACAAAGGAAGGCCAGGAGATTGCCGCGCGCAATTCCTATCGTCCGCGCGATTCAGAAATTGCCAAGGAATACGAGAACTCGTTCGCCAAGGTCGAATTGTTCACGATCGACGAGGTGTTCGGTGGCTGGGCCAAGGCGCAAAAGGAACATTTCGCCGAAGGCGGCGTTTTCGACCAAATCTACAAGAACTGACTGGGTTGGTACGGCCGACGCGCCGGGGGCATTTTGAGCGCAAGTTTGAAACGACGCAGTACGTTGCCGGGGTTCGGTCTTTCCTTAGGCCTGACCCTGACCTGGCTTTCCATCATCGTCCTGATACCGCTGGCAGCGTTGTTCCTGAAGACGTTTGAGCTGTCCCCCGATCAGTTCTGGAACATTCTCACCAGCCGCCGCACGTTGAATGCGCTCAAGATTTCGTTCGGCCTCGCCTTTGCCGCCGCCCTCGTCAATCTGGTGATGGGGACGATCATCGTCTGGGCGCTGGTGCGCTATCGTTTCCCGGGACGGCGGCTGTTCGACGCCATCGTCGATATTCCCTTTGCATTGCCGACCGCAGTCGCCGGCGTGGCGCTGACCTCGCTGTTTGCGGAAAAAGGCTGGCTCGGCGCGCCGCTTGCGGCCATTGGAATCAAGGTCGCGTTCACGCCGGTCGGCATTTTCATTGCCATGGTCTTCATCGGCATTCCATTCGTGGTGCGCACCGTGCAGCCGGTGCTGATCGACCTTGATCCCGAGATCGAGGAAGCTGCGGCGAGCCTGGGGGCCAACCGCTGGCATACCGTGTCGAAAGTGATCCTGCCGAGCCTGATCCCGGCGCTCTTGACCGGGCTTGCGCTCGCATTCGCACGCGCCGTCGGTGAATACGGCTCGGTGATCTTCATCGCCGGCAACCTGCCGAACGTCTCCGAAATCGCACCGCTCCTGATCGTGATCCGGCTGTCGGAATTCCGCTATGCGGACGCCACCGCGATCGCCGTCGTCATGCTGGTGGCATCGTTCCTGATCATCTTTGTCGTCAACCGCTTGCAGCGCTGGGCGCAGACGCGCGTCCCCGCGCATTGAGAGGCCGGGCGATGACGATGGAATTGCAGCAATCGCTGGAGTACGCTGCTCCGGAGGTGAGAAGCCGCGTGCGCCCATTTGCTGCGCCTGATGACGTGCGTTCCGAACCCAGGTTCGTTCGCATCGGCATCATCGCGCTTGCAACCGCGTTTTTGAGCGTCTTTGTGGTGTTGCCGCTGGTCGTGGTGTTCGCCCAGGCGTTTTCCAAAGGGGTGAGCGCCTATTTCGCAGCGCTGTCCGATCCGGAAGCGCTGTCGGCGATCAGGCTGACGCTATTGGTGGCCGCGATCTCCGTCAGCCTCAATCTGGTATTCGGCGTGATTGCCGCATGGGCGATCGCCAAATTCGAATTTTCCGGCAAGACGGCCCTCGTCACGCTGATCGATCTGCCGTTCTCGGTGAGTCCGGTGATTTCGGGTCTCGTCTTTGTGCTGCTATTCGGTGCGCAAGGCTATTGGGGGCCTTGGCTGCAAAGCCACAATATCCACGTGCTGTTCGCGCTGCCCGGCATCGCGCTTGCCACCAGCTTCGTGACCTTTCCGTTCGTGGCCCGCGCGCTGATCCCCTTGATGCAGGAGCAGGGCACCCAGGAAGAAGAGGCCGCGATCTCGCTCGGCGCATCGGGCCTGCAGACCTTCTTCCGCGTCACGCTGCCGAACATCAAATGGGGCGTGCTGTACGGCGTGCTGCTCTGCAACGCGCGCGCCATGGGCGAATTCGGCGCGGTGTCGGTGGTGTCCGGCCATGTTCGCGGCGAGACCAATACCATGCCGCTGCTGGTCGAAATTCTCTACAACGAATACCAGTTCGTATCATCGTTCGCGATCGCCTCGCTTCTCGCCATGCTGGCGCTGATTACGCTCATCGCCAAGACCATGCTCGAACGGCATATCGATGAGGAGGAATTGCCGCATGACGATTGAAGTCAAAAACCTGGTCAAGAAATTCGGCACGTTCGCCGCTCTTGACGGCGTCGATCTCAAGATCGGCAACGGCGAATTGCTGGCGCTGCTCGGCCCGTCGGGTTCGGGCAAGACCACGCTGTTGCGGATCATTGCAGGCCTCGATTGGCCAGACTCCGGCGAGGTTTCGTTTGACGGCGAAAACGCGCTTGTCCGCGGCGCCGGCGAGCGTCAGGTGGGATTCGTGTTCCAGCACTACGCGCTGTTCCGTCACATGACGGTGTTCGAGAATGTCGCGTTCGGCCTGCGCGTGCAGCCCCGCTCGATCCGCAAGGATGACGCATCGATCCGCGCGCGCGTCAAGGAATTGCTCGATCTGGTGCAGCTTGATTGGCTGGCCGGACGTTATCCCAGCCAATTGTCGGGCGGCCAGCGCCAGCGCATTGCGCTCGCGCGGGCGCTGGCGATCGCGCCGCGTATCCTGCTGCTCGACGAGCCGTTCGGCGCGCTGGATGCCAAGGTGCGTAAGGAATTGCGTCAATGGCTGCGTTCGTTGCATCAGGAGATCAACGTCACCTCCATCTTCGTCACCCACGACCAAGAAGAGGCGCTCGAAGTCGCCAATCGCGTGGTGGTGATGGATAAGGGCCGCATCGAGCAGATCGGCACACCCGGCGATGTCTACGACAATCCGGCCACCGCCTTCGTGCACGGCTTTATCGGCGAGTCGATCGTGCTGCCGGTCAATGTCAGTGACGGACGGGTGCGGCTCGGCGACAAGGCCCTGAAGATCGCCGCCGACGGAGCGTCATCGGGCGCGTCGAAGCTGTTTGTCCGCCGCCATGACATGCAGGTCGGACCGGCCGGCAGCGGGTCGCTGGAAGGATCAGTACGTCAGGTCCGCAGCTTTGGCCCGATCCAGCGTGCGGTGGTGGCATTATGCGGCGGCGAGATTATCGAGATCGATGCTCCCCGCGACCGCGAGCTGCAAGCCGGCGAAATCGTCGGGCTGGAGCCCCGCCGCTACCGGATTTTCGCCGCTTAAGGCTTGATCGCCATTTCGGGGCGCGTGCCCGCCAAACAGGAATCTTGCACACCGAAAATCTCGGAATCTCCCGATATGCAAACTGCGCATCTAGGTTTGCATCTTTGATGCGCGCCCCGGAATGACGGCCAAAATTTGGCCCGCGTTCACCTTTCAGCCATTGTTGGTATGCAACAAGTGCCCATCATTTGGGGGCACTACTTCATGCGGGCGGCGGCCGTTTTTCTTGTGACCTTGTTGCTGGCAGGCTGTGCGTCGGAGGCTCCTGTCGAGACGCCGGCGATGTATGTCAACATGGCCGAGGCGGGCGCCCGGCTCGATCCGGCCGCGGCTGCCTCGATGATTTCGCAATACCGGCAGAATAACGGCCTTGGCGCCGTCGAGATCGATCCCGCGCTGATCAAGCTCGCGGAGCAGCAGTCGCTGGCGATGGCGAGCGCGAACAAGATGGACCACGACGTCAAGGCGCCGCTGGCAAAACGCCTGAACGGGGCGGGCTACCCAGCCACATTGGCGGTCGAGAATGTGTCGGCAGGCTACCATACCCTTGCGGAAGCCTTTTCCGGCTGGCGCGACTCGCCCCCGCACAAGGCCAATATGCTCAAAAATGGTGTCACAAAATTAGGCATCGCGGCGAGCTATGCTCCAAATACCAAATACAAGGTGTTCTGGACGCTGATTATGGCATCGACCGAAGTGCGCTAGGTTTGGCCGTCGGCTTCGCTGATTGACGTCATCGTGAACTGACGCCACCGTGTAATTGCTCTTGATAGTTGCTCGATGGACATGATGGACACTTCCGCCTCAGGGCCGGCAACGACGCCCGCGAACGCGCAACGCGTATTGGTCCTGCAGGGCGGCGGCGCGCTCGGCTCCTATCAGGCCGGCGCGTTCCAGGCGCTGTGTCATCAAGGTTTTGACCCCGAGTGGATCGCCGGGATTTCGATCGGTGCCATCAATGCCGCGATCATCGCTGGCAACGATGGGGAAAAGCGCGTGGCGCGCTTAAAGGAATTCTGGGAGATGGTTTCGGCGCCGGTGCCGTGGAATCCGGTCGGCAAAGGCGACCGCGAACGCACCTTTTTCAATGAAACCAGCGCGGCCTTGATTGCGACCTTCGGCGTGCCCGGTTTCTTTGCCCCGCGGATTCCGCCGGCCCCGCTGTGGCCGCCGGGCAGCCCGCAATCGCAGAGCTATTACGACACCTCGCCGCTGAAGAAGACCTTGGAGCGCCTGGTCGACTTCGACCGCATCAACGATCTGAAGTGCCGGCTCAGCGTCGGCGCGGTGAGCGTGACGTCGGGCAACTTCCGATATTTCGACAATGTCGAGTTCAAGCGGCTCGGCAAGAAGATCGGACCGGAACACATCATGGCGTCCGGTGCGCTGCCGCCGGGCTTTCCCTCCGTCGTCATCGAAGGCGAGCACTACTGGGACGGCGGCATCGCCTCCAACACGCCGCTCGACTATGTGCTGGATGAAGAAATCAATCGCGACCTCCTGATCTTCCAGGTCGATCTGTTCAGCGCGCGCGGCCCGCTGCCGCAGACGCTGCTGGAGGCCGCCGAGCGCGAGAAGGATATCCGTTATTCCAGCCGCACCCGCATGAACACCGACAAGAACCGACAGATTCACCAGGCCCGCAAGGCGGTACGCGATTTGATCGGCAAACTGCCGGACGATTTGCAAAGCGATCCGTCGGTCAAGTTCCTGCGTCAAGCCGCCAAGGAGAACACCGTCACGGTGGTGCACCTGATCTACAAGAGCAAGAATTACGAATCCTCGTCCAAGGATTACGACTTTTCCCATGTCGGCATGGTCGAGCATTGGAGCGCTGGCGTTCGTGACGTTCATTTGTCGATGCGTCACAAGGAATGGCTGGAACGGCCGCAGTCCGACGAGACCATGGTGACTTATGATCTCACCCGGGACGGTTCTGAGACCCTCGACGGCAAACAGGAGTGAAAACAGATGGGTACGTTGACAGGCAAGACCGCTGTTGTGACCGGCTCGACCAGCGGCATCGGGCTCGCATATGCGCGCGCCTTTGCGGCCGCCGGCGCCAATATCGTTATCAACGGCATGGGGGCGCCGGCTGACATCGAGAAGGAGCGCTCCGCGATCGAGACCGACTTCAAGGTCAAGGCGGTGCACTCGCCTGCCGACATGACCAAGCCCGCCGAAATCGCCGAAATGGTGGCGCTGGGCGAGAAGACCTTCGGCTCGGTCGATGTCCTCGTCAACAATGCCGGCATCCAGTTCGTCGCGCCGATCGAGGAATTCCCGCCCGAGAAATGGGAAGCGATCATCGCGATCAATTTGTCGTCGGCGTTTTATGGCATCCGTGCCGCCGTACCCGTCATGAAGAAGCGCGGCTGGGGCCGCATCATCAATACCGCCTCGGCGCATTCGCTGGTCGCCTCGCCGTTCAAGTCGGCTTATGTCTCGGCCAAGCACGGCATCGCCGGCCTCACCAAGACCGTGGCGCTGGAGGTTGCGACCTTCAAGATCACCTGCAACTGCATCAGCCCCGGATACGTCTGGACGCCGCTGGTGGAGCACCAGATCCCGGAGACCATGAAGGCGCGCAACCTCACCAAGGAGCAGGTCATCAACGACGTGCTGCTCGACGCGCAGCCCACCAAGCAGTTCGTCACCTCGGAGCAGGTCGCAGCCCTGGCGCTGTTCCTGTGCAGCGACGACGCTTCGCAGATCACCGGCGCCAATCTGTCGATCGACGGTGGCTGGACCGCGGAGTAGGCCGTCGCGCGCAACCTCTCCCCGCCCTTTTGCGGGGAGAGGTCGCGAGCATCTTGCGAGCGGGTGAGGGGCAAGGCACGACGCCAGTTGTCTAAGGTAGATTGCGGTGAACGCGCTTCGCGGGGATTCTTAGTCCCTGCCGATCGCGGTAGCCGGCCGTCTCGACGTATGGCGAATGTGCAAGATGTCGATTGTTTCGCCGCGCACTCGATAGAAAATCCGGAACGGTTAGCGAACGGCGCTGACCACCCGTACCTGGGAACGTTGCGAAACGCGCGGAGCAGCTTCAGGCAGCTGGCAAATGCGTTCAATAACGGCGATGAAGCGGCGCTCGATTGATTGAGCTATCGCCGGACTGGCATTGGCGATGTAATAGCTTGCGATCTGCTCGAGATCGGAGAGCGCGCGCCGCGAATAGACGAGCCTCATCGCGAACGAAATTTTGCAAAAGCAGCTTCTACTTCAGCATCAGATGCGAAATCCCCGCCGTCGATAGAAGCCAGTGCGGCATCGATATTCTGCAACTCCTCTCGGGTTGCGACATATTCGTTGGCCTGCAATTCGCTTTCGATTTGCTTCGCAACAGCGACAAGTTCGTCCTGCGCCGCTTCGGGCCAGGTCTGAACGCGCTCCAACAACTGTTTCAGATCTGCGGCAGTCATTCGCAAACTATATCTCGCGTCGGCCCAATTTCCACCCGCTATCGTCTATTGTTGGGAGCCGCTCTTTCCGAACGCCAGCACGTGCAGGCCGAGCAGG
>VAZV01000137.1 GCA_005884765.1 Alphaproteobacteria bacterium
AACATTTGCTCATCTTGAACTTTTCTCAGTTTGACCCGAAACGGACATTCCTTTGCCGACGGGTCGACGTCGACGTAGAGCGGACAACACGGATTGGGTCGGCATGCCCAACGATGCCGGCACCTTCCCTAGGCGAAAGTCAGATGGGCTAACGCATCCCGGTCGCGGCACGCTCAAGTGGCGGATTGCCGCCCGCCCATTAACGATCTCTTAACCATCGCAGCCTAGCGTGCGGTTACTTTTCGGTTAACAGACCGCCCGGTTCGTTCCAGGAGAACAGCCGATGCCTGCTGAAACACTGACATATGCCGCACTTGGCGCCCGCCTCACAATCTCGCCGAAGGCCGCTCGTTCGCTTGCCAAACGGCTCCGGCTGCCCCGCTTACTATCGGATGATGGCAAAGCATTGGTGAGCGTGGATCTCGCGGAAATACGGCATACGCCACGGCCACCAGGTCGTCGTGAGGCAGGCAACGTCGCCCTGGCGGCAAAGATCGTGGCATTGCAGGCGGAGATCGCGCGGCTCGAAGCAACGGCAGCGGGTCACCGGGTCGATTTCGAGCGTGAGCGCGAGCGCGCCGATCGGATGATGGTTGAGCTGCGGCAGGCGACTGCCGAGACTATGGCGGCCAAGGAGGCGGCAGCACGGCTCGAAGGTTTTCTGCGGACCGATGGCCGAACTGGCGGCTCGATTGACAGGCACGGACTAGCTGCACGCCGACCCGCGCAACTAGCCGCGGACTTAGTGGCAGCGGACCGCAAGGCCTTTAGGTAGCAATCGATGTCCTCTCATTCCCAGCTTGCCGGAGAAATCGTGAGGCAAAAAATGACCACCATCACAGATATTCGCGAGATGAAGGCGCGCATTATCGTGTTTGGGGTCGGCGGCGCCGGCGGCAACGCCGTCAACAACATGATCACGTCCGGGCTGCACGGCGTCGAATTTATCGTCGCTAATACCGACGCGCAGGCGCTCACCATGTCGAGGGCCCAGCGCATCATCCAGATGGGCGCCCAGGTAACCCAAGGCCTTGGAGCCGGGTCGCAGCCCGAAGTGGGGCGCGCCGCGGCGGAAGAGGCAATCAATGTGATCCGCGATCATTTGAGCGGCGCAAACATGGTCTTCGTTACTGCCGGCATGGGCGGCGGTACTGGCACCGGAGCAGCGCCGGTTATAGCCAAGACCGCGCGTGAGCTTGGCATTCTCACCATCGGTGTTGTCACCAAGCCATTCCACTTCGAGGGCCAGCGGCGCATGCGCTTTGCCGAAGCAGGCATCGCGGAACTGCTCAAGGCGGTAGACACCCTGCTAGTCATCCCAAACCAGAACCTGTTCCGGGTGGCCAACGAGAAGACCACCTTCGCCGATGCCTTCGCGCTGGCCGATCAAGTGCTTTATTCGGGTGTGGCCTGCATCAGCGACCTTATAGTCAAGGAAGGTCTGATCAATCTCGATTTTGCGGACGTTCTCTCCGTAATGTGCGAGAAGGGCAAAGCCATGATGGGTAGGGGCGAGGCTTCCGGCGCGAAGCGCGTGCTCAATGCCGCTGTGGCCGCAATTTCCAATCCATTGATCGAGGACCCCTCGATCAAGCGCGCTAGTGGCCTCATAATCTCCATCACCGGCGGAAAGGACCTCATGCTGTTCGAGGTCGACGAAGCCGCGACCCGCATTCGCGAAGAGGTCGATGAGGACGCCAACATCATCGTCGGCGCCACTTTCGATGAAAGTCTGGAAGGTATCGTCCGCGTCTCGGTGGTGGCGACTGGCATCGATAATGTTGGCTCGACGCGCCAGACGCAACCAGCGGGCTCACTCACGGAACTCGCCGGCAGGCTACGCAACGACAGCCATCGCAGCGTCGAGCCGATCGAGCGCAGTGCACCGCTGCCGCAATTAAGGAGTCCTGTGCTCCCCCCGACGACCCGCCACCCCGAAGGGCTGCCGGCAAAGCCGATTCCGGAATATGCGCGCCACGCGGCTCCGCGGAGCCTCGCGCACGGCCGCTTCTCCGCTGTACGCAATTCGATCGAGCAAGCCGTTCTCGATATCCCGGCCTTCCTCGGCCGCAAGGCTAACTGAGCCCTCGCAAGAAACCAATTGGCTCGTTTAAGAGTGCTGGAAGTAACCGCGGCGGGGTTATACGCCGATCGCTTTGCGAGGCGCAAAACCTGCCGACTTGCCGGTTCAACAACCGACGAAGTTTAAGTTGGCGATCAACCGCAAGACGGCGAAAAGAGCTTAGGTTGACGATTCCGACCTCGCTGCTTGCAACTGCTGATATCCTAATTGACTAAGCTCCTGTTCCGCTTCTGCCACGTTTCTGACCTACCGGTCGAGCCGACGATGTCCGTTCGTCGCGGGCAAAGCGGACCTCCAGCTGTGCGGGCGCGCTTCTGACAACGACCCAGGTTGCGTAAAAACGCGGGACGCATATGGTTGGTCGGTGCGAGCCGCCGCGGCTGGACCATCGCCGGCGTGCCCCGCACACGGTGCGGCGCTAGCCCTCGTGCAGAAACCGGAGCAGAGGGGTAAAATCCCAAGGGGTCCGACACCCGAGGAGCAACAACATGATCCAACGCATCCCCGAGGACTTTTCTACTGGGTTGATCGACCGCGGTCCCTTCGCGATCATGGGCGACACGATGCCGCCCCGAGATCCCGAGGAAGACGAAGAGGACGACGACGAGGACGAGGACAGCGCCGACGAACCGCCGGTCGTGCGCGAGCCGGACGAAGACTAGACCAGGATTAGCTCGAGGTGAGGAGCCGCGTGGTTCGGGCCGATGGCCCGACAGGACTGCCTGATGCATCGAGCGGTGACAGGCGTTCGGCTAGCGCTCCATGGACCCAATTAGGGATGGACCCAATTGGGGGTGGAGGTTCCCGCATGTGTCCTATCTGCCGCACTGGAGACCTATCGTTCGAACCGTCCCTATTTGCCGCACTGTAGACGTATTCCGACGCTCAATGCTCACGGCGGGTCTGAGGGGGCACTCTCAGCAGTTTACTGCCCTGGAGGAGAACTACCGTGATGAAAATTGTGATTGTGGCGGGTGCAACGCTTGCCCTGGTGACTGCCGCTGGCGCGGCCGACCTCCCGCACCCGCAGCCCGTCTATCAAACGGCTCAAGTCGGCAAGATGCCGATTGGCAAAGCCCCGATTGGCAAGGGCCCGATCGGCAAGGGACCCGTCGTGTCGCGCTACTAGTACGCGGATTGACCGAGATCTGGTTGATCTGACTTTTGTCGTCGACGGTGGGGCGAAGCGTGGAAAATAGACCGAAGAGATCAGGACTATGCTTGCTTGCGGGATTCGCCCTCGCGGTTCTGCTTCAGTGCGAAATCCAATCCGCTGCTGCACGCGAGATTGACACGCGCACCGGTTCGGAACGTTTCATTTCCCAGAAGCGGGAGGTCCACAAGCGCACCGCCGATGCGAATGCGCTTGTCGCCAGTGAGCCTGAATCGAAACCGGCGCCACAGTCTCTTCGAAGGCCGGGGTCGGGATCCGCAAAGGGCCCGTACTACGTTGATTTCAGAGCCAGAACGGCGGCGAGCTGGGGACACGCTTTCGTCTGGTATGGGAAGACGAGCGAGCGAGAAGTTGAAGTCGCGGGCCTAACCCCTGCGGGAGACACCCTGGCTTATATGGCTGGTTATTTGATGTGGGTGCCGTCCGAGACCGGCGCAAGTTACGGCGACCTTGATCCGCAATACCTGACCGCCAGTTACCGCGTTTACTTGAACGAGCCGGACGCAAAACGGGTTTTCGCATACATCAAAAAATTACAAGCGAGTTCACCGGTCTGGAATGCCGAAATATCCAATTGCACGTCGTTTATCGGTGACATCGCAAATTTCATGGGATTGAAAGTTCCTCACCGCTGGCAGCGTCCTGAAGAGTACGTGAACAGTCTGAAAGCGATGAATGGTGGGCGCCCGATCGTCCACCTGACCTCGGCACAATAGCTCGCGCTCGTCGTTGGCCCTCAAAGATTGAGCCTTCGGCCACGGCGCGACAGACGCCCGAGAACCTGCGAAATGCGTTTTCGCATTCGGCTTTGCGATCTCCAGCATTCGTTAACCAGCTCCCGGTAGCGTGCCCGCGACGGAGAGTTGCACATGGACATGATGAGCATGGTGACCAGTCTGCTGGCCGCGCAAGCGGGCAACACGCAGACGCAGGTCGCCGTGACCATCCTGAAATCCAATGCCGACGCGGAGAAGTCCGCGGTGTTGACGCTGTTGGGGGCCGGCACCCCCTCGCTCGCCAATGTCGGCGCGGGTATCGGCGGCAACCTCAATATCTCGGCCTAAAACCCCGCCGCGGCCGGCTGAACCGCCGCCTTGATCAGCTTGATAGCGTCGTCGCTGCCCCATTCCGCGGGGCCGGCAATGGTGCCGATCTCGCAGCCCTGGCCGTCCACCAAGACCGAGGTCGGCATCCCCAGCGCCCGGCCTATCTGCTTAAGATCCTGGAAAACCTTGGCTTTCTCGTCACTGAAATAGCCAAGCCTAGTCAGATTGGCCTCTTTGAGGAAATTCTTCGGTTTTTCGGGGTCACGGGTGTCGATGTTGATGGCGACCACCTCGAAATTCGGCCCTCCAAGCTTCGTTTGCAGGTGCTCCAGCGCCGGCATTTCCTTGCGGCAAGGCACGCACCAGGTGGCCCACAGGTTCACCAGCACGGTCTTTCCGCGCCAGTCGGAGAGCTTCCTGGGCTTGCCGTCGGCATCCTGGAAGGTCAGGTCCGGCACCCGCAACGGCGCCTTCGCCATGGTCAGCGCCGCGACTTCCCCGTGCGCCAGGGGCGCGACCTTGCGCGCCACATCGACCGCTCCCCGGCAAGCGGGATCACCGGGCGCGTTGGGCGTGAGGCCGCCGACCCCGTAGACGGCGGCAAATCCGATGGCCACCCCGATCACGACCGCCCCGATCGCAAACGGAATCCGGCGCGTGGCGGCCGCGGTGGGTGTGGGTTGTCCAGGCATATCGTTTGTCATTCGCTATCAGTTACGGCTATGCAGAGCCTATATTGCCGACGGTTCGGGACCAAAAGCGCGTGCGGCGCGCATTCCGTTTCGGCGTGACGTTGAACGGCAGATCATGAGCAGCAAGTCATGAGCAACAAGATGTGGGGCGGCAGGTTTTCCGAACGCCCCGACGCGATCATGGAGGAAATCAACGTCTCCATCGACGTCGATCGGCACCTTTACGCCCAGGACATTGCCGCGTCCAAGGCCCACGCAGCGATGCTCGCCGCGCAAGGCATCATCACGGCCGTTGATGCAAAAAATATCGCCAAGGGTCTAGACACGATTTTGTCAGAAATCGCCAAGGGATCGTTCGATTTCAAGCGCGCGCTGGAGGACATTCACATGAATGTCGAGAACAGGCTGGGCGAATTGATCGGTCCCGCCGCAGGCCGGCTGCATACCGCGCGCTCGCGCAACGACCAGGTGGCGACCGATTTCCGCCTCTATGTCCGCGACACGATCGATGAATTGGATGCGGCGCTGGCCGCGTTCCAGGGCGCGCTGGTCGAGCGGGCGATCGAGCATGCCGCGACCGTGATGCCGGGCTTTACCCATCTGCAGACCGCGCAGCCGGTGACGTTCGGCCATCATCTACTCGCCTATGTCGAGATGGCGTCGCGCGACCGCGGCCGCTTCGCCGACGCACGCAAACGTCTCAACGAGTCACCACTGGGCGCGGCCGCCCTTGCCGGTACCTCGTTTCCAATCGACCGGGAGGCGACCGCGCGGGCGCTCGGCTTCGAGCGGCCGATGGCCAATTCGCTGGATGCGGTTTCCGACCGCGATTTTGTCCTGGAGACGTTGTCCGCGGCGGCGATCGCCGCGGTGCATCTGTCGCGCTTTGCCGAGGAGATCGTGATCTGGACCTCGCCGCTGGTCGGCCTGGTGCGGCTGTCGGACAAGTTCACCACCGGCTCCTCGATCATGCCGCAGAAGCGCAATCCGGATGCGGCCGAACTGGTACGCGCCAAGACCGGGCGGGTGATCGGCGCGCTCACCGCGCTCTTGATCGTGATGAAGGGCCTGCCGCTCGCCTATCAAAAGGACATGCAGGAAGACAAGGAGGGCGCGATGGAGGCGCTCAGTGCGCTGTCGCTTGCGGTCCGCGCCATGACCGGAATGGTCGGAGATCTCACGCCCGATGACGCGCGGATGAAAGTTGCCGCCGGCGGAGGCTATGCCACTGCGACCGATCTTGCCGACTGGCTGGTGCGGACCTTGAAGATGCCGTTCCGCGACGCCCATCACGTCACCGGGCGCATCGTGGCGTTGGCCTCGAAAGAGGGCGTCGCCTTGCACGAATTGCCGCTGAAGGCGATGCGGGAGGTCGAACCAAAGATCACGGCGGAGGTCTTCAACGTCCTTTCGGTGGAGGCGTCGGTGAAGAGCCGGACGAGCTTTGGCGGCACCGCGCCGAAGAACGTGCTGGCGCAAGCCAAGGGCTGGCTGAAGCGCCTCGAAAAGGAGCAAAAATTTGATTGAGGACTTAAATTTCGCTGCAATTCCATGGCCATCCTGCTCTCGCCAGGACAGGGCAATCTTTGTATGGTGCGGCCCGCATTGGGGATTTCATCGTGACTAGCAAGTCGGGCCCGGCAGCTTCGGGATGGGCGATTGTTCTGATGAGCGCGGCTTTGCTCGCGCTCGCAGGCTGCGGGCGCAAGGGACCCTTGGACCTGCCGCCGAGCGCGAGCTATCCATCAACGGCCAATGCCGCAGCCTCGCCTGACAGCGAAGCGCAAGCCGCAAGCAAACCGAGCGTGTTCAATCCGAGTTATGGAGCCGACGCGCCGCCGACCGCCCCCAAAGGCAACAAGCGGCCCTTCGCTCTCGACCCGCTGCTCGGGCCGGAACATTAGTCATGAATCACTTCGACTATCGCAACGGCGTGCTTCACGCCGAGGCGGTCAATCTGTCCGATCTCGCCGACACCGTCGGCACGCCGTTCTATTGCTATTCGACGGCGACGCTGGAGCGGCACTTTCGCGTCTTCACCGAAGCCTTCGCCGGAGAGAAGATCCTCGTCTGTTATGCCATGAAGGCCAATTCCAACCAGTCGGTGCTGCGTACGCTGGCCAAGCTCGGCGCCGGCGCCGACGTGGTCTCGGGCGGTGAATTAAAGCGCGCGCTGGCGGCCGGCATCAGCCCGCAAAAAATCCTGTTCTCAGGCATCGGCAAGACCGAAGCCGAGCTGCGCGCGGCACTTTCCGCCGACATTCTCTGCATCAATATCGAGTCCGAGCCCGAGCTCGAATTGCTGTCGCGGCTTGCGGTCGAGGCCGGCAAGACCGCACGGATCTCGGTCCGGATCAATCCCGATGTCGATGCCGGCACCCACGCCAAGATCTCGACCGGGAAATCCGAGAACAAGTTCGGCATTCCGCTCAGCCATGCCCGCGAGGTTTATGCCCGCGCCGCAAAGCTGCCGGGGATCGAGGTGACCGGCACTGATGTGCATATCGGCAGCCAGATCACTGATCTTGGCAAAATGGACACCGCGTTTCGGATCCTGTCGGAGTTCGTGCAGACGCTGCGCGCCGACGGCCACACCATCTCGCATGTCGATTTCGGCGGCGGGCTCGGCATTCCCTATTACATGGATCGCGAAGCCCCTCCCGCGCCGGACGCCTATGCCGAGATGGTCAAGCGGGTGACGCATAACCTCGGCTGCACGCTGATGTTCGAACCGGGGCGGATGATCGTCGGCAATGCCGGTATTCTCGTCACCCGCGTGATCTATGTGAAGCACGGCGAAGCCAAGAATTTCGTCATCATCGATGCCGCGATGAACGACCTGATCCGCCCTACGCTCTATGAGGCCCACCACGACATCCTGCCGGTGGTGCAGCCCGCGCCGGGTGCGAACCGGGTTGTCGCCGACGTGGTCGGGCCGGTCTGCGAAAGCGGCGATTACCTTGCGCTCGACCGCACCCTGTCCGAGCCGAAGCCCGGCGACCTCCTGGCGGTCATGACCGCCGGCGCCTACGGCGCGGTGCAGTCCGGCAGCTACAATACCCGCGCGCTGGTGCCCGAAGTGCTGGTCAAGGACGATCAATACGCGCTGGTGCGCCCTCGCGTCGAAGTCGAGGCGCTGATTGCGATGGACCGCCTAGCGCCGTGGCTGTGAATTGGCGTCGTTCCCGCGAAGGCGGCGGGAACCCATAACCACAAAACTTGATGCTGTGCAAAGTTGCGGATCCGCGGATCATGGCTCGTCCTTCCACGGGTTCAAATCCGGCGTGCGGGCCCTTTCATAATCGTCAGTGTCCCGCGTTACCACCGTCAGCCCATGCTGGAGCGCCGTTGCTGCGATGATGAGGTCCGGCTGGGAGAAGGTATGGCCCGCTTTGCGACCATCTTCCACGAGCAGCCGCCATTTGAACATGATGTCTTCGGTAATCGCGAGCACGCGCTCCTCGAACATCGGCCTAACCTTGTGCGCGAGCCAATCTTGGAGCTCCGCGCGGCGGCCGGCATCGACGACGAGTTCGATGCCGAACCGGATTTCGGCGAAAGTCACGGCGCTGACGTAGAGAAGCTCGAGCGGCTGAGCGTTTACGAATCCGAGGACCTTGCGTTCAGGCTTGCGGCGCCGAAGTTCGGAGAGGACGTTGGTGTCGAGCAGCCAACCGGTCAAAAAACGACCTCGCGAACGGGCATCGGCGCGCGCTTCGGTTCGAGATCGATGTCGCGTTGCGGGCTGGCTTGCATGACGGCGACCAGAGCCTCTCCGGTCAGATCGCCCTTAAGGCGCCGAAACTCCTTGGCCGAGATGACGACCACTTCGTCGCGTCCATGCACGGTTACACGCTGCGGCCCTTCGCTATGGACCCGCCGCACCAGCTCGCTCAACCGCGCCTTTGCGTCCTGCAGCAGCCAAAAGCCGGGTTTGGCGCCGCGCGCGCGGCGGCGCGACTTTCGTGACTGCGTCGAGGGTGATCTTACATTTCTAGTCATACTGACTAGTATATGAGGAAGGCCGGTGAATTGCAATACTCGCGCGCTACTTCGCCGCGTGGCCGCCCTTTGCTCCCCCCACGACGACTCCAGCCGCTTTCTCGATCGGCTTGATCGCGGTGGTGAAATCGGACTCGGCGCCCTGGTCCTTGATGACGGTTTCCCAGAGCCGCCCGACAGCTTCGGCGGCTTCCATCGATAGCCTAGCCCGGACTTGACCCCCATCACCACCGCTTCCGAGGTCGCAACCACGGCGGTGGCCGACAAGAAATTGTTGGCGAGCTTCATGGTCTGTCCCGAGCCGGGTTTCTCGCCGATGAAGAACACCTTGCCGATGATGTCGAGCGCAGGCCTGATCGCGTCGGCATCGGCTTTAGGGCCCGACACCATCACCGCGAGCGTTCCCTTCTCGGCGCCGCCGACGCCGCCACTGACGGGGCTATCGATCTGCACGATGTCGCGCTGCTCGAGCAAATCGTGGATCCGCACCGCCATCTGCGAGCCGACGGTGGACAGATCGACGAAGCGCTTGACGCGCTTGCCTTCGATCACACCGTTGGTTCCGGTCGCGACCTCGAGCGAGGCCTGCAGCGACGGCAGGCTCGCCATCACGGTCTCGACGCGATCGGCCACTTCCTTCGGCGAGGAGGCCGCTTGCGCCCCCATCGCGACCAGTCTGTCGACCGCCTCTCTGCGCGTATCGAAGACGATGAGCTGATGCTTGGCCTCGATCAGGCGGCGGGCCATGGGAAAGCCCATTTTCCCAAGGCCAATGAATCCGATGTCCATGGTGATGCGCCCTCAACCCTTGTCCACTTCCGCGAACACTTCGCGCGCGATCCGGAAACTGTCGACGCCGGCGGGCACCCCGGCATAGATCGCGACCTGCATGAAGATCTCGCGGATTTCGTCCCTCGTGACGCCGTTGACCAGCGCGCCCTTGATATGGACCCGCAATTCGTGCGGCCGGTTGAGAATCGAAATCATCGCGAGATTGAGCATGCTGCGGGTTTTGCGCGGTAGTTCCTCGCGGCCCCAGACCGCGCCCCAGCAATATTCGGTAACCAGCTCCTGGAATGGCTTGTTGAAGCTGTCGGCGTTTTTGAGGGCATTCGAGACATAGGCCTCGCCGAGCACCGCTTTGCGAATTTCCAGCCCCTTGTCATGTGTTTTCTGGTCCATTGGCGTTTCCTCGATGTTGGCCCGGCGATTGCTTTGATAGTTCGACCGTAACGTTACGGGGTTGGCGGCCCCCAGTCACGCCTTCGTGTTATGCGTGTTTTGGGGTGTGGGTTACCGGCCAGGAACGGGTGCCTCACTGCCGCCGTTGTGCTAAGCTCTTGTTCTGTCGACCTGGAGAGATTATTGAGCGGCGCTACCCCCGATCCTTCTGAGCCAGCACGCGACGCTGACGCCATTTCGCGGCTCAAGCTGACGCAGGCCCTGCAACGGGCCAGATACGCGATCGCGTGGGAACGCGGCTGGCCGCATCTGGCGCGGCTTTTGACCGTCATCGGGCTGTTTCTGGTGGTGTCCTGGGCCGGTCTGTGGCTGGCGCTGCCGTTCGTCGTGCGCATTGTCGGCTTTGGCGCCTTCGCGGCACTCGGGCTCGGCGCGCTGTTTCCGCTCTTGCGGTTTCGCTGGCCGAGCCGCGAACAAGGCTTGGCCCGGCTTGATCGCGGTTCCGGCATCCGCCATCGCCCCGCCACCGCACTTACCGACACCCTGGCCACGCAGGACCCGGTGGCGCTGGCGCTGTGGCAGGCGCAGCGCGAGCGCACGCTGGCCTCGATCAGGCGCATCCGCGCCGGCCTGCCGTCGCCGCGGCTTGCGATCCACGATCCTTGGGCGTTGCGCGCACTGGTCGTGGTGTTGCTGGTTGCGACCTATGTCGCCGCGGGCGACGAACGTGCCATGCGGGTCGCCGCGGCATTCGACTGGAACGGCGTATTGTCGCCGGCCAATGTCAGGGTCGACGCCTGGGTGACGCCGCCGATCTACACCGGCAAGCCGCCGATCATCCTGTCGGCGGCCAACAAGGAAGCCGCAATGCCGGCGGCCGGACCGTTGCCGGTCCCGGCGGGCTCGAGGCTGATCGTGCGCTCGAGCGGCGGCTCGCTCGATGTAGTCGCAGGCGGCGGCGTGAGCGAGGCGGTGCCGGCCGAACAGGCGCCCAAAGGCACCAACGAGAAGCACTTCACGATCGCAGGCGACGGCACCGCGCATGTCCGTGCGCCTTCCGGTCAGCCGCAATGGAAATTCACCGCGATCCCCGATCGTGCCCCGACGATTGCGCTTGCCAAGGATCCGGAACGCCAGGCCCGCGGCTCGCTGCAGATGTCCTACAAGATCGAGGATGATTACGGCGTCAACGAAGCGCAGGCGCATTTCGCGGCACGTCCGGCCGAGGCGAAGGCAACGGCGGAAACCCGCCCGCTGTTCGCTCCACCGCAATTTCCGCTGGTGCTGCCCAACGCGCGGACCCGCAACGGCGTTGGCCAGACGGTCAAGGACTTGAGCGAAGACCCCTATGCCGGCGCCGACGTCACCTTGACGCTGACGGCAAAGGACGAAGCCGGCAATGAAGGCAAGAGCGAGCCCTTCAACATGCGCTTGCCCGAGCGTCTGTTCACCAAGCCGTTGGCACGCGCGTTGATCGAGCAGCGCCGCATCCTGGCGCTCGACGCCAACAAGAATTCGGACGTCTTTGCCGCGCTCGATGCGTTGCTGATCGCGCCGGAACTGTTCATGGCGGACGAAGCCGGGCAGTACCTCGGCCTCTACAGCGTCACCCGGCAGCTCGAGGCAGCCCACACCGACGATGCCTTGCGCGAGGTGGTTGGCAGCCTCTGGGCGCTTGCCGTCACCATCGAAGACGGCAACATCAGCGACGTCGACAAGGCGTTGCGGGCCGCGCAGGACGCGCTCAAGCAGGCGCTGGAGCGCGGCGCCAGCGACGAAGAGATCAAGAAGCTGACCCAGGATTTGCGCGCGGCGCTGGATAATTTCATGCGCCAGCTCGCCGAGCAGCTCCGCAACAATCCGCAGGCACTGGCGCGGCCGCTCGACCCCAATACCAAGATGCTGCGCCAGCAGGACCTCAACAACATGATCGAGCGCATGGAGCGGCTGTCGCGCTCCGGCGACAAGGACGCCGCGCGGCAATTGCTCGAACAGCTCCAGCAGATGCTGGAAAACCTGCAGATGGCCCAGCCCGGCCAGTCCGGCGACAACGACATGGAGCAGGCGCTCAACGAGCTTGGCGACATGATCCGCAAGCAGCAGCAGTTGCGCGACCGGACCTTCAAGCAGGGCCAGGACTCCCGCCGCGACCGGTCGCGCGGCAAGCAGGGCGGCGACCAAAACATGGGCGATTTGCAGCAGGACCAGCAGGGCCTGCGCGACCGGCTCAAGAAATTGCAGGAAGAATTAGCCAGGCGCGGCATGACCCAGGGCCAGCAAGGCCAGCGCGGCGAGAAAGGTCAGCGTGGCGAAAAAGGCCAGCGCGGCGAGCAGGGCGAACAAGGCCAGCAAGGCGAGCAGGGCGACGGTGAGGATGGCCTTGGCGAGGCCGACAACGCGATGGGCGACGCCACGGGCCGGCTCGGCGAAGGCAATGCCGATGCCGCAGTGGATTCGCAAGGCAAGGCGCTCGAAGCACTGCGCAAGGGCGCGCAGAGCATGGCCGAAGCGATGCAGCAGGGCGATGGCGATGGCCAGGACGGCCCCGGCAGCCGTCTCGGAAGGCAGCAGAGTGGCGGCAACCAGACCGATCCGCTGGGTCGGCCGCTGCACGGCCGCGAATTCGGCGATGACCTGACGGTGAAGATACCCGGCGAGATCGACGTGCAGCGCGTGCGCCGGATTCTGGAAGAGCTCCGCCGCCGGCTCGCCGATCCTGCGCGGCCGCAGATCGAGCTCGATTACATCGAGCGGCTGCTGAAGGACTATTGACCGGTTCCTCCGCCGTCATCGCCCGGCTTGACCGGGCGACCCAGTATTCCAGAGGCGTTGGTGCTCGAATCGCGAAGCCGCAGCGTACTGGATGCCCCGCCTTCGCGGGGCATGACAAGTTGAGCGTGCGGCCTCTTCCAATGCCGCTCGCTATTCCGCCTTCCTGGCCGCCAGCGCGTCGGCGACCGCGGTGCGAATATCCGCCACCGAAAACGGTTTTGTGATCACGTCATGCGCGATGGCGTTGAGATTGGAAGCGCGTTCGCGCTGATCGGCGAAGCCCGTCATCAACAAGATGGTCAGATCAGGGAAATCGCGCGCCGCCGAAAGCGCGAGCGCGATCCCGTCCATGACGGGCATCTGGATGTCGGTGAGCAGGAGATCGAACGCGCCTTGCTCGCGGGTCAGGATTTCCAGCGCTTCGGCGCCGTCTTGCGCGGTGACGATGGCGTGGCCGTCCATGGCGATAGCGCGTGCGACCAGAGCGCGCATGGAGTCTTCGTCGTCTGCGATCAGGACTCGCGGCATGGGACTGCCTTCGCTCACGCCTGACTTGCTACGCGTTGCCGCCGGCGAGATCATGCCGGTTGAAAAAGCGTATATCGATATTGCGTCCTTCAGGGGGCGGCGAGGCGAGGCGCGACTTGAACCAGGCGCGTTCGCCGGGCTTCAACACCGGCTGATCCAGCACCGTGTTCCAGGCGTAGATTTCGGCGCCTTGCGCGTCGCGGACGGAAAAGCGCAGCCGCGGCAATTCGACCGGCTTCCTGGTCTCGCCGACGATGACGCCCTCGATCACCAGCACCGGTTTGCCATCCACGGTTTCCGCCGTCACCTTGACGTCCTTGAACAGCACCCCGCGCAGGTTCACGTCGAGCCCGACCATCTTGTAGAATGAAGCGGTCTGCGGTAGCAGGCGCACCACGTCGCTGCGCCAGACGATGAGTGCCAGCACCAGCGCACCCATGGCGGCGCAGGCGGTTGGCAGGCCGAGTAGCCCCGGCGGGCGCCGTGAGCGCCTGGGCCTTGCTTCCGGTGCATCATGGCGGGCCATCGAATGCCAATCGTCTTCCTCGCCGCCATCGGCGGGGTCGGACCAATCGCCTGCTATCGGCGGGCTGTCGACGACGGGGGTATCATTGCTGGCTTCCTCGCCGGCGAGCGCTGCCCATTCCGCGGCGGCGGCATCCGCCGTCGATTCCGGCGGGCTTGCCTCCGCCATCGCAGGTTCCGGCGCAAGCGCTTCCATCGCATCCTGCGGGCGCGCCAGCCACACTTCCTTGCAGCGGGAGCAGCGCACGGTACGGCCCGCCGCGCCCAGCGTGGCCGGATTGATCGCATAGGAGGTTGTACAATGGGGGCAAACGATGTGCATGGAGCCGATCTCCACAATGATATCTTGCGGATGCTACAAGCCGACCGTTAACGAATCGGAAACCATAACGGCCGCAAAACCGGTTTGTTGCGGGCCCCTCGTGGCCGGTTCTGGGGTTCCGGCCGCGCCACATCTCGCACGGAGCTGAGCTTGGTTCGGTTCGAAAATGTCGGATTGCGCTACGGGCTCGGCCCGGAGATTTTGCGCGACCTGTCTTTCCAGGTTCCGCCCCATTCCTTCCAATTCCTCACCGGACCGTCCGGCGCCGGCAAGACCTCGCTCTTGAAGTTGCTATTCCTGTCGCTGCGGCCGACGCGAGGCCTGGTCAATCTGTTCGGGCAGGACATATCGCTGCTCGGCAAGGACGAGATCGCCAATTTGCGCAAGCGGATCGGTATCGTGCTGCAGGACTTCCGCCTGCTCGACCACATGACTACCTACGAAAACGTGGCGCTGCCGTTCCGCGTGATGGGCCGCGACGAGTCGAGCTATCGCAAGGAGGTCATCGATCTCCTGAAATGGGTGGGGCTCGGCGAACGGATGGACGCGCTGCCGCCGATCCTGTCCGGCGGCGAGAAGCAGCGTGCGGCGATCGCGCGCGCAGTGATCTCGCGCCCGCATCTGCTCCTCGCGGACGAGCCGACCGGCAATGTCGATCCGACCCTGGGCCGGCGGTTGTTGCGGCTGTTCATCGAGCTGAACAGGTCCGGCACCGCGGTGATCATCGCGACCCACGACATCACGCTGATGGATCAATACGATGCGCGACGATTGGTGCTGCATCAGGGACGCTTGCATATCTATGAGTAGGATCGACGAACAGCGCCCTTTGGTGGACCTCGGACAGGAGCGGCCGCAGGTGCCGGCGCGCGCGCGCAACCTGTCGCCGATCGTGCCGCGGGCTTCGATCTCGGGCCGCGCGCTGGTCGCGGTCGTTGCCATCATGACTTTTCTTGCGTCGATCACGACCGGCACCGTGCTGCTGGTGAGCGCGTCGGCGGCGGAGTGGCAATCCGAGGTCGGCAGTGAAATCACCATCCAGGTCCGCCCGCAGGCCGGGCGCGATATCGAGCGCGACGTCGCGGCGGCGGCGGACGCCATGCGCGCGGAACCGGGGATCGTCGAGATCAGGCCCTTCACAAAAGAGGAATCGGCCAAGCTGCTGGAGCCGTGGCTCGGCAGCGGTCTGTCGCTCGACGAATTGCCGGTGCCGCGCGTGATCGTCGCCCGCCTCCAGCCGGGCGCGATGCTCGATCTGGTGGCGCTGCGCGCAAGGGTGATGCGGCTGGCGCCGAGCGCGAGCGTCGACGATCACCGCGCCTGGATTGAACGGATGCGGTCGATGAGCGGTGCGACGGTACTTGCCGGCGTCGGCATTCTCGCCCTAGTCATCATCGCTACCATCATTTCGGTGTCGTTCGCGACCCGCGGCGCGATGGCCGCCAACCGCCCGATTGTCGAAGTCCTGCACTTCGTCGGCGCCGGCGACCGCTACATCGCCGACCGGTTTTTCCGGCATTTCCTCCGGCTGGGCCTCGAGGGCGGACTGATCGGCGGCGGCGCGGCGATGCTCGGCTTCGGCTTCTCCGAATCGATCGCGGGCTGGTTCTCCGGCACGCCGGTCGGAGACCAGTTTGCGGCACTGCTGGGAACGTTTTCGCTGCGTCCCTCGGGCTATCTGGCGCTCGCTGTGCAGGCCGTGCTGATCGCGGCGATCACCGCCTGGGCCTCGCGGCGAACGCTGTTTGCCACGCTCGATGACATCGATTGAGTGCTTGGATTGGGTAGCTTGGATTGAGTAGCTTGGATTGAGTAGCTTGCACGGTTTTACGTGAATGGTGAGTCAAACCGGACGCCACGTTGCCTGAAAACCCTCCAAAATCGAGAGGGGGAGAGCTATAAGCCATCGCATGAGTCTGCAGGCCGACGATCATTCGCCGAATGCGCCAGCGCATGCGCCACGCGGCTTGCTGCGCGCGACCGTCACGGGGATGCTGGCGGTCGTCCTTGTCATCGCGGCGATCGGCTTTGTCGGATTTCTATCGCAGTTGCACGGCGCCGAGACAAAACCCGCCCGGCACGCCGACGGCATTGTGGTCTTGACTGGCGGCTCGTCGCGGGTCTCCGATGCCATGGAGTTGCTGGCCGCCGGTTACGGCAAGCGGCTGTTGATTTCCGGGGTGCATCGCACCAACGACGCCAGCGATATCTCCCGTTCGCTGCCCGATAGCCAGTCATTGATGAACTGCTGCGTCGATCTCGACCGCTCCGCCGTCAACACCCGCAGCAACGCGGCGGAGACGCGGCGCTGGGTGCACGAACGCGGCTTCAAATCGCTGATCGTGGTGACATCGAATTACCACATGCCGCGCGCAACCGTGGAATTGGCACACGCGATGCCGGATATCGTTCTTATTCCATTCGCGGTGGTCGGCGACAAATGGCGCGACGAGCCATGGTGGACGAATGGCGCGACCTTGCGGCTGCTGCTGTCGGAGTATGTGAAATATGTCGCGGCCGAGATGAGGGTGCGCCTGGCCGATCTCGGCCTTGAACTGACGTCCGAACCGCCGGACCAGCCCTCCGGTTCATTGCCGCAGCGCCGTCCGGCCACGGCAGAGGCTAACTGATCGGGTCTTCGATGGTTTCGATTTTCCTGCGCTCGCTCGCCTTCAACGTGCTGTTCTATTTCGTGCTGGTGGCGTTGATCATCATTGCAATTCCGACTTTGGCGATGCCGCTGCCGGCGCTGTTGACGGTCGCCGGATGGTGGGCGCGAAGCAGCATCTTCCTGATGCGCGTGGTCTGCAACATCAGGGTGGAATTTCGCGGCGTCGAAAAAATCCCAAAAGGTCCGCTGATCGTCGCCTCGAAACATCAGTCGATGTGGGAGACGTTCGCGCTGCTGCCGTGCTTCGAACAACCGATCTTCATCGTCAAGCGCGAGCTGACCTGGATTCCGGTGTTCGGCCTGTTTCTGATCAAGGCGCGCATGATCTCCGTTGACAGGGGCGCAGGCGCCCGCGCGTTGAAGGACATGACGCGCCGCGCCGCCGCAGCGGTCCGAAGCGGCCGCCAACTCGTCATCTTTCCGGAAGGCACGCGAACGCCTGTCGGCGCGCCGCCGCGCTATAAGCCCGGTGTAGCCCAGGTCTATGTCGGCAGCGGTGTGAACTGCCTGCCGGTCGCGCTCAATTCCGGGCTGTTCTGGCCGCGCCGGACTTTTAGGCGCTATCCGGGAACGCTGGTGGTCGAATTTCTCGATCTGCTGCCGCCGGGGCTGCCACGGGATCAATTCCTCGCCCGTGCCCGTGAGGTGATCGAGGACGCCACCAACCGCATCGTCGAGGCCGGGCGAGTCGAGCAGGCGCAATTGTTCGGCAGGGTGAACAGCCCGGCGTCGGCGAAAGGGTAGTCATAAGTCCGGTCCTAGCTACCTATCGGGATGAAAGTGCCAATCAAAATCCAACCGATTTGGGAGAACGTTTTGCATAGATGGCAACGATCGGTCCGCGCGTTGGGTGCGCTTGCATTTTTTTATGCTTTCTGCGGCTTCGCGGGGGAGTCGGCTTACGCCGATGGCTCAGTATCATCACTAGGCATGGGCTACGGCGCGCCCAATCAAGCAGCGTTTGCGCGATTCCTGGCCGTGATACAGCAGTATAATGCGTCGGGCGAGCGCTTCCGCATCGACGGCCACTGTCAATCCGCCTGCACGATGTTCCTTTCGATACGCAATGTCTGCGTCGCTCCCGGCGCCTCGCTGTTGTTTCACGCTGGCGGCTCCATGCAGAAGGGCATCATCAATCCCTCCACCACGCAGCAAATGCTCAGCACTTATAACGCTGGCTTGCGCCAGTATGTCACCGACAACCATTTCATGGAAACGTTCGCCTTTCATACGATTTCCGGTAGCCAAATCATCAAGCGCTTCGGTTACCCGGCATGTCGGTAGGCAAGTTGAGCTAGAACTTCGTGGACCACTCCGACGCACATCGAACCGGACCAGTTCGGGCAGGTCTGATGATGTCCGCTGTTAGGGCTAGATCGAAAGTGGCTGCCAGAGGATCAAACCGGCGCTTTTGACCTGAAGCAGAAACCAAACGAACCTGTACTCGTTGGCTTTTGGCCGCTAGCTTCGGATCATGACTTGCTCCGTTCTTCTAGACCTCGACGGCACCCTGATTGATTCGCAGCCCGGCATTTTGGCAAGTTGCCTCGCGGCGCTGCGCACTCTTGGACACGAACCGAATGAAATCCTTGACATCAAGCGGGTCATCGGGCCGCCGCTGGAGGACGTGATGCAATTCTTGCTACAGCCATATGGGGACGACAGGATTGCTGAGGCAGTATCGGCTTTTCGTCAGCACTACGGTGAAAGCGGCCTTCTCGGAAGCGAGCCCTACCCGGGAATAGGCAATTCTCTAAGAGAGATGCAGCAAGGAGGATTGCGATTATATTTGGCAACATCGAAGCGGGAGGCATTCGCACGTCGCATCCTGGAGCATTTGGAGCTTGCGGCATATTTCGATGGCATCCACGGCTCGGTGCCGGGCGGAGAGCTGGACCACAAGCCTGAGCTGCTCGCCTATATCTTGTCTGAGCATAATATTACGCCCACGCGCAGTTTAATGGTCGGGGACCGCCGCTACGACATCTCCGGCGCCCATGCGGTTGGAATGCGCGGTCTTGGCGTGCTCTGGGGTTATGGTACCCGAGACGAACTAGAAGGCGCTGGCGCAGATCAATTGGTGGAATCAACTATTGATTTTGCTCGCACAGTTCTCGCGATGGTTAGTGCAAAGCGGCCTTTGACCTAGGCCTCCCAATTGCAATCGAGACGATCGCTATTGACACACCGACCAGACCAGTCGGGCCGATCTGGCGAGGTCCGTTGATCGGGATAAACCGGAAGCGGTCGGCGGCGCGTCAAACCGGCGCTTTTGACCCAGAGGCGACACTTGCCCCAAGCGCTCCGACGGCAACTTCGCGTCCACGTATGTCGTCCAAATTCCCTGCCTTGATAACGAGACCCGTTCAAGCAACTCTTTGCCGGTTACACAGGTAGAGATTTCTTAATTCATCTCCTTTAAGGGTGCGCTGCCCTCTCTAAGCTGCCCTCTCTAAGCTGCCCACTCTAATCAAGAGAGGTCCTTCTTGAACAAGAAATTTCCTGCGATCGATGACTCATCGAGTTGACCATTTACGGCCCCTGCACAACCAAAGATTGTTAATTTGGGGGCTTTTGGCACTGGGGCTGTACGACGGCACCTATGTCGTCCAGTGGTGGCTGGGAGCACCGGAGCCACAGTTCGGCGATTTCTTTGGGTTCTGGTCATTCGGCAGGTTCGCGGCAACTTTCGGTTCGGCAATCTATGATCCATTTTCGTTGGTGGCATATCAGCACACGCTCGATACTGCGCTGACTGGTGGCTACCCCTATCCCTACCCGCCGACCTTTTTGCTGATCCTCATTCCATTGGGAATGATGACCCTGCCGTTAGCTTATTTTTGCTGGATTGCGTTGACCTTCTCGCTTTACGTATTTGCAACGCTGGGACGCAATTGGCGGTCTATATCCAGCCTTGCATTGCTGACGGCACCGACGACTTTACTAACGGTGATTTCGGGCCAGAATGGCCTACTTTCAGCCGCCCTGCTAATTGGGGGATTACGCTGCCTAACGCGTTGGCCGGTGTATGGCGGCATCTTACTGGGCTTATTGACCTACAAGCCGCAATTTCTGCTGCTGCTCCCAATCGTTTTGATAGCATCACGAAACATCCGGGCTATGCTGGCCGCCTGCGCGACTGTGTTGTTCGCTGTGGTGGTCAGCAGCGCGGCGCTCGGTTGGTCGATCTGGCAGGTTTGGATATCGGGGTTTCCGACTTTTCAACATCTTCTGCAAGCCAATCAGGCAAGTCTCGATCATCTAATGCCAACGATGGTCGCTGGGGCGCGTAGCATAGGAGCGCCAGCCAGCGTCGGCTATATGGCCCAGCTCTTGTGTTCCGGTGTGGTTGGGGTGCTGACATGGCGCGCTTGCAAGCGAGGCATTAGCGAACAAGCAATTGCCATGGCGGCTATCGGCACCATTGTCGTTGCCCCCTACGCGATGATTTACGATATGCCGATGATCGCCGCTGCCGTCGCTATCGACTGGAAAGCGCGCACGAGCGCATGCGTGCCGATCAAAATCCCGGAGGTCGTGTTGGTGGTAGCCTTATTCGCCTGCATTCTCGGCATGGTTACGAGTTTGCTTCCCTTCGCGGCTTCGGTTCTGGTTTTCGTGCTTTTCTTAGTCATAGCGGGCTCACGCAAAGCTGCATTGAACGATGGAGCCGATGAAGCTGGTCTCCCGATCAACGCAAATCTCCCCAACTCGCACGGCTGACAACGTCAAACCCGGACGCATACACACAAGAGAAGTACGAGAATATCGTCTTTTGGCACCTTTGAGACATCGCAGCAGCCGCCTGGCATGTCCGTTTATCCGGGAAGACCGGAAGTGACCTGTCGGCGGTCAAACCGACGCGAATGACGCAAAGCCAGAGCGGGCCGCTGAACACGGGCACGCCGCGATGACTTAGGCGGTTGTTGCCAGCAGAATCGTGTGACACCATCTAAGTAGTTGTCATGACTTCTGGATCCCTATGCCACGCCGGAAATACGCTTGGGAAAAGCTGTCGGATGAGCAGTTGCTCAAGCAACGCCTCAGTAGTCTGAGGGTTGCGGTCGAAGACACTTGGCTCGAGGATTGTCTTGGCACTCTCCATGAAGAGCTCGAAGGTCGGGGCATCCGGCTGCGGCCGCACGCATGGATATCGAGCGAATGGTTTAGTCCGGCAAATGTGCCCGGCATTGCCATTCCATTCTATCTCACCCATCCCCGCCTGATGAAGATCGAGAAGAAAATGATGCTCGACGTCGAGGGCGGCACTTGGTCCGAGTGCATGGCCATTCTTCGTCACGAGGCGGGCCATGCCGTGCAGCACGCCTACCAGCTGCAGCGCCGTCGGCGTTGGCAGCAGCTGTTCGGCCCGTCCTCGAAACACTACCCGCGCTACTACCGGCCCAATCCGGCCAGCCGGCGCTATGTCCAGCATCTTCGGCTCTGGTACGCGCAGAGCCATCCGGACGAGGATTTCGCCGAAACCTTCGCGGTGTGGCTGCGACCACGTTCAAACTGGCGGACGCGCTATGCCGGTTGGCCGGTGCTGAAGAAGCTCAACTATGTCGACGAACTGATGGACGAAATCGCCGGGAAGCGGCCGCTGATCACGACGCGGGAGCGTGTCGATCCGCTCCATGAGCTCAGCCAGACGCTTGGCGACCATTACCAAAAAAAGCAGGCGTTCTATACCTTCAGGCCACCGAAGACTTATGACCGCGACCTCTCCCGGCTCTTTTCCGCTGATCCACGGCATCGCCGGGAGCGACCGGCTTCGGCTTTCATCAGGCGGCACCGCGCCCAGATCAGGCAGCTGGTTGCGCGGTGGACGGGCGAGAACCAACTTACGCTTGATGCTGTGCTTGACGACATGATCTCCCGCTGCCGCGAGCTCAATCTGCGTGCCGTCGGGCCCGAACGGAAGCTTGTGATCAACTTCACCATCCTGTTGACCGCCAAGACCATGCACGCGCTGTTCGGTCCGTCGCGGCGCAAATGGATCGCGCTATGAGACGCCTGCGCATTTTGGTGCTCATGCATCCGGACTTCGTGCCCCCGGACTCGACCGACGGATACACCGCGCGGCAAATCAATGAATGGAAAACAGAGTACGACGTCGTGAGCACCTTGCGCGCGGCCGGCCATGAAGTTCGCCCGCTCGGCGTGCAGGAGGAAATCAAGCCGGTGCGCGACGAGATCGAAGGTTTCAAGCCGCACGTGGTATTCACGTTGCTCGAGCAATTTTACCATGAGCCCGTGCCGGTGTATGACCAGCACATCGCAAGCTATCTCGAGCTGATGCAGATCCCCTATACCGGGTGCAACCCGCGTGGCCTGATCCTGGCGCGCGGCAAGGATCTGTCCAAGACGTTGGTGCACTATCGCCGGGTCGCAGTGCCGGCCTTCGCCGTGTTCCCGATGCGCCGCAAGGTCAAACGGCCAGCGCGTCTTGCGCTGCCGCTGATCGTCAAGAGCCTGAACGAGGATGGATCCTGGGGTATCTCGCAGGCATCCGTCGTCGATACGGACGAGAAGCTCGCAGAGCGCGTCGCCTTCATCCACGAGCAGATCGGAACTGCCGCCATCGCCGAGCAATATATCGAGGGACGTGAACTCTATGTCGGAGTGCTCGGCAACAATCGGCTGCGAGTTCTGCCGGTTTGGGAATTGCAATTCGGCACCATGGGCGGCGAGGGTGCACGACAAATAGCCACCGAAAAGGTAAAGCACGATACTGGTTACCAGGAGCGCGTCGGAATTGTAGATGGGCCGGCCAAGAACCTTACGCCGGAGGTATCCGCCCGTATTCAGGCAATAGCGAAACGCATCTACCGAACGCTGGGCCTCGATGGATACGCGCGCATCGACTTTCGCCTCTCTGCCGACGGCACTCCGTATTTCATTGAAGCGAACCCTAATCCCGAAATCGCGAAGAGCCAGGAGTTCGCCACGGCGGCTCGGCATGACGGACTCGAGTACCCGGACCTGCTGCATCGCATTTTGAATCTCGGGATAAGCCGGGCAAAGGCTGGCGTATCCGCAGGCTGAAAGGCAGCGCGAGACCTTCCGAGTAAAGAAGGAGTTGATTTCGTAGGGAACAGACGACGAGGCTGCTGCAGATCGCAGCGGCCTTAATCCTAGGATTACGAGCCTATGAATCCCAGAAGCTCGCTGAGCAAGCGCTCGCGGTGAGTTAGTATGAGGGCGTGTGGAGCACCTTCGACGACCACCAATTTGCAATTAGGTATGAGGCGAGCGGTCTTGGCGCCCGTAATTGGCAAGGGATGGCTGGCGTCCTTATCTCCCTGGATGATCAGGGTCGGCAGCCTGATCTTGCTAATCGCGGAACGGAGGTCGGGAGCGATAAGCGTAGCCAGCACGATCGGAAGCGGCACGCTCATCATCATTGATTTGATCCAATACCGTGTTTCCGGGATCGTGTCCGGCGTGAAAAACGGTGCTTCGTTGTCCGCAATCCACTTTGGGAAATCGTGCGCGACTGCTTTGAACTGCGCTTCTGCGGCCGATGGGGGAATTCCGTCGGGGTTGTCCTCGGTCTTGAGCAGGAATGGGGTCCCCGGCGCACAGAGAACCAATTGGGAGATTCGCGCGGAGCCGTGGCGCTCCAGATATTGGACGGCCTCGCTCGCCCCCATCGAATATGCGACCAATATAACTTGTTGAAGGTCTAGTTGCTCGATCACTGAAGCAACGTCGTCAGCAAGCGTGTCTAGATCGTATCCGCTTGTGGGAACTTCCGAGCGACCATGACCGCGACGATCCGGAGCGACACAGCGAAAGCCCCGCGCCGTAAAGGCGGCGATATGAGTGCCCCAAACGTCAGAATTGAGGGCCCACGGTGATAGCAGAACGATCGAACGTCCCGATCCCCAGTCTTGTACGAACAACTTGGTGCCGTCGCGCGCGTTGACGAAATGAGGTCGGCGCTCCGCGTTTGACGATTGACGCGTACTCGATTCGGTTGCGGCTGCCGAAGCCGGCGACGCCGCGCCCAGGCCTCCAATCGCAGCTGCTTCGAGAACTGTACGACGATCCATGCTCTTTCCCCTTGATGTTGCATCGAATGAAGGTCTTGCAGCGATGCACTGTTTGCAGCCGCGGAACGATTACCTGTGAGGTAATTTGTATTTTGACTCGCGCGGTTTCGCGCAGACCGTCGCGGAATGCCGTCCCTAGGGCGCTTCCTGCTCACCCGGTCGGGGCAGCTGAATCGGATGTGCGTCGTGCAGCATCATCGCCAGCCGATGCAATTGGTTGTCGCGAAAGCCGGCTGCCTCGATCGCCTTGACGGTCGAAAGAACATAGTCGCGGTTGATGCCGGACCGGCCGTGGCCCTGGAGCACATGACGAAGCTGCTCGGCAAGCGACAGCCGTCCGGCATACTGCACATGGCCGCGGTCAACCACATAAGCGAGCGCGCTGACGCGCTGCCGCGGGTCATTCTCGAGCCACAGCGAACGCGTCACCTCGCGATAGACCGATGTCACCTGCTCGCGCTCGCGCAGGTAGGCAATCGTCGAGGTGCGGTGTTTCTCGGCGACGCGGAACGCGATGCCGCGGCAGGCGCCGCCGCGATCTAATCCCAGCACCAGGCCCGGCTTCTCCGGCGTGCCGCGATGCACGAAGGAGTAAACGCAGAGTGCACGATGCTCGCCGATCAGCCGCGCCGGGACCCGTTCGACGAACTCAAAGCCGGGCCGCCACATCAGCGAGCCATAGCCAAACACCCAAAGGTCGCCTTGAAGGTCGCCTTGGGATTCCGATTCGGAGGGGGTAATTGCTGACATTTCGCAGGAGGTTAGTTCGATGAAAATTCGTTAACTTGATTAGAGGAGATAACTCTCAATCGACGGTTCCAGGTTCGAGCTCCGGTGCACCAACTACCGCAAAATCTAGCACTTGCAACTGATCGTTGAAGTGTCATTCCGAAGCGCCTGACACGCGGATGAGCGGCGTCTACGACGAGAGGGCCGCGGTCCCCCCTCCTCGAGGCACTCGGTATCACTGAATTGACTGTTTGCGAGTGTGCCTCGCTTTGTCGTCCCCTCGAAGCAGAGCGCACCTTTCGTTTTCTCATCTCGCCTCCGTCGAAGCGGCAAACCCGTCACCCACTCGGGTGACGCGGGAATCGCGGCGTCTCGTTAGATTTTCGCGCGGTCGAGCCGGCGCGGCTGCGCCATGCTCGAGACGGGCGGCTTGCCGGCACGGCCGAAACGAGGCGTCGGCGCGATTTCGGAGCATCGGCCGCTCAATATCCAGGCATCCTGCCGAATTGCACAACTTGAGCGCGGGGGCCCGATATGAGAGCGTCATGATGCGCAAGTATTAGGAGAGAGCCCTTCGCGGCCAGCAATACGCGTTTGAATAGCTCAGGTGAACGGATGAGCTTGGGTGAGTGTCCAGACCGACTGTGAATGTGATGTACGCGCAACTTGGTGTGGTCTGGCGCGCCGCGGGAAAGCGGCGGCCGGTGTGTAGCGGCGCGACATAGGCGGTCCATCCATGGCACGTCCCAGCTATTCGGATACTGTCATTGCAATTTACCAGGCGGCGATAGGGCCGGACCTCTGGGCCGGAACACTGGACCTGGTTGCCGACTACCTTGGCGTCGACAGCGGCATGGTGCTGCATCTATCCCCGTCGCAGGGTGGCAACTTCATCGTTCACCGACGCCTGCGCGAGGACCTGAACCAGCTCTTTCTGCAGCGCTACACCGATAACGCCTATGCGTTCGCGTTCGGGCGCGCGCCGGTCGGCAAGGCACTCGCGACTGAGGCGCTCATTGAAAAGAAGGTTCTGCATCGCAGCGCCTTCTATGCCGACATCCTGGCACCGCAAGGAATCGCGGAGATCGTCGCGGTGAGGCACCCAGATCTGTCGCGAAACGGCGTTGGCGGCATCTTGTTCAATATTTCGAAGCCGCGGGCGGACGATGCCGAGCATGCGGCGACACGTCTCAACCGTCTAGTCTCCCATCTCTTTCGCGCCATCGATTTCACGCTGCTGACCAGCCGATTGAGTGCCGGCCAGCGCGAGCTCGATCACCTGCTCGCGAGCATGGCGGGCGCCGTCATTCTCTTGGACGGCCACGGGGGCATTCTGCAGATGACACCGCCAGCGGAGGCGCTGTTGGGCGAGCGCGACGGACTCCTGATCATCAACGGCAGCCGCCTGACTCTTGGCGCGCGGACTCGTGACGATTCCTCGCGGCTGACGTCCAGCATCAAGCAGGCGCTTGCAGTGGCGCGCGGCGAACCGCAGTGGCTCGAGGGCACGCTGCAGATCAAGCGTCAGTCCGGCCGGCGCGCACTGCTGGTGCAGGTGACGCCGCTGCCGGCGCCGGCCTTCTCGCCCTGGGGTGCGATCGACGGTGGCGCGCGCGTCATGGTCCAGATCGTCGATCCGCAGGCCTCCATCGACGCGCAGGCCGAACGGCTGCGCCTGCTGGTAGGACTGACCGCCGCCGAGACGCGCGTCGCCGCGCTTCTGGGCAGCGGCCTTGGTCTCGCCGAAACCTCAAGCGCCCTCGGCGTTTCGTTGAATACCGTGAAAACTCACGCCCGCCAGGTGTTTGCCAAGGCCGGCGTGCGCTCCTCCGCAGCCCTGACCCGGCTTGTGGCGTCGATTCCGGTCGGGCCGCCACGCCTCGACAAGCGTTCATAGGCTGTTCGCCGGGCTGCTCGCTTTTGGGCAAAACGACCGCGACCAAAACGTGGCAGCAGCGCGTGCCACGAAATCTTGCAACAAGCAGCATTCAATTCCCGCGTTTCACCCGAAGGGGTGACGCTGCGAAGAGGCGAATGCTTTAGCGTTCGCGGCTCGGTCCTGCAACGTAGGCTCGCAGGATCGCCGCAACGAGCACCACCTCCATATCACACGCAATGATTGAGGTCCGAGATGAGTCCACTCGACCCCACTTCGCAGCCAAATCAGGGCGACACGCAAAAGGCTGCCGTCGCACCGTGGGTCTGCATTTCATTCTATATTTTCGCCGTGCTCTGGTTCCACGCCACCTTCACCTCGCAAATTTCACTCGCTGTCGTATTCTTCAGCGCGCTGTTCTCGAGCATTGCAGGATTTGCCTTCTCGCCGCTGGCCGGCTCCGTACTGTTTCATGTTGAGCCGGATCCAGTCCTCATCGTGAAAATCCTGCTAGTCGCATCGATCGCGCTGCAAATTTACTGCACGTGGAGGCTGCGGGGCTCCATCAAGTCGCTTGAACTCGTGCCGTATCTTGTCGGCAGCCTGGCAACATTGCCGCTCGGGCTGCTCCTGCTGTTGCACGCACACACAACGATCTATTTGCCGATCCTGGGCGGCCTCTTAATCGCCTATGGCATGCTTGCGATGGTCAAGCCGGTCATTCGTGCCGGCGGCGGCAACTCGCTCGTCGGGCGCATTGCAATGGGCGCCCTCGGCGGCCTGACTGGTGGACTGGCGGCGTTTCCCGGAGCCTTCATTGCAATCTGGTGTCAGGCGCAAGGTTTTAGCAAGGAGCGGCAGCGATCGCTTGTGCAACCCTTCATCCTCATCAACCAGCTCTGTACGTTCGCCGCACTCGCGTTCTTGCGTCCTATCGGCACGATCTCCGTGGATCTCTTCCAGTATGCGCCACCGGCAGTCCTCGGAGCATACATGGGATTGCACCTATTTGAGAGGTTGAGCACTGCGGGGTTCAACCGGATTGTCGGACTCTTTCTGCTACTCTCCGGTGTGGTGATGGCTGCGAAGTCCTTTTAGCGCGGTCGATCCGGCACTCAGCGCGCGTCCAATTACTTACCGTTCGGTTCCATGACGCGCACGGTTCCGACGGCAGCGATCAGGCGCGCCAGCTCGGCCTGGCGACCAGTGGCGGTCTTGGCGAAGACGCGCCGAAGGTGCGTCTTGATCGTGTTGGGTGAAAGGCCGAGCAGTTGCGCGGTCTCCAAGACCGTGCTGCCCGAAGAGGCCGCGAGTGCCACCCGCGCTTCGGCCTGGGTCAAGCCGTACGCGTCCATGATCTGCGCAACGGGAATCGAGGTCCTGTTGGCAGGATCGATCACGAACAACATGACTGCGACGTCCTTCAGGCCGGCATCCGACAGGCGGCCTAGATCCCTGCTCCGGATCGAGGAGACCAGGATCGTGAGCAGCCGGCCATCCGCAGGCCGCGGCATGCTCATGGTCCCGCCGGGGACACCCAGCAGTGCCGCGCTGATCAGCTCGGCCAGCCGTTTCGAATGGCTTTGGGAATAGGTCGAGAGCATCTGCCGCAGATTGAGAATGCCGTCCGCCTCGAATTTGCGGGCGGCCTTGTTGGCAAAGACGGTGCGCGCGCGGCGGTCCAGCACCACCACGCCGTCCGCGAGCCGTTCAAGTACGTCGAATGCTGCATTGCGCATGGCCAAATAGCCGTCAATCCGAAATCCCAACGCAATCGATCGGCACAGATGCGGCGACAGCCGCTCCAGCAGGCGCTGCTCGCGGCCGTCGAAGGCACCCTGATGCGCCGTTCGGCAAATATTGAAAGCGGCTCTGAAATCATTTCTCGCGGCAAGCGCCATCATTCCGTTGTGCGAGACGGCCTGAGGTCGCAGCACCTCGTCGTAGAATGCCGTCGAACGCAGGTCGGAAAGCGGGATAAGCTGATCGGAGAGTACCAGCCGTCCGACCGGCTGGTTCTCCATGCCGACGGACCACGGGTTGATCATGTGCCGATCCCGATAGGTGCGGTTGCATGCCTCATCCAGGCGACCATTGAAATCGAAATAGATTCGCTGGGCGGTCACTGATTGACCGAAAAGGATGCCGCCCTGGCTGCCAGTGAGACCCGCAATCGCAGTGAGCGCGTCGCTCCATAGATCATTCTCGGCCGCGGCGTCGTAAATCAGGTCGAGAACACTTTCGGTTTCTTCGCTCGAGAAGTTCACTGCAATTCCGTGCGGTCACCGTGTTCAAGCGTTTTTGGCGATAACAAGCTTCGCAATCTAAGAACGGCATCAAGATAGTAATTCCATCCGACTATTGGCGCCTCACCCAATTGGGTGAGGGCTCGTCATCTCCTGGCAAATGACAGTGTCGATGCAACACGGTGTCGAAAAGATAGCTCCTCACGGACTTGACGCCTTGGCAGCGAGCTGCGGAACAGCATGCTGCGCTGTTACATTTGCCTCGCGCTCCCGATCCTGCCGCACGAAGTCAGCGGTGAGCAGGATCACGAGAGCAATAAATGGACGACGTACCAGGCGCTCGCCCATCTCCGAAACGTGGCACACTCTTCCTCGGTGAGATCGCGTATCGGTGAGCGTGCGCCATCGGCGGCAGGCTTGGTCATCGCTGAACCTTTTATTTGACCGAGCAGCAAATCAGCATCTTCCACCTCAAGCCTAGCCTTATCGGATGGCGCGTCGCTTCGTCATCACCCGACCGGGTGAGGAGGCGAACAAGCAATTTGCAGGTTGAGGTGTGCTCGCAAGAACACAGTCGAGGCGCGAATGTCCGTGTGTCACCTGGCTGGGCGACGCGCGGTGGGACGTCGTTCGCTACAGGTTAACGACGCAGGACAGCGAAATGCATGCGCGATGGATCGCATGAGGGTGAAATGAGGGCGACGATGGGAATCGGGTTGGGGCGGCTGCTGGCGTCGCTCTGGCCGATGGGACCGGGCAGGCAATAGGTGTGAATTTCGATAGGGCGGTCGTTGGCCATGGCAGACGAAAACGAAATTAAGTGCGACTCATGTAACGGCACCGGCTTTCCTACCGTGATGCAGCCGATCCAACCCGGCAGGAAGATCTATCCCGCACCTTGCAAGAAGTGTGGCGGCAAGGGGCGAATTAAAGGAAAGCCGCCAAGTAAGGCGGCCGATGGATCGGTCCGCCAAGGGTGACTCGCTCTCAATAGTTGGATTTTTCGGGTCTAAGACATTGATCTCTGCTGCTCTGATTTTGCTGCAGTTGGGAAAATTCGGTTGAGATATCGAGAAGAGGATAACTCTTCGTCGAAACGTCATCCCGCTCTATCTTTTTGTTCGAGCATGATCTCCGCGCAAACGCGTTCCGCGTTTGTCGCGAGGGAAAACCGGTCCTCACCCATCGGGTCGTAGCCGAGGGCATGCTTTTCCGGATCATGCTCCCGCGCGTCCGCTTTATTGACAAAATTGCCCGTCAAAGGGATCGCCGCATGTCCGATATCACGTTCGCGCCGTCGCGCCGGCGCCCGCTTTGGCGCCTGTTCATCGCACCCGTCCTGCTTCTGATCGCGGCCATCGCGTGGAGCGCGTTCTGGTTCTATGCCGCCTCGCAAGTCGACGTCCAGGCCGACGCCTGGCGGGAGCGCGAAGCCAAATCCGGCCGGGTCTACGATTGCGCCAGGCGTTCGGTCGCGGGCTACCCGTTTCGTCTTGAGATCCGATGCGATGACGCCAGCGTGTCGCTGATTTCGCAGACCGCGGGCGCGCAGGCGCCGATCACGGCCAAGCTCGGCGAAATCCTCGTTGTCGCGCAGGTCTATGATCCAAAACTGGTGATCGCCGAGTTCGCCGCGCCGGCGACGATTTCAGATCGCGGCGGCGGGCCCTTTGTCGTGAACTGGAGCAAGGGCCGCAGCAGCGTGGTCGGCTTGCCCGGCGTGCCGCAGCGTGCTTCGATCGTGTTCGATGATCCCGCCATCGACCGCGTCAACGGTTCGATGCAAACGCCGCTTGCGGGCGCCAAGCACGTCGAATTGCACGGCCGTCTCGCCGATGGATCGCCGACGGATCATCCGACAATCGAGACGGTCGCGAAAATCGGGGGCGGCAGCATCCAGGGCCTGCATCCGCTGCTTGCCGAGCCGTTCGATGCCGACGCACGGATGATGCTGAGCGGTCTGAAGGATTTCTCGCCAAAACCCTGGCCGGAACGGTTTCGCGAAATCCAGGCCGCGGGCGGCCATGTCGAAATCGTGCAGTCGCGGATCCAGCAAGGTGATTTGATCGCGGTCGCGGCCGGCACGCTTGGTCTCAACGCCCAGGGGCGCATCGACGGCGAATTGCAGATGACGGTTGCCGGCCTCGAGAAAGTGATCCCCGCGCTCGGCATCGAGAAAATGCTGGACGAGGGGGTGCCGCAGGCGACGCTCGATCGCGTCGCGCCCGGCGTCAAGACACAGGATCTCAACAACCTGTTCGGCGCGCTGGACCGCGCCATTCCCGGTCTTGGCAAAGTCGTCAAGCAGAACGCCAATGTCGGTGTCGCCGCCGGGATCAACTCGCTCGGCACCGAAGCCGTGCTGGAAGGCAGGAAGGCGCGCGCATTCCCGCTGCGCTTTGTCGATGGCACGGTGTATCTCGGTCCGCTCAAGGTGGCGCAGGTCCCGCCGCTGTTTTGAGAATGCTTAATAACGCGTTGATCGCCGAACCGTGATCGGCATTATCAGCTGCGCCGGGAATGCGGCGGCCTAAATGTCACTCTTGTCCTCAGAACGGCCTGCAGTTGTGCGGCCGATACGAGGGGAGAAGATTGATGACGACATTCAAACTGATTAGTGCGGCGTTCATCCTATCCGCGGCGGCGGCAGCGCCGGTCGCTGCGCAGCAAGCAATCCAGGAGCCCGGCGCCTACGCCTTCTATCATCCGAACGGTGATCTCGGCCTCGGCTCGACGCGACCCGCGGATGCGATGGCATCGCAGAACTTCCGCGGTGGCGGCGATGTGGCCGCCATGCAGATGACGGTCAAGCGGCACAAGACTCTCGCCGTACACACGCCGGCCAAGCGCTACTGAGGGCCATTTGGCCCGCCAGCGACAACAACAACAACCCGTCTCCTGTCATGCCTCCAAACTGGGGCTCAGTCGTGCCCGGCTGAGCCCCTCTTTCGTTCCAAATCATTTTCGCATTTTGCGAAGCGATCAGGATTTGGCAAAAAAATTCCCGCAAATAATCGCGAGCAAAACGTGAAGAGAAAAGTTTTCACGCGCGCGAATATTGGTGGCCGAACTCAAGTCTCTCGATCGGAGGAAGCAGGCACACACCTGACCAAGGTGCGATGTGCGAAGGGGATCGCTTTCTCCCGGGCGGGAGGTTCAAGTGAGATTACTCAAATGCGTACTTGTCGGCGGGGCACTCGTCGCGGCAAGCCAGGCTTTTGCGGATGATGATGCGGCATCCGAGATTCGCGTCCTCAAGGCCAAGCTGAAGCAGCTTGAGCAGCGGGTGGACGATCAGGGACGAAAGGAAAGGGCCATCGAAGCGCAGGCCAAAGCGATCAGTCAGACGCCGACCGCCTACAAGGCTGCGCCGGTCGATGCATGTCCGGCCGGAAAGGTCTGCTACAAGGGCGTTACGCTGACGTTCGGCGGCTGGATCGATCTCACCAACATCTATCGGACCCGCAACCTCGCTTCCGATACCGGCTCGATCTACAACTTCATTCCGTTCGGGCAGAGCAAGAACTTCAACACACCGGAATCGCGCTTCTCCGCGCGCCAGAGCCGTTTCTCGGTTCTGGCCGAGGGCAATGTGGGGGCGGACACCCATCTAGCCGGTTACGGCGAAATCGACTTCGAGGGCGCGGCGCAGACCGCGAACTCGGTCGCGACCAACTCGTTCAACCCGCGCATGCGCCAGATGTCGCTCGAGATCGATCGAACCGATCTCGGCTTCCATGTGCTCGCCGGCCAGACCTGGTCGCTCAATGCGCCGAGCAAGGCCGGCATCGATCCGCACGGCGTTGACGCGCCGGGCGTGATCGATTTCGAATCCGTTCCCGGCTTCCTTGCCGCGCGCCAGCCCGGCATTCGCGTCTGGCAGAATATCGGACCGGAGTTCCAGATCGCGGCGTCGGCCGAAAATCCCCAGACCTCCTTCTTCGGCGGCAACACGCCGACTGTCGGCACGCCGGCGATCGGACCTCAAGGCGTGCTGAACCCGAACCTGCTGGTCAACCTGACCGGTCCCGGCGGCAGCTTCTTCAACAACGCGAACAATGTGAGCTTGAACCAGGTCCCGGACTTCACGGTTAAGGCGGCATGGGACCCGCGGCTTGGGCCTTACCGATTGCACATCGAGGCGTGGGGACTCTATCGCCAGTTCTTCGATCGTTTCAATTTCGCCAACCACACCTATGACACCGGCAGCTTCGGCGGCCACATCAATGCCGAACTTATTCCCAAGACGCTGGAGCTACAGGTCTATGGTGCCCACGGTGCGCTCGGCCGCTTTACGGCCACTCCCTTCCCGGATGCGACGCTGGCGCAGGACGGCACGATCCTGCCGTTGACGATCACCTCAGCCGCCGTCGGTCTGATTTGGCACACGCTGCCGACGCTCGATATCTACGCCTACGCCGGATTGGAAAAGACCAAGGCGGCGTTTGCCGACGTCGGCACGGTGCCGTTCGGCTACGGCAACCCGCTCTACAACAACACCGGCTGCAACGTCGAGAATTCGCCGGCTGCGACCTGCAACGGCAATACCCGTGAGATTCGGCAGATCACGGCCGGCTTCTACGACACGCTCTACCAGGGCGCTTACGGCACGGTTAAAGCCGGTGTGCAGTATTCCTACAATCAGCGCCTTGCCTTCGCCGGTGTCGGCGGCGCGCCGAAAACGGACGACAACATCGTCATGAGTCAGCTCCGCTACTACCCGTTCCAATAAAGCGCGATCCGAAAAAAGAAAGAGCGGGATGATTTCTCGGACAGAAGTCGTCCCCCGCTTCAGCGACCCTCAGCCCGGCTTCCTCGTCAGTTGCGCGTGCGGACGACCGAAGTCGGGGGCGGCCGAATCCTGGCCGATCTCGACGATGCCGCGGCGGATGGCGCGGGTGCGCGTGAAATGCTCGGACAGCGCCTCGCCGTCGCCGCGGCGGATCGCCCGCGTCAGCTTCGAGAGGTCCTCGTTGAAGGTGCCGAGCATTTCCAGCACCGCCTCCTTGTTGGCGAGGAAGACGTCGCGCCACATCGTAGGGTCAGAGGCCGCGATCCGGGTGAAGTCGCGAAAACCGCCGGCGGAGAATTTTATCACTTCCGACGAAGTGACCTGGGCGAGCTCGTCGGCGGTGCCGACGATGGTATAGGCGATCAGATGCGGTAGATGGCTGGTGATGGCGAGCACCAAATCGTGGTGGTCGGGCGTCATGATCTCGACCTTGGCGCCGAGTGCCGCCCAGAAGGCGCGCAATCTTTCGACCGCGCCCGCGTCGGTGCCTTCCGGAGGCGTCAGGATGCACCAGCGATTGATGAACAGTTCGGCGAAGCCGGAATCGGGACCGGAATGCTCGGTGCCCGCGACAGGGTGCGCCGGCACGAAATGCGCTGCCCCGGGCAAGTGCGGCGCCATGTCCTTGACCACCGCGCCCTTGACCGAGCCGACGTCGGACACGATCACGCCCGGCTTGAGGCAGGGCGCGATCTCCTCGGCGACCGCGCCGCAGGCGCCGACCGGAATGCAGAGGATGACAAGGTCGGCGTCTTTGACGGCCTCGGCATTGGTCTCGACCACGGCATCGACGATACCGAGCTCGGTGACCCGCGCGCGGGTTTTTGCCGAGCGCGCGGTGGTGACGATAGTTCCGGCCAGGCCTTGTTCGCGGGCGGCGCGCGCGATCGAGCCGCCGATCAGACCGAAGCCGATCAGCGCCATCTTTTCGAACTGCGGGGTGGCGCTCACTTGCGCGCTCATTTGACGGCCATGAAGTCACGCAAGCCCTCGACCACGAGGCGATTGGCTTCCTCGGTGCCGATGGTCATGCGCAAGGCGTGCGGTAGGCGGTAATTGTTCAGTGCACGCAGCACCAGGCCGCGCCTGGTGAGGAACGCGTCGGCCTCGGCCGAGGTCTTACCCTTCTCAAGCGGGAAGTGGATCAGGACGAAATTCGCCACGCTCGGCGTCACCTTCAGTCCGAGCTTGGTGATCTCCTCGGTGAGCCAGTTGCGCCATTTTTCGGTGTGCGCCTTCGACATCTCCAGATGCGCGGTGTCCTCGAGCGCCGCGACGGCCGCAAGCATCGCAGGGGTCGAGACGTTGAAGGGGCCGCGAATCCGATTGACGGCGTCGACGATATGGGCGGGACCAAACATCCATCCGACGCGAAGCGCGGCGAGCCCGTGGATCTTGGAGAAGGTGTGGGTCATCACGGTATTGTCTGATGTTGCCACCAATTCAATGCCGCGCTCGTAATCGTTGCGCGACACGTAGTCGGAATAGGCGGCGTCGAGCACCAGCAGCACCTGCGGCGGCAGGCCTGCGCGCAGCCGCTTGACCTCGTCGAACGGCAAATAGGTCCCGGTCGGGTTGTTCGGATTGGCAAGCCACACCATTTTGGTGCGCGGCGACACCAATTTCAGGATCGCGTCGGCGTCGGCGGTGAAGTCGGTCTCGGGCGCAACCACGTTCCTGGCGCCGCTCGCCATGGTCGCGATCGGGTAGACCAAAAAGCCGTGGGTGGTGGAGATCGCCTCGTCGCCATGGCTGAGATAGGTGTGCGCCAGAAGATTGAGGATTTCGTCTGAACCAGCACCGCAAATGATGCGGTCGGGGTCGAGTCCGAAGGCGCGCCCGATCGCCTCGCGCAGCACCCGCGAGGTGCCTTCCGGATAGTCGTGCAGATGCGCTGCGGCTACTTTATAGGCCACGACCGCCTTGGGCGAAGGTCCAAACGGCGTCTCATTGGCCGACAGCTTGAACACTTTGCGGCCGGGCTCCGGCACCGGGCTCTTGCCGGGCGTGTAGGGCGCAATATCGAGAATGCCGGGGTTCGGCACGGGGCGGGACATCTTCAACTCCGGAAATCGCGGACGGCCTTAAGATTTAACCGATCCGTTCAGGGGCACCGTATAGCGCGTTGCATGGCTGCCGACGAGGGCCGATGAGCGTACCGACGCGCCAGCCTCGATCAGCGCCGCCTTGATCTTTTCCAGGCGGTTGGCGCCGGCAATCGATACCAAAAGCGCTGCGCCGTCGAAAGCGGTATCCGGCACGGCGACGATTTCGGCCAGCGGCGACAAGGCGCGGGCGATCTCGGCACTCCAGCCGGAGACGCGCATGCTCCACATCTCGACCTCGGTGACCATCGCATTGTCGGCAACCCGCGACACCACGAACACCGGCAACGCCGCCGGATGGTCGGCACGCTCGACGAACGGCAGCCGCGCGATGATTTTTGGCGCGCCGCTTTCCTCCAGCGTGATCCACCAGGGGGCGCGGCTCGAGGTCGCCGAGACCAGCGCCAGATCGCCCTTCGACTTTGCGACAGCCTCGACCGCCGCGGACGCGCTGAAATGCGAGATATAGGGAACGGTGAAGCCAAAATGAAACCGTGCCGAATCCCGCATCGCGGATTCGCCGGCGGAGACGTCGGCATGCACCGAGAACGGCGCCTGGACGTAGGTGAAGGTCGAAATGATGACGCGCCAGATGCTCTCGACGGTGTCGAGCGGCAGGATGCCGCGATGGCGCTCGACCAGCCGTCGCATCATGTCGGCTTCGCGCGCCGGGCGAAACGCCGAACCCACTTCCTGGGTCTGTTTGACCTGGATCAGCCGATCGATGATGTCGCCGCGCGCCATCAGGAGGCGGTGCACCTGCTCGTCGATCGAATCGATCTCCTTGCGCAGCTCTTGCAGCGACGGCGGACCGGGGGGTTTAGACATCTTCAAAGCCTTCAATGCCAATCGGCCTGATCCGACCGGCAAGCAACGGCATTGATTAGGTAAGACCGGCCCCGAAAGCAAAGAGAAACATCGAAAAATCCTTACCCGTCGCCGCAGTGCGCCATGCGGTTAACCAAGCCCTTGCCTTGACGAAGACCCCGCCGAAGACTAGTTTCGCTGGGTTCCGTGGTCATTTGAGCCGGCCGGCTTGCAGCCACGTTAAACAACTCGCTAAACAGGCCGGGGACAGAAGTGATCCCGGCCGAACCTTTGTTCAGGCCGGGTTTTTTTGTGCCTGATTTCTGTGGTGGATCGGGAGCCCTCCCGTCGAGGGGTCGGTTATGAAGATCATACAATCGATACCAAGTCCTGCGATACCAAGTCCTGCGATACCAAGTCCTGCGATATCAAGTCCTGCGATCCACACCGAGGAGCGCGCGCACGAGGCGGACCATCCGAATTCGCAGATCGCGCTGTTTGGCGCCGACCAGCCGCTCAAGCTCGATTGCGGCATCGATCTGTCGCCGTTCCAGATCGCCTACCAGACCTACGGCGAACTCAATGCCGGCCGCTCCAACGCCATTTTGATTTGCCATGCGCTGACCGGCGATCAGCACGTCGCCAATGTGCATCCCGTCACCGGCAAGCCGGGCTGGTGGGAAGTCATGGTCGGCCCCGGCCGTCCCCTCGACACCGATAAATATTTCATCATCTGTTCGAACGTCATCGGCAGCTGCATGGGCTCGACGGGGCCAGCCTCGACCAATCCTGCCACCGGCAAGGTGTGGGGCCTGGATTTTCCGATCATCACTATTCCGGACATGGTGCGCGCGCAGGCCATGCTGCTTGACCGTCTCGGCATCGACACGCTGCTGTGCGTTACCGGCGGCTCGATGGGCGGCATGCAGGTGCTGCAGTGGACCGCGGCCTATCCGAAGCGCGTCTTTTCCGCGCTTCCGATCGCCTGCAGCACGCGCCACTCGGCCCAGAACATCGCGTTTCATGAACTCGGTCGCCAGGCCATCATGGCCGATCCCGATTGGCATGGTGGACGCTACGCCGATCAGGCCACGCATCCGCACCGCGGCCTCGGCGTTGCGCGGATGGCGGGCCATATCACCTATCTGTCGGACGCAGCTCTGCACCGCAAGTTCGGGCGGCGGATGCAGGATCGCGAACTGCCGACGTTTTCGTTCGATGCGGATTTCCAGGTCGAAAGCTATCTGCGCTACCAGGGCTCGTCCTTTGTCGAGCGCTTCGATGCCAACAGCTATCTCTATCTGACGCGGGCGATGGACTATTTCGATATCGCCGCCGATCATGACGGCGTGCTGGCGCGGGCGTTTCGCGGCATCAAGACCCGCTTCTGCGTGGTGTCGTTCACCTCTGACTGGCTGTTTCCGACTTCGGAGTCGCGGGCGCTGGTGCATGCGCTGAACGCCTCCAGCGCGCGGGTGTCGTTTGCCGAGATCGAGACCGATCGCGGGCACGATGCGTTCCTGCTTGACGTGCCGGAATTCTTCGATATTTCGCGGGCGTTCCTGCAATCCGCCGGCAAGGCGCGGGGGCTGGGCGGCTGACATGGCGCTTTCCGAACCGACGCTGCCGCTTGCCGGCATAACCCCGCACCGTACCGAAAATTATCGCAGCGATCATCTGCTCGTCGCCGAGATGGTCGAGCGCGGCTCAAGGGTGCTTGACGTCGGCTGCGGCGACGGCGACTTGCTGCAACTGCTCGAGAACCGCGGCATCGATGGCCGCGGCATCGAGCTGTCGCGCGAAGGCGTCAATCGCTGTGTCGCCAAGGGCCTCGCGGTGGTGCAAGGCGATGCCGATGCCGATCTCGTCAACTATCCCGACGACGCGTTCGACTACGTGATCCTGTCGCAGACCCTGCAGGCGACGCGGCAGCCGCGGGTGGTGCTGGAAAATCTGCTGCGGATCGGGCAGCGCGCCATCGTCTCGTTTCCGAATTTCGGCTACTGGAAGATGCGGCTGCAACTGTTGATCGGCGGCCACATGCCGCGCACCGAAAACCTCCCCGCCACCTGGTACGACACGCCCAACATCCATTTCTGCACGATCAAGGATTTCATCCAGCTCTGCGACGAGATCAACGTCAAGATGGAGCGCGCGGTGGCGCTCGATCTCTATGGCCGGCCGCTGCGGCTGAGCGCGCCGTGGTGGTTCTGGAACATGTTCGGCGAGCAGGGCGTGTTCTTGCTCAGCAGGGCGGGGAAGGGGAAGTGACGCCACAGGCGTCATTCCGGGGCGCGCGCAGCGCGAACCCGGAATCCATCGGGCCGCGAGCAGCATGGATGAATGGATTCCGGGCCTGCGCCTATCGGCGCATCCCGGAATGACGATCAATGTGGCATCATCGACCTGGGATCGCGCATGCCCCAGCGGCTGGCCTCGACCAGCGCGATGAAGCGTTCGACCATTTCGTTGAACAGCGCCGGCTCTTCGAGGTTGAGCACATGGCCGGCATTCGGGAACATGGCGAGCCCGGACGCCGGCAGATGCGCTTTCAGGAACAGGCTCGGCCCGATGCAGTTCTCGTCCTCATCGCCGCAAATGATGAGCGCCGGCGTCGAGACCTTCTTGATGGCGTCGGTCATGGTGTAGATCGAGGGCCGGCCGCCCTGAAAACCGCGCATGGTGTTGGCCGAGCCCTTGGCATCATGCCGCGCCAGCGCGGCATAAAAATCGGCATGTCCGCGCGGATCCTTCAGCATGAATGAGATGCGGCTCGGCGCCTCGCGGGTGACTTTGGCGACTTCCGCCGAACCGATGGTCTCGAACTGCTCGGCATTGGCCTGGCACTGCTTGCGGAAGGCTTCGAGATTTTCAAGGTCCGAGCCCGAGCCGACCGCGGCCAGCGTCATCGAGAGCGCGCGTTGCGGCGCATTCAGCCCGATCTGCAGCGACGAATAAGAGCCCATCGACAGGCCGACGAAATGCGCTTTCGCGATGGCGAGGTGGTCGAGCACGGTGAGCGCGTCGGTATAGAAATGCTTGTAGGTGTAGGCGTCGGCAGTTGGCGGCACATCGGAGGGCGTATAGCCGCGCGCGGAGTAGGCGATGCAGCGATGGCCGCGTGAGAAATAACGCATCTGCGGCTCCCAATTGCTGTAGTCGGCCGCGAATTCGTGCAGGAAGATGATCGGCGTCCCGCTCCCTGCTTCCTCGAAATAGAGGCGGACCTTGTCGCGGGTGACGGCATGGGGCATTTGCGGCTCCTTGTTGGATTCTTGTTTTGAAGCGTTTTCTTCGCGCGAACCGGTGGCCACCTCACTCCTCGAAAGCGCTCTGGGCCGGCTCCGAAAATTGCAGTTAATAGTCTTGACCGCAATGCGGCGAGATCGGTTCTTTTTTGGCCATCAAATAATCGCCGAATGACCCCAAAACTGATCTTGCACTGCCGCATCGCGTCTTTCTCTCGCCACAGGACGATTCGCATACGAGCCCCGGGATGTCGGCTTAAGCACGCCGGCGGGAATTGGGGGGCTAACAAGAAACGAACAAAGGATTGAGTATGGTCGAGTTTTCTACGTTCCGCCGGTCACTCCATGTTGCTGCGTTGGCCCTGTCTTCAGCGGCGTTCGCGGTGTCGGCAACCCCGGCTTCGGCACGGTCTCATCACGGCGCAGGGCATTCCGCTCGCGCCCATCACGTGGGCCGATATGCCGGGCGGAACTTCCATCACGGGCACTATCGACATTTTGCGCATCAACGGCACTACGGGCATTTCGCACGCACATCGCGCGGGGAGCGCAGTGCGGCGCTGATCCAGGGGCGCGGTTTTGCTGGCATCCAAACCAGCTTCGCGACTCCCGCGAGATCCGGCTTCTCGTCCCCGGAGACAGCGGGCGCGATGGCCACGTCGAGTGGGTTATCTTCATCGAGCCTGGTGTCGGAAGCGCGCCGCTACCTCGGCGGCAATCCGACTGGGCGCGGCAGCCTGTGGTGCGCGCGTTTCATGAACATGGTGCTGGAGCACACCGGCCATCACGGCACCGGTTCGGATATGGCGAACTCGTTCGCGCACTACGGCCAGCGTATATCCGGCCCGCAAGTCGGCGCCATCGCGGTGATGGGCCGGCGCGGCGGCGGCCATGTCGGCATCATCACCGGCATCGATGCCCAGGGCAACCCGATCATGATCTCCGGCAATAACGGCAACCGGGTTCGCGAGGCGCCGATCTCGCGCGGCCGGATCTACGCCTACGTGATGCCGACGAACTGAAGCTCGCGAGGAAGTTTAGGCGACGAAGCAATCCAGTCTCGCTGGTGGCGCGATGGATTGCTTCGCCACCGGCCCCGCGCGCGAAGTGGGCCTGCTCATGTTTTTTGAAAGCGCGGCGCTTGAGTGGAACCACAATCGCTTGATCTGGCGGTTGCCAAGGTTCCAACCTCACTGCATAGCGGGCAGTTGATTTCGGCTGGCCGTTTTGCATCCGCGCTCAGTTGTTCCCTGACACTTTCCTAGCAGGAGCGTGTCATGATGGATCTGAAGGCGCAGCTAGACGAGCAGCCCACAGGCACAGAGGACTATGAGCCGACTAGCAACCTCGCGACTATGGATTTTGTCGAGCGCTGCTTCATCGTTGCAGCGATGACGGCGTTCCTGGCCTTGATCGGAAGCATCGCCTGGATGTGGATGCACGGGTGAACCGTGGCCGCGAATTCCAGCGTGGATTCATTTTCACGGTGTCCGGCTAAGAGGACACGGAACGGGAATGCCCGTTGCAGCCCGGGAGAATTTTTAGATCGGTGACGAGTCCGCTGACGTACAGACAGTTCCATAAAGCCGGATCAGACTTCTCCACGGGCGCTGCCCCCAAGTCGATGCCCTCTCCTGCGAGCCCCGTCCGCGGCGCCCCTGCGGACGGGGTACTTCGTTTGGTTCACGTTGTTGGGGTGTCATCATCACGACCGACCACGCTACTCGGCATAAGGCCGCAACCATGCAGACAGTCCATCCAATTAGTTCGAACACGCCACGCGAATGCATCGATCGCGTCGCCGAAACGGCCGTGACGTAACCGCAAATCCGCTGTTCGCCTTAAAATCAAAGCGGCCCTGAATCCGATAGCTCTGATTGTCGTTCAGATAATGCTGAACGCGATAGCCACCCCCAAAACGATCAACATATTGGCGCTCGCGATGGTGAGCGCGAGACAAAGATCGCCGATGACGCTTTCAGATGGGAACTTGGGTCGTTTGCCAGACATGCAGTTCCCCATGCGTTTTTTGCCCGCCCTTGGAGAGATCACGCGGGCGGCGGGGATTCGTTCCGGCTGCGACCCTTTTTATTGCTGTGCCTATAGGGCGCCGATGGCTTCTATTGCCTGTTTCGAAATCTGCACCGGATCGCAAATGCCGGTTTGACCGATCTCGATTATTTTCCGTGCGACTATCTCTGTTAGCGGATCGCTGCGATCTGACAGGCCAATCGCCCGCAAGGTTTGCTCGTAGGTGGTCACGAGGCGATCAATGTCCTCCGGCCCTAATGGGACGTTTTGTAGCAGCCTGTGAATGGTCATTGCACGCCCCTGAGCATGAATGATAGCGGCAAACCGGCTTGCCGAATACCGGAAGGATCGCGCTAGTTTCGAGCTTTGATCTCAAGTCTAGCCATGCTCCCCCCCCCCGCTATTCCGACCGGCCGCTTTCGGTTTGGCAGGCTTTCGATGGTCCGTTCGGCAAAGACGATCGCAGTATCACGGCTGAACGCGGTCCCCATCTTGGTGCGTGTTTCGTCCAGCCGGACGGTCCACTTCCATCCGGTCGGGTTCGCGGTTTGAACCACGTTGTATTCGTATCCCTTGTATCTCATCGCGATTAGTGCCTTCGCGATTGCAAATGTGCTGGCTTAACGAGGCGGGCGGAGACACCAAGACTGTCATGCTCAAACTGAAGTTTGGCATCGAGCCCATTCGCCAACGCTCGCATGAGCTGAAAACCCAGCCCTCCGTCGGTGGCAGGATCGAAATGCTCTGGGAAGCCGACGCCGTCGTCCGTCACTTCCACCACGAATGATCCGTCGTCATTCGTCTCGCAGCGTACATTCACCTTCACAACCAGGCCCGCCGGATGCGCATACTTGCTGGCGTTTGTAAGCAGCTCGGCAGTGATAAGTCCTGCGTGAAGTGCGTGACGCGGGTCGATGCAGCCGCCGCAAGCATGATCGAACGTCAGGTTCACCCTGCCGTCCGGGCTGAGCGCGCTGATCATCTCGGAAATTTCCTCCAGGAAATCGCCGAGGTTTACGCCGTTGCTGTTGGCGGTTTGCGCCAGTGACTTATGGAGTTTCGCGGTGACTTCGATCCGTGCGTGAAGATCGTCGAGCAACCCGCAAACCTGCTCGGTCGTAGAGATTTTGCCGCTCTTGGAAATGGCGTCGCGCTGAAGGCGAATGACGCTGCTCAGGCTAGCCAGATTGTTTGCGATCCGGTGATCGGCCTCGGCCAGTCCGACGCCTCCATATTCGATCTGAATTGGCATTTTTTCCGTCCCCTTTACGCCGACAGGTTGCGCTTCAAAGGGCCGAAACTCAACAAAAACATAGTAAGTCCAATGGGTTAGTGGCGTGTTTAATGCCTTTGTGGCTCTATTTGTCTAACCCGAAAAATTAGGTTAATGAGTATAAACAGTAAGGAGCTCATGATGCGCTTCTTACAACCGGGCGCGCACAGGAGGAGCTTCAGATGGGTCAGCTCAATCGAGGCGAGCGGCTCCAAATCATGCTCACGCAGGCGGAACTCCGGGTGGTCGACACCTGGCGTTTTACAAAGCGGATGCCAAGCCGGGCCGCAGCCATACGGGAATTGCTCAAGCGCGGCATGGCTGCGGAAGGATTTGCGGAACTCGAAGACGGCCAGAAGTCAAAGGACTTCTCCGTTCTGTCGGACGGCGCGGCCGAGTAGAGATCAGATTCTCCTGCTCACAATTCCTAGCCACCACCCGTGCGGAGCGGTTTCGCCGCTGCTACCTCGGAGCGCAGACTGAAACCGGAAATCGGAATGTGGGCGTATCGCTGTTCGGGCACGCCGTCATGCATGAAGCCAAGCTTCGCCATCCGCAGTTCTTCTGCCACCGTAATCAGGACCGGCGGATATTCGCCGATGATGATGGCAGCTCGCACAAGGGTCAGCGTTGCCCGTTCATCCAGCAGCATCCGATACATCACGTTGATCGGGCGGGCGTGCTCAAACGTGACGTGCCGCTTCCAGTCTTTGTCGCCCGCGTCCCGGATCTGTTTGGCGGCGTCGCTGAGGCGGTGATAGGTCCGCCAGTTCTCCCGGTTAAACTTCCCGCATTCCAGATAAAGCGAGATGCCGCAAATCATCTCCTTGATGGAGAAGCTCGACCTGACGCCTGCCCTTGCGCAATCGATCAGCGCATTGATGAGGATGCGAGCCTTCTTCGCATCAAGTGTCTTGTCGTGAATCGAATGTCCCATTTTCGCATGCACTGGTGCCAGTGACCGTTGATGCCGCGAACAGTCGACTCGCGCAACAGGAATATCGGGGTTCGAAAAAAGGCGGTCGGGGTGGGATCCCGCGCGGCTATAAGTCCCTCGCTCGCTTCATTTGCGCACAAATGATTTGCCCGACAGGCAAAGTTCGCCAATTTCTGTCCAGCCCGCACGCAAAAAATATTTCGCTTGTGCCGTCGGGCAAATCACCTCCACTTATTCCCGCGTCCTGTCCCACATGAGGGCGGATCGCGAGTCGTCACGAAACGCGGGATGGGATGTGGTGGACGCGGGTGCGTCGGCGCGCAAGGTGGCTGCAGGGCGAGGTCAAACTCGTGAGCGGTTCACAGCGCGCAAGACGAACGGCGCTATTCGCGTACGGCAAAACCGTGTGGTCCTGACGCCCGTTGCTGGCGCCAAGTCCGCGGAGGCGTGCCGGCCCAACCGGGCTTAGGCGAGCCATCAATCCGCTGACGACGGTGACAAGACGAATTCGTCGCCGGGGAGAGCGCGGCATAAGCCGTAGAGCCATTGCGCAGGGAATGCCGGATTGCCTCCGCTGAACCTGTATGCTCGTGTGCGCTTCTTTGCGCAATTTTGCACGCGAGATCGCGGGTGCAGCGCGCACCCGGCATTCCCTGTACCCTCTTTATGTCGAGGGTGACAAACGCAAGAACTCGGGCGCGTTGCGCCGCGAGGATGTTGAGTTATGGCTTGATGGTGTAGATGACGCTCATGATCGGGAAGCGAAAAACCTCACAGCAATTCCGGCTGCTCCACCGCGATCGCATCTCCGAGCGCAATCTCGCCGCCATGGATCACCTCGGCATAGATGCCGCAGTCGGCATGGCCCAAACGCCGCTGCAGCGCCTGCGGGATGGCGAGGTCGCGTGCGGCGGTCTCGGGATCGACATTGATGGCAGCGCAGCGCGTGATCCGTTTTACGACCTTGAGCCTGGTATCACCGATCGCCAGCGTCTGGCCGAGCAGTTCCAATTCGTGCCAGGCCGGCCAGCCCTCGACATAGAGGTTGGCGCGGAAGCGCAGGGGGTGGACCGGTTGTCCGATCATGTCCTCGATCGCCTGGAGGCTGCCGAGATTGATGATCGAAACGACTTTGCGGGCGACGTCGGAAAACCGGTGGCCCGCGCTGGCGAGAATCTTGGGCGGTCCCTTGATCTCGCCGGCATACGCGGCTGCGAAGAAGCGCTCGATCGCGGCCCGCCCCTCGGCGGTTTCGAGATCGCCCTCGGCCAAAATCTCGCCGTTGCGGCGGATGGTCAGGGTGTGGTTTGCATCCTGGAAATGCGTGTGCAGGGCCGCCAGCCATTCGTCCCGCATCAGCATCAGGAAATGAGCTTTTGGCAGCCAGGCAGGCGCGGCCGGATCGAAGCCGCTGGGCCCATTCTCGATGGCATAACGGCGGTCGGCGGGGAGCATCTCGCCGACGCCAAGGCCTACATTGGTTAAAGGCTCCGGGGAAAGGCCTTTGACAGGGTAGCGGTAAAGGCCGGTGATCTTTGCGGGCGGGGTCATGGACATCAGGTTTCTTAAGAGATTCCGGAGGCTCGCGCCACCGCACACGAATTTGTGAAGGCGCCTCTTCCGTTTCGATAAGCCCCTTCCCACATTTGCCCCAGGCCGGCGCGACCGTCGGCCGATCCGACCGCCGGCTGGTTGAGGAACGTCGATGCGGCTGCGCGGAAACCCAATGAAGATGCCGTAACAGTGCCTTCGGGGCTGAGCGGCAGGCTGAGGGAAATCCTGATGAATATTGAAAAATACACCGAGCGGGCGCGCGGCTTCATCCAGTCGGCGCAATCGCTTGCGACACGCGACGGGCATCAGCAATTTTCGCCGCTGCACATGCTCAAAGTGCTGCTGGATGACAGCGAGGGGCTCGCCGGCGGGCTGATCGATCGCGCCGGGGGCAATTCCCGCGCGATCCTGAAAGCGACCGAGGACGCGCTCAACAAGCTGCCGAAAGTGTCGGGAAGCGGTGCAGGCCAGATTTATCTCGCGCCGGAGCTCGCGCGTGCCTTCGACGCTGCGGAAAAAGCGGCCGAGAAGGCCGGCGACAGTTTTGTCACCGTCGAGCGATTGCTGCTCGGCCTGGCGCTTGAGAAAAATAGCGCAGCCGGCAGCATTCTCAGCAAAGGCGGCGTCACGCCGCAAAACCTGAATGCTGCGATCGAGGTCCTGCGCAAGGGTCGTACCGCGGACTCCGCTACGGCCGAGAACGCCTATGACGCGCTGAAGAAATACGCCCGTGACCTGACGCAGGCAGCGCGCGACGGCAAGCTCGATCCCGTGATCGGGCGCGACGAGGAGATCCGGCGGACGATTCAGGTTCTATCCCGCCGCACCAAGAATAATCCCGTGCTGATCGGTGAACCCGGCGTCGGCAAGACCGCGATCGTCGAGGGTCTTGCGCTGCGCATCGTCAATGGCGACGTGCCGGACAGCCTGAAGGACAAGAGATTGCTGGTGCTCGATCTCGGTGCGCTGATTGCCGGCGCGAAATACCGCGGCGAGTTCGAGGAGCGGCTCAAGGCCGTGTTGCAGGAGGTCACCTCCGCCGACGGCAATTTCATCCTCTTCATCGATGAGATGCACACGCTGATCGGCGCCGGCAAGGCGGACGGCGCGATGGATGCATCCAACCTGCTCAAGCCTGCGCTGGCGCGGGGCGAACTGCACTGCATCGGCGCGACCACGCTCGATGAATACCGAAAGCATGTCGAAAAGGATGCTGCGCTGGCGCGGCGTTTTCAGCCGATCTACGTCAACGAGCCCTCGGTCGAGGATACCATCTCGATCCTGCGCGGGCTGAAGGACAAATACGAGCAGCATCACGGCGTGCGCATCGCCGATTCCGCGCTGGTCGCGGCGACCGCGCTGTCGAACCGCTACATCACCGACCGCTTCCTGCCGGACAAGGCCATCGACCTGATGGACGAGGCCGCGGCGCGGCTGAAAATGCAGGTCGATTCCAAACCAGAGGAACTCGATTCGATGGATCGGGAAATCATCCGGCTGAAGATTGAGCAGGAGGCGTTGAGAGAGGAAAGCGACGCCGGCTCGAAGAGCCGCCTGCAGACGCTGGAGAAGGAACTCGCCGATCTCGAGGAGAAATCCGCGGCGCTGACTGCGCGCTGGAATGCGGAAAAGAACAAGCTGTCGAACGCGCAGAAACTCAAGAGTGAGCTCGATGCCTTGCGCATTGAGCTTGCCAATGCGCAGCGCCGCGGCGAATTCCAGCGCGCGGGCGAGCTTGCCTACGGCAAGATCCCCGAGCTTGAAAAGAAGCTCGCCGAGATCGAGGCCAAGGAAAATGTCGGCGAGATGATGGAGGAAGCCGTCACCGCCAACCACATCGCGCAGGTGGTGTCGCGCTGGACCGGTGTTCCCGTCGACAAGATGCTGCAGGGCGAGAAGGACAAGCTGTTGAAAATGGAGGACAGCCTCGGCCAGCGCGTGGTCGGGCAGTCCGAGGCCGTGCATGCGGTCGCAACCGCGGTGCGCCGTTCGCGCGCAGGGTTGCAGGACCCGAACCGCCCCACGGGCTCGTTCATGTTCCTGGGGCCGACCGGTGTCGGCAAGACCGAGCTGACCAAAGCGCTCGCCGAATACCTGTTCAACGACGAGACCGCGATGGTCCGCCTCGACATGTCCGAATACATGGAGAAGCATTCGGTGTCGCGGCTGATCGGCGCGCCTCCGGGCTATGTCGGCTATGACGAGGGTGGTGCGCTCACCGAAGCGGTGCGGCGGCGGCCCTATCAGGTGGTGCTGTTCGACGAGATCGAGAAGGCGCATCCCGATGTCTTCAACGTGCTGCTGCAGGTGCTCGACGACGGCCGCCTGACCGACGGTCAGGGCCGCACCGTGGACTTCCGCAACACGCTGATCATCATGACCTCGAACCTGGGTTCGGAATTTCTGGTCAACCAGCCGGAAGGCGAGGACACCTCCGCGGTGCGCGAGCAGGTGATGGGGATGGTGCGGGCGCATTTCCGCCCCGAATTCCTCAACCGCGTCGATGAGATCATCCTGTTCCACCGCTTGCAGAAGAGCGAGATGGGCCGGATCGTCGAAATCCAGTTCGCCCGGCTGCAAAAGCTTTTGGAGGAGCGCAAGATCGTGCTTACGCTCGATGCCGCGGCACGCGACTGGCTTGCCGGCAAGGGCTGGGATCCCGCCTATGGCGCGCGGCCGCTAAAGCGGGTGATCCAGCGCAATCTGCAGGACCCGCTGGCGGAAATGATCCTCGCCGGCGAGGTCAAGGACGGCGATCGCGTGGTCATCTCCGCCAAAGGCAACGTGCTGACCTTCAACGGCAAGGCGCCGAACACCGCGGAGATCGCCCAGTTCGAGGCGGCGCCGCCGAAGCGCAAGCTGCACTAGGGTTTTCGATGCGTGCGATGGAGGGTGACCGGGATGCGCTCCAGCAATGGCAGGGGGCGTCCCGGTTGTCATTCCTGGCTGACCGTGGGACCTGTTTCCTCGTCCTCGCTCGGCTCAAGCTCGGAGAGGATATCGACGAGTTCGCGAATGCGGCCGGTCGCCAGCGGCTTGCCGGCATTCAGCAACGGCTCGTCATTGGCGAGCCAGGCCTGGGCCTCCGCCAACTCGTCTACGGTCGCGCCGGTCCCGATGATCTCTGCGATGGTGACATCGTCGGCGCCCGCGACCGCCTTGCTGACATCGTCTCGTGTGACGCGTCTCATCGGTTACCCCCTTACGCAAAGCCAGCGTCCCTGCCCGCCGAAGGCGGTGGGCAGGGGACGCAACGCCTCAGCACGCCTCAGCGGTTCGCGGTGAGCCGCGGCGGGGCCTGTGACGTCATCCATATTTCGACCGCAGCCAGCACTGCCACCACGATGCCAACCACGACGTGGACCGCCATCGGGCGGGTGGTTCCGTAGAAGCCCAGCACCCAAGGCGAGACCAGGACCCACAAGCCGACGATGAGGTTCAGCCACTCCTCCCAGACCGCAAATGCCGCAAGGGCTGCGATCGCCAGCACGGCGATCACGATGCCGGCGATATAGGCGTTCTGAGAGACCTTTCCGGCGTCGAAGCCGAATATCCAGGGCGAAAAGAACAGGAATGCGCCGAGGATCAGGTTGGCGACGTCGCACCATTTTGCGTTCGTCCAATTATCCATGACACCCTCCGTGAGAAGGTTCCTGCAGGATCAACCGGTTAATCGCCGCGCCGGTTCCTCGGCCCGTGATGAAATTTTAATGAAACCAGCGGCGGGGAGCGTCCGTTTTCCTCGGAATGGTCGGTTTGCAAGCGGCGTGCGCTCCCCGACGCGGGGGTGGCTGCGAAGCTTGGCTCGCGGCAATGTAGGGGGTTGCGCCTCCGCATAGCGAATGAAGCCGGCCCCGATCCCAATCAAATCCGGAAGGCGGTTTTCATGAGCAGGGAACTTGTTGCCCACAACCGGCCGGTATTCGATCAGCTTCACCCGCGGATTTATGGAGCCGCCGTCGTCCTTGTCGCTTGGTTCGCGCTGGCGGCCTGGCTCTTCTTCGACCGCAAGAATGGCATCGGGCTTTCCAATGATATCGGGCTTTCGCTGGCGATGGTCAGCGTTTTGCTCTTTGTGGCGGTCATGGTTCCCTGGTTGCTGTCGCTGGTTTGGAAAAAACACCGGAGGGCCCATCAACCGCATCCGCAAGAGGTCGCGTTTCACGATTGGAAGATGGGCGATTTCGCGGTCTGGGGTGCCAAGCTGCGCGGCGCGCATGCGGCCATCGACATGTTGCTGCCGCTGGCAGCCGTCGCTTTCGGTCTTACCGCGATCGGGATTGTCTTCCTGGTCTGCGCCAGCCTCGCCGGCCAGCCTTAGCGGTTGCTGACCTGCTGCACCTGCCGCGGAGTTCCGGTAGCGTCGGAAATGCGCGCGCTACCGCCGCGGCCGGCCATCATCGCGTCGAGCCGATCGCGTTCCTTCTCGAAGCCTGTCATGACTGCGCCTTCGAGCGAGCGGCCGCGCGGCAGCTTGATGCGCATCGGATCGACGAAGCGTCCGTTGACCAGGATTTCGTAATGGACGTGGGCGCCGGTCGACATGCCGGTCGATCCGACGAAGCCGATCACCTGGCCCTGGCGCACCCGCTTGCCGACTTCCATGCCCTTGGCGAAGGCTGACATGTGACCATAGGCCGTCTCGTAACCATTATTGTGTTTCAGGCGGACGTATTTGCCGTAGCCGCCTTCCCAGCCGACTTTCTCGACGACGCCATTGCCGGAGGCGAAGATCGGGGTGCCGTAGGCGGTGGCCCAGTCTACACCGGTATGCATCTTCACATAACCGAGGATCGGATGGCGGCGCCCGCCGAAGCCGGAGCGCATGATCGCGTTGTTGACGGGCTTGCGCACCAGGAATTTTTTCGCACTCTTGCCGGTCTCGTCGTAGTAGTCGACGACCGCGTCATCGGGGGTCTGGAAGCGATAATATTTCTTGGTCTCGCCGCCGACCGTCAGCGAAGCAAACAACACTTCGTTCTTCTCGGCGGACGCGCCTTCGTCTTCGCCGGCATAGAACACGTCAAAGGAATCGCCGGGCTGCACCTTGCGTTGGAAGTCGACGTCGTAGGAATAGATCCGGATCATGTCTTCGATGACGGGGGCCGGCACCTTATTGCGCATCGCGGTCTCGTAAATGCTCTGATAGAGCCGCACGCCGCTGCCGTCGTCATCGTCGTCGTCTTCGCTGCTCTTGTTCTCGGCGGTATCCGTGACGGTGTTCATGCTTTGCACGTCGACCGCGACGTATTTACCAAGATCGGATAGCGCAGCGATGGCTTCAACGGCGGAATCGTTGGCGACGATCACGCGATAGGGCTGTAACCGCGCGCCGGGGGCGGGGCCTGAGGGCGCCATCAGGATGCGCAGCTTCTCGCCCTCTTTCAATCCACCGTCACGGCCGCGCCCGCCAAGCGTCGACGCGATCGCCTTGGCCTCGTCTTGTGTCGCGCCCTGATCCTTCAGGATCGAAATGACGGTATCGCCCTTCTTGACGGCGTGGACGCGCTCGCCGGAGGGATTGCCGCCGGTGACCTGCTCCTTGGTCTTCGGCAGCAGCGTGACGTTTTCCGGAACCACGCGGGTTTCAAAGCCGGCATAGGGATCGGAGCCGCTGGCCTCGCTGGCGTAGGCGAGTTTCATGTCGGACTGCGCGCCGGTGACGTCGGCCGCGGCGTTGGCGAGCGCGGCGTAACGCACCCCGCCGCCATTGCCGTGCCAGTTCGCGGCATCGCGCACCCGCATCAGGACTTCGTCGAGCGCGACCACGGCGGCGACCTTGGCCTTGGGCAGGACCGGCGCGAGATCCTTGGTGACGAACGAGACCTCGGCATCGGGTTCGGCGGCGTCGGCATTGTTCGGATCGTCGGAGGCGGCAGGCGCGGCGGAGCCGACATCGGTCAGCATGCGCTGCGCATTGAAGGGCGGAATTTTTGCGGAAAGATCGCTGGTCGTCATCGACAAATTGCCGGAGATGCGGACGAACGGCCGAACCCGCATCACGTCGCGGTTGCCGACGCGGGTGACGGTGGATACCCGCACCACGTTGCGAGCCGCAGTCGATTCACCGGGCGGCGGCAGGCGGTCGCTCTTGTGCAGGCTGGCGGTGCGGTCATTGGCCCCGAACGCGCCGCGCAGCGCACTCTCGACCCGCTCCGGCACCCTGGCAAAGGTCATCTCGCCGTCGAGCGACGCAAAAACGGCGCCGCCGATAAGAGCCGCGCCGCATAAACCGGTCAGGATGGTGCCGCTGAACCATTGCACCGAGACGCGGCGGCGATCGATCACCGTGGCTTCGGAGCCGTCGACGGAAAGCGGCGGTTCGTGACCGAGATCGATAATCCCGGTTTCGCGCCCAAAGCCGCCCCCGCGTGACGTCCGTTGATTCAACCCACCATCCCCCCAAATATCAGTAACATACGATTAAGACCTATGCCCTTCCCGACTTTAGGTTTTCACCCGCTGATGGGGCGATTGGGGAACATGGCGCGCCGCAAGCCGGTCCGGGAATCAGAAGTCAAGGGAATGGCCGGAACCGCGAACGACTACGCTGTGCTGGTCTCTCGATGTCTCTCGGCTGTTCGGAAAAGGCGACGGGTGCATTGAGATCGCCTGTCCCCTGACTGGATGAAACCCCGGCAGCCCCCACTGGCATCCGGCGATTCAGTGCTTATTCTATATGCCAGAACGTCGCAGGATTGTGGCTCAAGTACGGCGCAAACTCCCCCAAAATCGAGACTTCTTTGCGTCGCAAGATTTCGCCAAGTGTTGCGACGATTTGTTGACAACAACCGTTGACAATGCCGATCGGGCGGGACTATAAACCGCCCACTGAGCGCGGCGCTGTCTTGGCCCACGGCCAAGGCATGTTTTCGTGCCCGTGAAGCTCCTCATTTAGATGAGTGAATGAACAGCCGATTTCCATCGGTTGTCATTTGCCGTCGGATGAAGTCTTCCGGAACTCCCTGATTGGGAGAGGGGTCCTCGGATCCCGGGCTGTTTGACAAGTGAAGATGAAGAAAGAGAAACGTGGACGGCGGAGTCCTTGCGAGTCTCGGCCAGTTGGGAACTTAGGTTTTCATCTGTCGGGACTGGACGAAAGACTTCGGCGGTACACGTTTTGAAAAAGGTTACACCATCGTCGTCAGCGATGTGAATCGCAGGCGATAAATATGGTGGGACCTCGTCAAACGTTGTGATCAGCCGGCTCAAAGTTTCAAGTCCAACTTGAGAGTTTGATCCTGGCTCAGAGCGAACGCTGGCGGCAGGCTTAACACATGCAAGTCGAGCGGGCGTAGCAATACGTCAGCGGCAGACGGGTGAGTAACGCGTGGGAACGTACCTTTTGGTTCGGAACAACCCAGGGAAACTTGGGCTAATACCGGATAAGCCCTTACGGGGAAAGATTTATCGCCGAAAGATCGGCCCGCGTCTGATTAGCTAGTTGGTGAGGTAATGGCTCACCAAGGCGACGATCAGTAGCTGGTCTGAGAGGATGATCAGCCACATTGGGACTGAGACACGGCCCAAACTCCTACGGGAGGCAGCAGTGGGGAATATTGGACAATGGGCGCAAGCCTGATCCAGCCATGCCGCGTGAGTGATGAAGGCCCTAGGGTTGTAAAGCTCTTTTGTGCGGGAAGATAATGAC
>VAZV01000217.1 GCA_005884765.1 Alphaproteobacteria bacterium
TGGACTGCTTGATCATCAGCTCGATCTGTATTCGCGCATGCGTGCTCGACAATTTGATGAAATCGGAGGCCGACCTCAGATTGACCAGCTGCTGCGCGTATTCCAGTGCGGCGCTCATGTTCGCCTCCGTGAGTCCAAACGCCTTGGCCTGATAGTCAGCAACGGTCGCAGCAATGGTGGCTGCCGGGATCGTCTTCTCCGAACTTACAGCACCATGGCTACTGTTCGCTTCCAGGGTCGCCGGTTCCAGCGCTGGACCGGTCGGCAACTCTCGGTCGACAATGTTCTTCACATCACCCGGTGAGGCACTCACACACACTTTCAGGTTTTGCAGGACAGCGAACCGATGATCTTCAACGGCCACCACGGCCATTTCGGTGCTACCGCCGGCGGAATTCGAGATCGCGCGAGCGCTCGAGGTGAGCGCGCCGGTCGGACGAGGCAATTGGATTACGGCGGAGGCCTCCGCATGTCCCGTGGCCGGAGGGGCAACCGTGATGCTCGTGGTGAGCTGGTCAGCGTTCTCAGCTGCGGTTTCACCTGCTTCCACGTCCTCGAAGAAAGTCGCGATCGGAACGGGCAGAGTCACGCGCACTCCATCACGTGCGGCACTGCTCACTGCAGCGGCCGTGAGCTCCACGAGCGAGCGACGAACGAGGCGCGCATGAGCAGGCTGGCTTGACGGCGGTTTACCCATGAACGACCACGTCCCTGTTGAGTTGTTTCGAAACCCAGCCCCACAACGCGCGAACTTCCTCCGAGGCTCTTCCCTCTTGCGCAAACTCGGTCACGCCCAACCCTGCCCCGAGCGCGTCCTGATGGTCGTTGCGCTGTCCGACATATGGAAGAGCAAGCACGCCGAGCGAATTGAGCGACGTTGCAGCTTCACTCAATCGGCATCCCCGCGGCGGCGTCTGATTGAGGACAAAGGCAAATCGGCGGTTGAGCCTACGAATGGCGATGAGCGTCGGTATCGCAGCTTCCATGTCGGCCGGGCTCGGACGCACCGGCATCAGGCAAAGATCGGCCATGGCGATGGCGCGCATGGCCAGCGCGTTGTTCGTGGCGGCGGTATCGACGATCCCGAGCCAGATCCCCTCAGCCTCGAGGCGGGATAGCGCCCCTTCTATTTCGGCGGGATCGGCGACCCGAACGACGCGGGGATAGGGATTGCCGCGCCGTTCCTTCCATTTCGATATCGTGCCTTGTGGATCCGCCTCGACGAACGCGACGCGCTCGCCGTTCTCCATCGCCGCGACTGCAAGTCCGACGGCGAGCGTGCTCTTGCCGCTTCCGCCTTTTTGCGTGACCAGAGCAAGGACGTACATGTCGTGCGCATCCCCGGATGACAACGACATGAAACGCAAGTCGTCGGAAAAATCGAGCCTAGCGCGGGACGACTTTTTTCGTCATCGCGCTCTATGTTTTGTTTGAGCATGATCTCCGCGCAAACGCGTTTCGCGTTTGTCGCGAGCGAAAACCGGTTCCACCCTTCGGGTCGCAGCCCGAGGGCATGCTTTTCCGGATCATGCTCCAGCAAGCCGGTGATCTACCACTCCACGCCGCGAGTCGCACCAAGAGGGAGCGTGGAACTCACAACCAAATCCAGATGCTTCGCCAATTGCAGACATTCTCACACCGCCCGTCAGCATGTCCCACGAAGCGACAGCTATCCTCACTGCTTGCTCGGCCACGAAGTTACGCCGCTAGTGCGGTGCGTAGGGCAGGCCGATCTCCCGCGGCGATTGTACCTTGCTTTCGCTGCAATTCCGGGCGAGCTTTGCATCATCGGCACGCGGGGGGCGGGGGCATCCATGTCGAAGAACATTGTCCTGTTGTCGGACGGCACCGGCAACAGTTCGGCGGCTCTGCTCAAAACCAACGTCTGGCAATTGTTTCAGGCACTCGACCTGCGCGATCCCGATCGCCAGATCGCCTTTTACGATGACGGCGTCGGCACCTCATCGTTCAAGCTGTTTGCGATCCTCGGCGGCATCTTCGGCTTTGGGCTGAAGCGCAATGTGATTGCGATCTATAGTTTCTGCTGCCGCAACTACCAGCCCGGTGATCGGATCTACTGCTTCGGCTTCAGCCGCGGCGCCTTCACCGTCCGCATCATAGCGGGCCTGATCGCGTCGCAAGGCCTCGTCAAATACCAGGACAATGAGGCTGATCTTGCGCGCTTTGCCGCCGACGCTTACCGCGCCTACCGACGCCGCTTCAACGGCGGCGTTCTGAAATTTCTCGGCCATTTCGGCATCGACCTGCGCAGCGTGCGCGATTTCCTGATCCGGCTATGGCGCAGGATTTCGCACCAGGCGGTGACTGCTCCCGATATCACGGATGTCGAAAGCATCCACTTCGTCGGTGTCTGGGACACTGTCGACGCTTACGGCGGTCCGATCCAGGAAATGACGCGCGCGATCGACTACTGGATCTGGCCGCTGTCGATGCCAGATCACTTCATGAGTGCGAAGGTCCATCGCGCCTGCCACGCGCTGGCACTCGAAGAGGAGCGCGACGCCTTCAGTCCGGTGATCTGGGATGAGCGCTATGTCCGCGGCGCCGCCGACGTGACGGGGAAAACCAAGAAGAGCTGGCTGTTCGACATCAACTACGACCCGCGAAGCGACGCGGCCAAGCTCGCCGATCCGGCGCCGCATCTGCGGACGGACCTGCCGGCCTGCGATCGCGAACGCATCAGCCAGGTGTGGTTCGCCGGCGTGCATGCGGATATTGGCGGCGGTTACCCGCAGAACGGCCTTTCCTATGTGACGCTGGACTGGATGATGGATCGCGCCAAGGCCTATGGCCTGGTTTATCTCGACGCTCAGCGCGAGATGCTGCTCGATCCGCAGATCGGTCCCTACGACAAGCTCAATGATTCCCGCAAAGGATTGGCCGGCTACTACCGCTACAAACCGCGCAACGTTCTGGAGATCTACAGCGAGCCGCCTTACAAGCTTTCGGTCCGCGACGATATCAGGCGGATCTGGCGCCTGTTGCGCAATCTGCCCGATCCGCAAACGAAATTCCTCGCCGATTTGCATCCGAGCGTGCCGCAGGCCGTGCCGCCTCGGCCCAAGGCAACGATCCATGGCTCGGTGTTCGAGCGCATCCTGGCCGGCACGGATCGATACGCGCCGGTCGTCATTCCCGCGCATTACAAGTTTGCCGACGACGCCGGGACACCGGTCGAGGCATCGCATGCGCCCGATAAGGGTGCCCTGCGCTCGCGCGTCCAGGACGACGTCTGGAATTGGATCTGGCTGCGCCGCGTGGTCTATTTCCTCACGGCATTCGCGACCGCATTCGTCGCCTTCATTCCCTATTTCGTGATTTACGCGCCACGCTTCGGGTTCGACCAGGTCGGCTCCTTCGTCAACCCGGTCGTCAACGCGGCGGCTTCCTTTCTCCCGGGCGTGCTCGATCCGTGGTTCGTCGCTTTTCGCAACGCGCCGGGCTTTGTGCTGATTGGCGCGATCGCGATCCTGATTTTCATGTATTGGGGAGCCAAGTTGAAAGAAACGGTGCGCGATGTCGCGCGCGTCGCATGGCATTCGCCGCAGGGATATCGGGAACTGTCCGGGTGGCGCGACTTCGTCTACAAGCTGCGCAGACGAACGAGTACAAGGCGGCATTCTACCTCCTGACGCACTGGGTCCTGCCTGCGGGCATCATGTGGTGGCTGTTCTGGTGGCTCGCGTTCGGCACCGCCAATACGCTCGGGCTGATTTGCAAGGTGACCGGCGGGGGCATCGAGGTGAGAGGAAGCGAAATCGCCGCGCAGATATCGCCCGGCTACGACAATTTCTTCCGCACCAGGGAGCTGTGCTATCCGACCGGGCTCAAGGTCAAGCACGGCGAGACATACCAGATCAGCCTGACAATTCCGGAAAACGATCCTTGGATCGACGGAGACATCCCCACCGATCCCAACGGGATCGCAGGGTCGCGGTGGACGCAATTGGCGGGCGTGCCTTTCAAGCGGCTGATCTGGTCGAACTGGTTTGCGCCGATCGTGCGCGTCGGAAGCACCGGATTCGAGGAGCACGTGCCGACGTTCGAACCGGATGCCGGCAACGGTCGCCTCTGGATCGCCCATTTCACGGCGCGCAGTGACGGCGAGGTGTTCGTCTACGTCAACGATACTTCGGTCTTCTTCCCGTGGCTGTTCACGACGTTCTACGACAACAACAAGGGATCGGCCACCGTCTCGCTGAAGAGGATGTAGCGGCCTTATGCCTTGCCGAACACGCGCTTGAAAATCGTGTCGACGTGCTTGAGGTGATAGCCGAGGTCGAATTGTTCTTCGATCTCGGCAGCGCTCAGATACTTCTTCACCTCGGCGTCCTTTTTCAAGAGCGTCTTGAAGTCGCCTTCGCCGCGCCATACCGGCATCGCGTTGCGCTGCACGAGCTTGTAGGCGTCCTCGCGGCTACAGCCTTTTTGCGTCAAGGCGATCAAAAGCCGCTGTGAATGAACCAGCCCGCCGAGGCGGTCGAGGTTCTTCTGCATGTTCTCGGGATAGATCAGTAGCTTGTCGATCAGGCCGGCGAGGCGGTTGAGCGCAAAATCCAGCGTCACGGTAGCGTCCGGGGCGATCATGCGCTCGGCCGAAGAATGTGAGATGTCACGCTCGTGCCACAGCACGACGTTCTCCATCGCCGGCGTCACGTAAGCGCGCACCATGCGCGACAACCCGGTGAGATTTTCCGACAGCACCGGGTTGCGTTTGTGCGGCATCGCGGAGGAGCCCTTCTGGCCCTCGGAGAAGAATTCCTCGGCTTCCAGCACCTCGGTGCGCTGCAGATGACGGATCTCGGTGGCGAGCCGCTCGACCGAGGAGGCGACAACGCCGAGAGTGGCAAAATACATCGCGTGGCGGTCGCGCGGGATCACCTGGGTCGAGATCGGCTCGGGCGTCAGGCCCATCGCTTTGGCAACATGCTCTTCCACCCGCGGGTCGATCTGGGCGAAGGTGCCGACCGCACCCGAGATCGCGCAAGTCGCGACTTCCTTGCGCGCGAGCACGAGGCGCTCGCGGGCGCGGGAAAATTCCGCGTACGCAAAAGCAAGCTTCAGCCCGAAGGTGACGGGTTCGGCATGAATGCCGTGGGAACGGCCGATGGTCGGTGTCATCTTGTGCTCGAAGGCGCGATTCTTGAGCGCGGCGAGCAGCTTGTCGACATCAGCGATCAGCAAGTCCGCGGCGCGGGTGAGCTGCACATTGAGGCACGTGTCGAGCACGTCGGAGGAGGTCATGCCCTGGTGCACGAAACGCGCCTCGGGGCCGACGATTTCGGCTAAATGGGTGAGGAAGGCGATGACGTCGTGCTTGGTTTCGCGCTCGATCTCGTCGATCCGCGCGACGTCGAAGGTGACGTCGCGGGCCTTGGCCCAGATGGCCTTGGCGGCCTCCTTGGGGATTACGCCGAGTTCGGCCAGCGCGTCCGCCGCATGCGCCTCGATCTCGAACCAGATCTTGAAGCGCGTTTGCGCCTCCCAGATGGAGGCCATTTCCGGGCGGGTATAGCGGGAAAGCATCGACGACTCGTGGGAAGCGAGGGGTTAGGTCGCGCTTTAGCAGACCGGCCCGGGTCAGACAAACGCCCGGCCAGGCGGGTTCGGCCTCCGGCGGCAGGGCGACGGCCACGGGCTGTCAATCACAAGATATTGATTAACAGATATTGAAATCTGTCATCGCGATGCTATCTTAGGCTCCGGCGCCGGAAGGGCGTCCCGCGGCCCGTCGGCCGGAACCGACCGCGAGCTTCGGACTGAAAGAGGACTGCCGCTATGACTACCGAAATTCTTCATCTATCTATTCAATTCCAGCGCTGGCTCAACCGGCGCGTGGCCCGCATCCTTGCCGCACAGGCCGGGAGGCTGACCCGCTAAATGATGTTGGCGCCGGCGATACGCCAAATTGCGTTCGCCAGAGCATGAGGATGACGGTGCGCGCATGAATGAAAATGTCGTCTTGACGCCTGAGCGTATTCTCGAGGCTACCGAGGACGTGCTGCGCCGCTTTGGGCTGGCAAAGGCCACGGTGGTCGACGTCGCCCGCGCGCTCGACGTCAGCCACGGCAGCGTTTACCGTCATTTCCCGAGCAAGGCTTCGTTGCGCGAAGCGGTGGCCAAGCGCTGGCTTGAGCGCCTCAACGCGCCGCTTGCAAAGATCGCCGAAGCCTCCGGCCCGGCGCCGGCCCGCCTCGAGCGCTGGTTGCGCACCATGTTTGCGATCAAGCACAAGAAGGTTTCCGACGATCCCGAGATGTTCACGACCTATCTGACGCTGGCGCGCGAGGCGTGCAAAATGGTGAAGGCGCACAAGGATGGTCTGGTCGATCAGATCGCGCATATTCTGTCCGACGGCGTAAAGCAGGGCACGTTCCAGGTCACCGACGCCAAAACGTCGGCGCGCGCGATTTTCGATGCCACCAGCCGCTTTCACCATCCCGCACATGCCGAGGAATGGCGCGATCCGCAGCTCGCCGCGCGGATCGATGTGTTGCTGGCGCTGCTATTGAAGGGCCTGGAAGCGCCGCGCAAGCGCTAGGCGGTCTCGCGACGCCTCGGTTCTCAACGGCACGCACCATCCCGCGTTCTACAATGCGTAAAAAACGCTTGTTCCCGTATTGGGAACACGTTATATGGAGTGATGCGGGTCATCGCTCGATGCGTGCTTGTTGCCTTTTGGAGAAATCATCAAGAGACCCAGATATCGCTCGAGCGCTGGTACAGGCTGACCAAGTCGGCACATTGGACATTCATGGATGATGTTCAAGCCGCAGCTCCGAAAGCGAAGGTACTAAACCGCGAGCGGTTTGAGGTCGCTGGAGGAAACTATCGGCTCGTGGTCGCCTTCGATTTTCGTCGGCAAATCGCCTTCGTAAAATTCATCGGAACACATGCCCAGTACGACAACATCGATGCGCTGACAGTGTCTCAATACTGACGGAGTCTCCAATGGATATCCGGCCCATTCGTACCGACCAGGATCATCGCGCGGCGCTCGCCGCAATCGACGCCTTTTGGGGTGCGCCGGAGGGCAGCGAGGAAGGCGACAAGCTCGATGTACTCGTTGCACTGGTCGAGAGCTACGAAGCGCGGCGATGGCCGATCGCTAGTGATAAACATTTCGACCCAATCGATGTGCTCAACTATGCGATCGAAGAACTAGGACACGCGCAAAGCGAACTTGCCGAACTCCTGGGCTCACGCTCGCGTGCGTCCGAAATTCTCGCTCGTCGGCGCGCGCTCACGGTCGACATGATCCACAAGCTTAGTGAAGCATGGAAAATTCCGGCTGACCTTCTCGTTCGGCCTTACAGGCTCAATAGCGCAGCTTAGAAGCCGACCCGGCGTTCTGAAGAAAAAAGCAGAATCGCCGGCGCTCGGCGTCGATAGCGTTTACCGAAGTCGCGCGCCCTATTGTTTGATATTCATCAAGTCTTACACGGGGCTTGACCGGTAGGATCGGCGCGGAGGGACGCGTGCGGCTCGCCATCTTTGCGGACATCCACGCCAACCGGCAGGCCTTTAGCGCCTGCCTTGATGCTGCGCGCTCGCGCGGCGCTGAACGCATGGTCCTGCTCGGCGACTACGTTGGCTACGGCGCCGATCCGGAATGGAGCGTCGACACCGCAATCGGCCTCGTCGATGCGGGCGCGCTCGCCGTCCGCGGCAACCACGACAACGCTGTTGCCACCGGCAGCGAGACAATGAACGCCGAGGCCCAGGCCGCGATCGAATGGACTCGTGGCAGGTTAGGGGCGGCGCAGCGGCGCTTTCTTAGCGGTTTGCCGCTAACCATCAACGAGGACGACCGCCTTTATGTTCACTCGGAAGCGTCCAATCCGCCGAGGTGGCGTTATGTCCAGAGCGCCGCGGATGCCGCGCGCAGCATGATCGCAACCCCGGCGCACGTCACCTTCTGCGGTCATATCCATCGGCCCGGGCTTTATTCGATGTCTTCAACGGCGAAGATGACGAGCTTCGTGCCGGTCTCAGGGGTGCCGGTGCAATTATTGAAAGGCAGGCAGTGGCTCGCCGTTCTGGGCTCGGTGGGGCAGCCGCGCGATGGCGACCCAGCCGCTTGTTTCGTGTTGTTCGAGACGGTGTCGTGCGAAATCACCTATTGCCGCGTGCCTTACGACGTCGCGACCGCGGCCAAACGCATCCGGGACAACGGCCTGCCGGTCTGGCTCGCCGATCGCCTCGCGGTTGGACGGTGAGCGATGGCGCAATCTCGTATCCAGCCCGGCGCCGTCATCGATGGGTTCACCATCGGGGAGTGCGTTCACAATGGCGGCATGGCGACGCTGTGGAGCGTGAGCCATCCCGGCATCCAGGCGCCACTGTTGATGAAGATCCCCCGCGTCGCCGAGGGTGAGGATCCGGCGGCGATCGTCAGTTTCGAGATGGAGCAGATGATCCTGCCGCGGTTGTCGGGACCGCACGTGCCGGCCTGCTTTGCGACCGGCGATTTCGCCCGCCAGGCCTATGTCGTGATCGAGCGCATCCGGGGCCAGACGCTGTACAAACGCCTTGCCGATTTGCCGCTTGCCTACGAGGAGGCGAGGGCGATGGCGGCAAAGATCGCTTCCGCGCTCGCCGACCTGCATCGGCAAAACGTCATTCATCACGACATCAAGCCATCGAGCATCATGTTTCGCTCCTCGGGCGAGGCGGTGTTGATCGATTTCGGATTGTCGCATCACAATCATCTGCCCGACCTGCTGCAGGAAGAATTTCGCCTGCCTTTCGGCACCGCGCCCTACACCGCGCCCGAACGGCTGCTCGGGGTTCGCGACGATCCGCGCAGCGACCTGTTTTCGCTCGGTGTGCTGCTCTATTTCTTCACCACAGGTGTGCGACCGTTCGGCGAGACCGAGACCTTGCGCGGCATGCGGCGGCGGCTGTGGCGCGATCCGCATCCGCCGCGCAAGCTTAAGCCAGACTACCCGACGTGGCTGCAGGAGGTCGTGCTGCGCTGTCTGGAGATCGAACCGGTCTGGCGTTACCCGACGGCCTCGCAACTGGCATTCGAGCTCGCGCATCCCGACCAGATCAAGCTGACCGCGCGGTCGGAACGCGCAAAACGCGATTCGCTGAGCACCGTGTGGCGCCGCCGCTTCAACCGCGGCTTGACCCAGCCGAAGCCGAAATCCGACGTCGCGGCCCATCTCGCCGCGAGCCCGATCGTGGCGGTCGCGGTCGACACCCTGGAGGGGGCGCCGGCGCTCAACGAGGCGCTGCGCGTCACCACGGCAAGGATCCTCGCGACCTTGCCGTCGGCGCGGCTGGCCTGCGTGAACGTCTTGAAACTCGGCCGCATCACCATCGACCGGACGCTCGACAAAGAGGGCCACAACAAGCACGTCGAACGCCTGGTGGCGCTCAAGCATTGGGCTTCGCCCCTCAAGCTCGACGAGGACCGGCTGTCGGTTCATGTGCTCGAAGCCGTCGACGCAGCGTCGGCCATCCTGGAATTCACCCGCGCCAATCATGTCGATCACATCATCATCGGCGCGCAGCAACATTCGGGCCTAAGCGCATTGCTCGGCGGCGTCGCCGGCAAAGTGGCGTCGGAGGCGGTCTGCACCGTCACCGTGGTACGGCCGCCGCGGCTGGCAGCGCAAGCGGTGGAGCTGGACGGCGGGAAGCGCAACACAGCCTCGCCGTAAAGCCTCGGCGCGCTGCCGCTGACGGAACCGCGAGGAACTGATTCAATTACACGGCTTCGCCGCGCGACAGCGCCGCGGTATTGCGGATCGCCGAGATGTTGGCTTTGTAGGCTTCCTCGCTGCCGCCCTTGAACACCGCGGACCCGGCCACAAAAGCATTGGCACCGGCGGCGGCAAGCTGGCCGGAATTATCCGCACCGACGCCGCCATCGACCTCGATATCGATCGGACGTCCCGCCGTCATCGCGCGCAGATCCTGGATCTTGCCGAGTGCCGAGGGAATGAAAGCCTGGCCGCCGAAGCCGGGATTGACCGACATCACCAGCACCAGATCGATCATGTCGATCACGTATTCGATGACGCTGGCCGGCGTGGCCGGATTAAGCGAGACGCCGGCCTTCTTGCCGAGCGCACGGATCGCCTGCAGCGAGCGATGCAAATGGGGGCCGGCTTCCGCATGCACCGTGATGTGATCGCAGCCGGCCTTGGCGAAGGCCTCAAGATAGGGATCGGCTGGCGAGATCATGAGGTGCGCGTCAAAGATCTTCTTGCTGTGCGGGCGGATCGCCTTGATGACGTCGGGGCCGTAGGAAATGTTGGGCACGAAATGCCCGTCCATCACGTCGAGATGGATCCAGTCGGCGCCGGCGGCATCGACGGCGCGGACCTCCTCGCCCAGTTTGGAAAAATCCGACGCCAGGATCGACGGCGCAATGATGAGGGGGCGTGGCGCGAATTGCTGGGACATTTTTGGGTTTCCCGAAACCACTTCATGGGCGTTGCGGAAGGTCCCCGCCTAACATGCGGCCGCCTCCCGGGCAATGCGGCTGACCGCGCCGTCGGCGGGTGCGGAAAATTCTGCCCTGGCCGGCATCTATTGCCCGGACCAAAACAGCCCTGGACGCACCGGAATCCCTCATTTTATTGGGTTTCCTGGAATGGCACGCGGTTTGCTGAACGTTGGGGGTGAAGAGTTGAGCTGCCCTTGGGCAGCATTGGTTGGAGTTCTGTCATGTTGCTTGCCCTTGGCGCGGTGTCCTCCGCGCTGGATGCGCTTCAGTCGCTGACTGCATCGAAATCCTCCTCCGCGCCGTCGACCGGGCTCGGCCAGACCGCCGCGGCCCCTTTCGATCTCACCGGCAGCACTGCGGCTGCAGGAAGCTCCGCGCAGGGCTTCGGTTCCGGCGGCTGTTCGCAGATATCGCCCGAGACCATGAGCGCGCTGATTGCGGCGCAGAGCCAGTCCGGCCCGACGCCTTCGGCGTCGAGCGACCCGTCAAGCGCGCTGCAGGACCTGTTCTCGCAGATCGACGCCGATGGCGACGGAAAGATCACCAAATCGGAATTTGAAAATGCGCTCGGCGCCGGCGGCACCAACCTCGCGCGAGCCGATGATGTCTTCAGCAAGCTCGACACGGATGGCAACGGCAAGGGAAGCCTCGATGAAATGTCGAAGGCGCTGAAGGGGGCAGGCCACGGCGGTCACCATCACCATGCCGGCGGCTCGCCCGATGCCGGCAGCACCGATGCAAGCGGATCAAATACCGATGCGCTCTCGCAGGCCCTTTCCGGCGCATCCAGCAACGCGGTCACCAATAGCGACGGTTCGACTACAACCTCGATCACCTATGCCGACGGCTCGAAGGTGACACTGACGACGCCTGCGGCGTCTACGGCTTCAAGCGCTGCGACATCGTCCTACAACCTGATCGAACAGCTGATCCAGCGCGAAGCCCAGGCGCTCTCACAATCGGCCACCACTTCGCTTTCGATCGCTGCCTGACGCAGGACCGATCACTTTCGCGACCATGCCCTAGCCAAAGCGGTCTTGCCATGAAGGCAACGCGCCGGGGAAGGGCAGTGCGGTGGCGGTATAGATGCCGCGCGCAATCGCGCGTGCCGTCACATTGGCCGCGATCATGCCGAGTTCGGTGAGGCCGGCGAGCGGATCGACCGCCTTGTCACCGGTTGCCGCGGCAAACACCACATCGCCATCGAGCGGCGCGTGCACGGGATAGATCGCGCGCGCCATGCCGGTCTGCGCGATCATGGCGAGCCGCTTGGCCTGGCCCTTGCTCAGCGCCGCATCGGTGACCACCAGCGCCAGCGTGGTGTTCTCCACGGATGTTGCGTCCGCTGCGCCTTTGAGCCGCATCCTCAGCATGTCCGGCGTGAACGAGGTTGGCTGCCCGCGCCCGCCATACTCGTCGCCGACTTCGAACGGTGCAGCCCAGAACCACGGCCCGTCACCGATGGTCACGCTGCCGACCGCGTTGACCACGGCGATCGCGGCCACCTTGATGCCACCTGGCGTCTGCGCAGAAGCCGAGCCAAGGCCACCCTTGAAATTCGCGGTGGTAGCGCCAAGTCCTGCGCCGGCGCTGCCGAGCGCGAATTCCGTGCCGGCCGCAGCCGCGGCGGCATAGCCGAGATCGCGGTAAGGGGCGAAGCGGCCCCACGACTTGTCGCCGCCGTTGAGGAGATCGAAGATGATCGCCCCCGGCACGATTGGGATCACCGTGCCGCGCACGGCGAAGCCGCGGCCATGCTCGGCAAGCCAGGCCTGTACGCCGCCGGCGGCGTCCAGTCCGAATGCCGAGCCGCCGCCGAGCGCAATCGCGTCGATGCTTTCCACGGTATTGGCTGGATCGAGCAGGGTGCTTTCGCGGGTGCCGGGGCCGCCGCCGCGTACATCGATTGCCGCAACCGCCGGTCTGTCGAAGATGATTGCGGTGACGCCGGAAGCAAGCCTAGCGTCATCGGCGTGGCCGACGCGGACGCCGGCAATGTCGGTGAGGAGATTTTTCAATTAGCCGATCCGCTTGAGGAGAGCGCCTGCCTGATCATCCGCGCAAGATCGGATTTGCGATACGGTTTGGCAAGTAGCAGCACGCCGGAGTCGAGCCGGCCGTGATGGACGATCGCGTTTTCGGTATAGCCCGAAGTGAACAACGTCTTGAGCCCAGGGCGTCGCTTCAGCGCCTCATCGACCAGATGGCGGCCGTTCATCGGGCCGGGCATGATCACGTCGGTGAACAGCAGATCGATCTTTTCGTTATTGTCGATGATATCGAGCGCCTCACGCGCATTGGCGGCGTCAAGCGTGGTGTAGCCGAGGCCCCGGATCTGGGTGATTACATATTTGCGCACCAGCGGGTCGTCCTCGACGATAAGCACTACCTCGTGCCCTCCCTGTATATCCGGAGGCGCCGGCGCTTCGGTATCTGTCTGGTGCGGTCCGGTCGACCGCGGCAGGTAGATTCTCACCGTGGTGCCGTGGGCTTCCTCGCTGTAGATCTTGATATGGCCGCCTGACTGTTTGACGAATCCGAACACCATGGAAAGACCAAGCCCGGTGCCCCTGCCGACCTCCTTGGTGGTGAAGAAAGGCTCGAAGACCCGATCGAGGTTAGCAGTCGGAATTCCGCTGCCGGTGTCGCTCACGGCAATCATCACGTAATTCCCCGGCGCGACCTCGTTGTGCATGCTGGCATAGCCTTCATCCAGATACACGTTGCGAGTCTCGAGCACGAGCTTGCCGCCGTCAGGCATGGCGTCCCGCGCGTTCAGGGCAAGGTTCAGCACTGCGGTGGTAAGCTGGTTGGGGTCGACCAGCGCGGTCCAGGCGTCTTCGGCCAGCAGCGGAGAAATCTGGATTTGCTCGCCCAGCGTCGGGTGCAGCAATTTTGCGGCTTCCACCATCAAGGAATTAACGTCGATTTCGCGCGGCTGCAGCGGCTGTTTGCGGGCAAAGGCGAGCAGATGCTTGGTCAATTGCGCCCCGCGCTCGGCGGCGTCGTCGATCAGCTTCGCGATCGAGGCGAGCTCGGGGCGGTCGGCGACGGCTTCGCCCAGGATCCCAATGGTTCCGGTAATGACTGTCAGGATGTTGTTGAAGTCGTGCGCGACGCCGCCGGTCAACTGGCCGACCGCGTCCATCTTCTGGGCCTGCCGCAGCCGCGCCTCGGCCTCCTGCTTTTCCGTCAGATCGCGGCCGACGAAGAAGTGCCTGCGCACCGGTTCCGACCACGTTCCCATCCATGTCAGCGTCACGGCATCGCCGTCCTTGCGAACGTAACGGGTCTCGAAGTTGCGCATCTGCCGGCCGTGCCGCGCCGCGCGCATTTCCTCGCGGGTGGAATCGAGGTCGTCGGGGTGGATGAATTCGATCGCACTGTGCCCGATCATCTCTTCGGGCCGATAACCCAGGATCGTCATCGAACTCGGCGAGACCTGAACGAAATTTCCCCTCGTGTCCGTCACCAGGATGAGATCCTGCGAGGTCTCGAAGATACGGCGCCGCTCCTCGATCTCCTGGTTGAGCGCCTGCTGCGTTCGCTTGGTCTCGGTGACATCGCGCGCGATCTTGGACGCTCCGACAACCTCTCCCGACACGGACCTGACCGGAGAGATGGAAAGCGCCACATGCACCACGCCGCCGTCCTTGTGCACTCGTAAGGTGTCGTGATTCTCGATGGCTTCGCCCCGAGCGATGCGATCGAGGATGTCACGCACCTCGGCGCGCCGGTCGGGCGGGACGATGATGTCGATGCGCGCGCCGATCGCCTCGGCCGCGGTATATCCGAACAGGCGTTCGGCCGCGGGGTTCCAGCCGGTGATGGTGCCGTCGAGCGCTTTGGTGATGATGGCGTCATTGGATGATTCCACCACCGCCGAGAACAGCCGCTCGCGCTCGGTGTGACGTTCCCGTTCGGAGATGGCCTCCCGGCGCAGCAATGCGAGCAGACGGGCCAACTGGCCTTGTAGCTGGACGTTATGAACCAGCAATGCCGCCAGAACGAAACTCGCGGCACAGGCCCCGTAGAGCCGGCCGGCATAAAAGCCCAGGTCGAATCGTGCCGCGTTGAAAATCGCCGACAGCGCGATATCGAACAGCCAGGCACACAGCACAACCATGAGCCAAATGTCGATGACGAGATGCGGCCGCCGAAACCACAACACCAAAAGGGGGGCGGTAATGGCGACAAACCCCACCACCGACGCGACGTCAACCACGGTGGAGTTGAAGTGGCCCCCACTCACGATCGTCGGGAGAATTTCATGCCTGGCGATGGCGACCCAGGTCATGACTGACATCGTAACGCCAACGGCAATGACGCTTGCCAGGATGGCACCGCCGACCGAGCCTCGTATCTTGGCGCCGCCGTCACGGTCTTTCAGCAGCGCATAGCCGAGCACGAGAAGTGGAAACCCGCCGTGCCAGACCATGTAAAGCCAGGCTGTTGTCTGCGGTCCGGCGCCCAATAGCCCGGCCTGCGCAAACACCCCCGGATAAGTCAGGAGGTGGACGATCGCTGCGACCGCCGTGAACAGATATCCGCTCGCGAGCAACAGCAGAGCGCGCGACCGCAACAGGCCGAACTGTGAATACAGCAGGATCGCGGTGATGAGATCGTTGAGTGCGAGCATCGATTGGTAGCTCGCAACGAACGCCGGAACGGGCGTCAGCGGCACCGTGGCAAAAGGCACCGCACAAGCAAACAGAACCGCCGAGACGCCGACAACGGCAAGCGCCACCCTCCGGTCACGGCTGGAGGCCGGCGTCGTCGAGAGGAAGATGTTTCGCTCGTTAGCCGTCTGCACCGCCCCTCCCTGCAAACTGCCATCTTGCGCCATATGTCGCACCGAACAGGCTGGATGCCTGCATTATCGCACTGGCGTCTCTCGCCGATTGGTTGATCCGGCTTTTCCGCCGGCTGGCCGGCAGGCTTAAACCCCAACCTGAGCGCTGCATATTACCTGATTGGTAGGAACCTCAAAGCGAACCGTATCAGGCGTAACCACCTCTTTACCGACAACTCGAATAATGCCCGCGAGTTTGCGCAATAATCCGGTATTTCCGCGGTAGGCTGGTGCCTGGTGGTCGATAAGCCTGTCCGGGAGTGCCGGATGCCCCGCATTCTGGTAATTGACGACGAGGTGGACGTTCGCACGATGATCGGCATCGTGCTGCGGGTCCATCGTTTCGAAATCGTCGAAGCAGCGAACGCCGCGGCCGCATTGAAAGCGTTCGAGGATGGAAGCTTCGACGCCGCGATCGTCGATATCTTTCTTGGTGGCGCCAACGGCTTCGACCTCATCACGATGATGCGCGAACGCCTGCCCAATCTGGCTGTCGTCGCCATGTCGGGAATGGCAACGCTCGACTTCGTGTCGCACTCGCCTGAATTGGCAGACGTGGTCTGCCTGCAGAAGCCGTTCCGTCCGAACGATCTGATGCGGGCCATCGAAGCGGCGCGGCGGTCCGATCCGCAGCAGGCGGCCGGCGATGGTGTCGGAGCGGGAGCGGCTTCGACGTAAAAAAACGCCCCGGCGAACCGGGGCGCTTGTTGCATCTTGTTCAAGAACCCTTGTTCAAGAACCCCTGCTCAAGAGCCCTTGGGGTTGATTTCCGTGTAGCCGCCCTTGTCGTCCCATTTGTAGACGACGTAGTCGATCTGCTTGATGTCGCCCTTGGCATCGATTTCGATCTTGCCGATCACCGTATCCCACGCGCCGCCACCCTTGATCGTGTCCATGACTTTCTTCGGATCGGTGGTGCCGGCTTTCTTCACCGCCTGCGACCAGACCTGCATCGCCGCATAGGTGTAAAGCGTGTAGCCTTCGGGATCGATATTCTTCGCTTTGAAACGCTCGACGATCGCTTTCGCGGTCGGCTTGTTGCGTGGGTCGGGACCGAAGGTGAAGAGGGTGCCTGCGCCGGCGGGTCCGGTGATCGAAGCGAACTCCTTGTCAGCCAACGCATCGCCGGCCATCAAAACGGTCTGCAGGCCCTGGTCGCGCATCTGGCGCAGGATCAGTCCGGATTCCTGATGATAGCCGCCGACATAGACCAGATCGATGTTATCGCGCTTTAAGCGCGATACGATGGCGTTAAAGTCCTTGTCGCCCTTGTTGTAGGATTCGAACATCTTCTCGGTGAAGCCCACCTTGTTGAGCGCCTTCTTGGTCTCGTCGGCGAGGCCCTTGCCGTAAGTGGTCTTGTCGTTGAGGATGGCGACGTTCTTGCCTTTGTAATACTTCGCGATGAATTCGGCGGCGACGAGGCCTTGCTGGTCGTCGCGGCCGCAAACCCGCGCCACGTTCCAGAGCTTGCGCTCGGTGAACAGCGGATTGGTCGAAGCCGGCGTGATCTGCAGGACGTTGCCGTCGGCATAGGCTTCGGAGGCCGGGATCGACGACGACGAACAATAATGGCCGGCCACGAAGGGGATCTTGGCGCTACCGATCTTTTCCGCCACTGAGCGCGCCTGCTTGGGGTCGCAGGCATCGTCTTCGACGTCGAGCGCCAGTTTCTTGCCGAGCAGGCCACCTCCGGCATTGAGGTCGGCGACCGCCATCTCAGCGCCGTTCTTCATCTGCCGGCCGAAGGCCGATTCGCCGCCAGTCATGGGGCCGGCTACCGCAACGGTGATGTCCTGCGCGAATGCGCTGGCTGACAGTGCAAACGACGCGCCCAGGGCCAGGCCGATGAGCTTGAATGATTTCATGAGGGATCCTCGCAGGCTGTTCACTTGATAGGTACCGGGCGAGCCGGGCCGAAATTCTTAGGCTATTGTCGGCTGATTTTGCTGCGAAGTCATCGGCAATTTTCAGGCAAATCCACGGTCCATTCGCAGCATCTTGCCGCACCATTGCGCGCGCCGGCGCGATGCGTGCGGGGAACACTACGCGTCCGGGAACACTACCCCCGCCGGCCGCCCTCGAGATAGGCAGCGCGGATTTCGGGACGCTGCAGCAGCTCGCCGCCGGTTCCCTCGAGTGCAATCAGGCTGCCGGTTCAAGGTGCGGATCGCGTCGAAAATCTGCCGCGCGATCAATGGCGCGAGCCCGAGCGACGGCTCGTCCAGCATCAACAGGCGGGGCCGGCTCATCAGCGCGCGTCCGATCGCCAGCATCTGCTGTTCGCCGCCCGATAAGGTGCCGCCGCGCTGGGCCATGCGTTCCTTCAGCCGCGGGAACAGCGCGAAGACACGGTCAAGGCCGCCGGCACGCTCGGCCTCGCTACAATCAGTCGCGTCCGCGCCCATCTGCAGGTTTTCCGCCACGCTCATGCGTGGGAAAATCCGGCGGCCTTCGGGTGACTGCGCGATGCGCAATCGGGCGATCTCATGCGTCGGCCGGCCCGTGATGTCGTTGCCGTCAAACAGGATGTGGCCGGCGCGGGCGCGCGGCCGGCCGAAGATCGTCATCATCAGCGTCGATTTGCCGGCCCCGTTGGCGCCGATCAAGGCGACGATCTCGCCGGGGTTGATGGTGAGATCGACGCCCTTCAGCGCTTCGATCCTGCCATAGGCGGCGCGCAGGGAACGGATCGCGAGCAGGGGGGTCGTCGGCCGCGCGCTCACGTGCCGCTCTCCATCACGGCGAGCGCTTCCTGCTCGTCGGCGCCGAGATAGGCCGCGATCACCTTGGGATCGTCGCGCACGACCTGCGGCGTGCCTTCGGCGATCTTGACGCCATAATCCATCACCACGACGTGGTCGGAGATTTCCATCACCACGCTCATGTCGTGCTCGATGAGCAGGATCGAGGTGCCCTGATCGGCGCGAATCGAGAGCAGCAAGGCGCTGAGTTCGGCGCTCTCGCGCGCATTCAGCCCGGCGGCCGGCTCGTCCAGGCACAGCAGTGCCGGTTCGGTGCACATGGCGCGCGCGATCTCGAGACGGCGTTGATCGCCGTAGGGCAGGTTGCCGGCGGCGTCATCGGCGCGGTCGAGCAAGCCGATGCGCGTCAGCCAGAATTTTGCCTGATCGATGGCGCGCCTTTCGGCGCTGCGCCAGGACGGCGCGCCGATCAATCCCAGAAAGGTCAGGCCCGAGGCGAGCATCAGCGCATTGTGCTGTGCCACCATCAGGTTCTCCAGCGCGGTCATGCCGGGGAACAGGCGGATGTTCTGGAAGGTGCGCGCGACCTTGGCCTGCTTGGCGATCCGGAAATCGTTCAGCCGCTCAAGCCAAACCTCACGGCCGTCGTCATGCGTCAATCGCATGGTGCCGCCGGACGGCTTGTAGAAGCCGGTGATGCAGTTGAACACCGTGGTCTTGCCGGCGCCGTTCGGGCCGATCAGCGCGGTTATCTTGCGCCGCTCCGCTGACAACGAGAGGTCATGGACGGCAACAATGCCGCCGAAGCGCATCGTCAGATGGTCGACGCTGAGAATACGGTCTGAGCTCACCCGTGCCCCTCCTTGACGAGGTCGGATGAGATCGCATGCGACCGCTTGAGGAAAACGGTCGGGTCGCGGTGACCGATCAGCCCGCGCGGCCGCCAGATCATCAAGACCACCATGGCGATGCCGAACACCAGCATGCGGTACTGATCGAGGCCGCGGAACAGCTCGAAGCCGCCGATCATGGTCAGCGCTGCGAGCGCCACGCCAAGCTGTGACCCCATGCCGCCGAGCACCACGATGGCGAGCACCAGCGCCGATTCCTGGAAGGTGAAGGATTCCGGGCTGATGAAGCCCTGCCTTGTGGCGAAGAAGGCGCCGGCAAGACCGCCGAACATCGCGCCGGTGGCGAATGCCGTCAGCTTGGTCGTGGTGGTATTGATGCCGAGCGCGCGGCAGGCGACCTCGTCCTCGCGCAACGCTTCCCAGGCGCGGCCGATCGGCAGGCGTCGCAGCCGGATCGTCACCCAGTTCGTCAGCAACGCCATCGCCAGGATCAAATAGAACAGGAATACGATGCGATGCGTCGGTGAAAATTCGATGCCGAGCCTGGCGGCGAGGCCATCGTCGCCGGGCGTGAGCGGAATGCCGAACAGGGTCGGGCGCGGAATGCCGGAAACGCCGTTCGGCCCGCCGGTCAGGCTCTGCCAGTTGATGATAACAAGGCGGATGATCTCGCCGAAGGCGAGCGTGACGATCGCGAGGTAATCGCCGCGCAGCCGCAGCACCGGAAATCCCAACAGCATGCCCCAGAACGCCGCGAGAATGCCCGCCAGCGGCAGGCAGACCCAGAACGACAGCCCGAAATTGGTCGCCAGCAGCGCGTAGGAATAGGCGCCGACGGCATAGAACGCCACGTAACCGAGATCGAGCAGCCCGGCGAGGCCCACCACGACGTTCAGGCCCCATCCCAGCATTACGTATGTGAGCACGAGGATCGCGAGATCGAGGATGTAGCGCTGATCATAGAAGATGACGGGGACCAGAAAAGTGAAAACCAACAACAGCGGCGCGATCGCGCGCCGCGCCACCGCAAGGGCTTTTTGCACCGAGGGCGGAACGATCCGGATCGTGCCGACCGGACCCCACCATTGCCGCAGCAGTTCGACGATGATGCTGCCGCCGAACACGGTCACGACCATGGCGGCAAGCTCACCGAACCGCGTCCAGTAGATCAGCTGTCCTGATGGTCCGGCCTCGGTGCGGATGCCGATCATCAGCGAAAACAAGACCAGCGCCACGAACGCGCTGATCAACGCTTTCTTGAGGATGAAGGCCGCACCCTGCGCGCGTGAAGCGTGCGTTTGCGCGGGCGCCAATGCTGCCACGCCGGTCAAACCTTTTCGACTTCGGGCCGGCCGAGCAGACCAGTCGGAAGAAAGATCAACACCACGATCAGGATCGAGAACGCGGCGACGTCCTTGTATTCGACCGAAAAATACGCCGACCACAGCGTCTCGATCAGCCCGATCGCAAGCCCGCCCAGCATCGCGCCGGGCAGCGAGCCGATGCCGCCGAGCACGGCTGCGGTGAACGCCTTGATGCCGGCGACGAAGCCCATGAAGAAATCAACCAAGCCGTAGTAGAGCAGGTACATCATCCCGGCGACGGCTGCGAGCGCCGCCCCAATCACGAAAGTCATCGAGATCGTGCGGTCGACGTCGACGCCGAGCAGCGCCGCCATGGTCTGATCCTGTTCGCAGGCGCGCATGTCGCGGCCGAGCCGGGTCCGCGCCACCAGCCAAGTGAAGATCGCAAGCAGCACCACCGTGGTGATGACGACGACGACCTGGACGTTGGATAATTGAACCACGAAGCCGCCTGAGCTCGCATGCAGCGTGTAGCCGCCGGTGATAATCGGCGGCACCGGCTTGACCCGCGCCCCTTGCGCGATCTGGGAGTAATTCGACAGCACGAACGACATGCCGATCGCGGACAGCATCGGCGCGAGGCGGAACGAATGCCGCAGCGGCCGGTAGGCGATGCGCTCCACCGTCCAGCCGTACAAGGCGGTGATCGCCATCGACACCAGCAATACGATCAAGAGGATCAGGGGAACCGCCGTGAGCCCGAACGAGACCAGCACCAGGAACGAAATCAGCGCGATGAAGCCGCCGATCATGAAGATGTCGCCATGGGCGAAATTGATCATGCCGACGATGCCATAGACCATGGTGTAGCCGATGGCGATCAATCCATAGATCGAGCCAAGCACGAAACCGTTGATCAGTTGCTGGGCAAAATAGTCCATGGGCTGCCGCTTTGACGCATTTTCCGGCAAAGTGGAATCGGGTTTGCCGCTAGAAAAATGCTTATTTTGATGTTTGCGCGGATTCGAGTCGCAAAACCAGTGCCACTTTACGGAATACGCGCCGCGGCGAGGGGCCCCGCAGCCTTAAACGGCACGTCCAAACCGTTTCTAACAGGCGGGAACCAGACCCGGCAACATCCGCTAGCTGGGCTAACGAGATTTGTACAGATTGTTTTGCCGAGGGATGCCACGCAATAGCCGCGGAACCTGAGTTCCGCTGCAACTTTTGGTATTCCACAATCGTCATGGCCGGACTCGATCCGGCCATCCATCTTCTTCGAGGAAATGATGGACCCCCGGGTCAAGCCCGGGGATGACGAGCGCGCCCATGGCGACCGGCGCGATTAAGGTAAACAAAAGGTTTAAATTGAAGCTCTCACTTTAAGGGAGTTACGTCCCCGCCATGACGAGGCGCTCGAAATCGAAAAGCGCCGCGGCAGAAAAGTGGGAAGCGAGATGGCCACCAACTGGCGGATCAGTTCATTCAACGGCGGGCTGTTGGCAGCCTATTTCATTCCGACCTGGACCATCATCGCTTTCAAGATCATGATCTCGCCGATCCATGGTTTTTACGAGCAGCCGAACGTTTCGATCGCGATCTTCGCCAGCGATTATCTGCAACTGGCCGCGACTGGAACGATCCGCGCCGCGTGGCTGTTGGCGCTGGGCCGGCTGACGGTGGTTGCGTTTTTCGCGATCTTCGTGGCCTTGATCAGCCGTCCCTCGGTGCGCCAGGCCGGCGGTTCCGACGAAGCGCTCGGCATCGCGCTTGGCTTCGGCAGCCTGATCAGTTTCGTCCTGATGGTGATGGCCTCGCGTGCCGGCGAGACGGCTGCGCTCAGGCTGCATGCGACGGAACTGTTGCTGCTGCTCGGCACCGCGGTCGTGCTGTTGGTCGAACGGCCCGCAAAGTCGCAGGCGGCGCCCGACGGGTCAGGCCTTCAACAGACCCAACTCCTGCACAATCGCTGACGCTTCCTTGACGGCGTGATTGGCGGCGGGCACGCCGCAATAGATCGCCTGCTGCAGCAGGATCTCCTTGATATCATCAGGCGTGAAGCCGCCTTCCGCGAGCGCCGCGCGGACGTGCAGGCGGAATTCGTCCCATTGGGCGAGCGCCACCATGGTGCCGATCACGAGCACGCGGCGGGTGCGCTCATCGAAATGCGGACGGGTCCAGATCTCACTCCAGGCGTAACGCGTGATCAGGTCCTGGAAATCGGTATTGAACGAATTCCTGCCGGCGATCGACTTGTCGACCCAGGCATCGCCGAGCACCTTGCGGCGCTGGACCATGCCCTCGTCGCGGCGTTGTTGGTCGTCCATTGGTCTATCCTCCCGTCATTGCGAGCCAACGGGTCGCGCGAATGCGCGCCCGATGACAGGCTCCGCGAAGCAATCCACACTTCGCTTTGTGGCCATGGATTGCTTCGCTGCGCTCGCAATGATGGTGTCAGCGTTGCGTCAGGAAGCCGACCACCGCATCGGTGAAGGCGTGCGGCTGCTCGACATTGGAAATATGCGCGGCGTCCAGGATGGTCAGGCTGGCGCCGGGAATCTTGCTGCGGATCAATTCGCCAGCCGCGATCGGCGTCGCCATGTCGTGGCGTCCGGCGATCACCAGGGTCGGACTTTTGATCCTGGGCAGCAGGTCGCGCTGGTCGAGCGTGCTGAGCGCTTCGCAGCAGGCGAGATAGCCCTCGACCGGTGAGGCGATCAGCATGGCCTTCACGTTCGCCGTGATCTGCGGCTCGCGCTCCCTGAAATCCGAGGAAAGCCAGGTCGCGATCACGGTATCGGCGACCGCGGCGATGCCGCCTTCCTTGACCGCCTTGATACGGTTCAACCAATTGGTGGGGTCGGGATAATAGCAGCTGGTGTTGGACAGGACGATCTTGCCCAGGCGTTCGGGCAGGTTGGCGCCCAGCCATTGCCCGACCATGCCGCCCATCGACAGCCCGCACCAATGCACCTTCTCGATGTTGAGGTCGTCGAGGATCGCCAGCACATCGCGGCCGAAACGCTCCATCGAGTAGGGGCCGGGCGGCACGCCTGACTTGCCATGGCCGCGCCGGTCATAGCGCACGACACGAAACAGCTGCGTCAGCGCGCGCATTTGCGGCTCCCACATCTGCAAGGTGCAGCCGAGTGAATTCGACAGCATCACGGTCGGCCCGCCGTCGCGGCCTTCGACGGAAACGTTGAGCAGGCAGCCGTCGGCGTCGATCATCGGCATGGGATCTAAAACCTCCACTGTCATACGCGGGCTTGACCCGCGTATCCATCTACAAAGAGAACAATCCGGGATGATGGATTGCCAGGTCAAGCCCGGCAACGACATCTGGATTATTTTTCGTCGAGCGAAACGAGCAGGCGATCGATCAGGGTTTGCGAGGCGCCTTGATAGGCCATCGGCTCAAACAGCTTTGCGAGTTGCTCCGCGCCAAGATGCGATGTGACCTTCGGCTCGGCACTCAGCACGTCGCGCAAGTGTTGTTTGTCCGCGACCGCTTTCTTGCAGGCCTCCTCGATCAGACGGTGCGCCTCGCTCTTGCCGATCTTCTCGGCCAGCGCGAATGTCACCGCTTCCGCCATGATCAGGCCGCCGGTGGCATCGAGGTTGACGCGCATGCGCTCGATTTCGACTTCCAATCCTTCGCCGATGTCGACAATGGCACCGAGCGCGCCCGAGGTGACCAACAGCAGTGTCGGCAACGTCGGCCATTCTGCGTGCCACGGACCTGCGCTGCGCTCGTGATCCCCGACTTGGGCGGCAAATATCGTCGCGGCGAGGCCGGGCGCCATGGCGGCGGCGGCGAGCGCGCTCGCGCAAGCCACCGGGTTGCGCTTGTGCGGCATGGTGGAGGAGCCGCCACGGCCTTCGCCGGACGGCTCGAACGCTTCTGCAACGTCGGTCTGCATCATCAGCGAGACGTCGCGCGCAATCTTGCCGCAGGTGCCGCTGAGGATCGCGAGCACGGAGGAAGCCTCCGCGATACGGTCGCGATGGGCGTGCCACGGCGCCTCCGGCAACGGCAGTTTTAGTTCTTGCGCCAGTCGCTCGGCGACCTCCATTCCCTTGTCGCCAAGCGCGGCCAGCGTTCCGGCCGCGCCGCCGAATTGCAGCGCCATGGTTTCACCGGAGAGCCGCTTCAGGCGGGTGCGCGAGCGGGCCAGCGCTGCGGCATATTCGGCAAGCTTCAATCCAAACGGCATCGGCAAGGCATGTTGCAGCCAGGTGCGCGCGACCGTCGCCGTATGGCGATGCTGCCGGGCGAGCCGCGCGAAGCCGGCGATGGCACGATCGAGATCAGTCAGTAGCGCGTCGATGGCGGCGCGCAAGGTCAGCATGGTCGCGGTGTCGATCACGTCCTGGCTGGTGGCGCCCCAGTGTACATAGCGCGCGGCTTCCGCGTTGACCTTGGCGACATTGGCCGTGAGCGCTTTCACCAACGGGATGACCAGATTGCCGGAGCGCGTTGCGGCCTCGGCCAGCACAGCGAGATCGAAGGTCCCGGCCTTGCAGGCTTTCGCGATCGGCTCGGCCATGCCCTTGGGAATGACGCCGGTCGCGGCTTCGGCCCGCGCCAGCGCCGCTTCAACATCGAGCATGTTCTGCAGGTATGTGACATCGTCGCACACTGCGCGCATGGCAGCGCTCGACAACAGGGGAGCCAGCAACGGGGAAAGGGCAGTGCTCATGATTGGCGCGACCTAATCACTCCCGCCGCCCGCTGCCAACCCCAAGCCTGCCAACGCCAAGCGTGCCAACCCAAGGCTGCCAACCCAAGGCTGCCAACCCCGAGCCTGTCGCGTCGGCTTGTTGCGCTGCGAATATGCATCGCACGCGGTCCCGATGTGCTCTTCCTTTTGACGCCTACGTGCTTTACTTGGGGCAACAGGCGAAGCGATCCGGGAGGCACCCACATGGCCATGACGATGAACGGCGAAGTTCAGCTTGCGGCACCGCGCGAGTCGGTCTGGGCCAAGCTCAATGATCCGGACGTATTGAAAGCCTGCATCCCCGGCTGCGAGGAGCTCGAAAAGACCGACGAGCATGGCTTTCGCGCGGTGGCCAAAATGAAGGTTGGGCCGGTATCGGCCCGCTTCAAAGGCAAGGTTGTCTTAAGCGATCTCGATCCGCCCAACGGCTACAAAATATCAGGCGAAGGCGAGGGCGGGGTGGCCGGCTTCGCCAAGGGCGGCGCAACGGTTGGCCTTGCCGAAAAGGACGGCGGCACGCTTTTAAGCTACAATGTCGAGGCCCAGATCGGCGGCAAGCTGGCCCAGCTCGGCCAACGCCTGATCAACGGCACCGCCAAGAAACTGGCCGACGAATTCTTCGCAAATTTCGCCAAGGCGGTGCAGGGCTAGTCTACTAAAAGCCGCCCCAGATCATATATGGGCATGCCTTGGCTGAGGTTGCTCACCGCCGGGATGGCCCATATTATGGTGTTTGGAATGATTTTAAACCGCCTGTTCTGCCGGTCTGCGGCAGTGCAGATAAGAGAGTGCTGATGGCCAAAATTTCCATGATCGTAAACGGCAACCCCGTTAACGCCAATGTCGATCCCCGTACCCTGCTGGTCCAGTTTCTGCGCGAGAACCTGCGGTTGACGGGCACCCATGTCGGCTGCGACACCTCGCAATGCGGCGCCTGCGTCGTGCATCTCGACGGCAAGGCGGTCAAATCCTGCACCACGCTCGCGGTGATGGCCGACGGGCATGAGGTGAAGACCATCGAGGGTCTGGCGCCGGACGGCGCCCCGCTGCATCCGATGCAGGAAGCCTTCCGCGAGCATCATGGATTGCAGTGCGGCTTCTGCACGCCCGGCATGATCATGACCGCGATCGACATCGTCCATCGCAAGGGTCACGATCTAAGCGACCACACCATCCGCGAAGAGCTGGAAGGCAATCTGTGCCGCTGCACCGGCTACCAGAACATCGTTCAATCGATCGCGGCCGGCGCCAAGGCGATGGCGAACTCCGATCTCGCTTAACTGACACTGACATCATCGCGAAGGCGATCAGGAAGTCCTCATGTACGAATTCAAATACCATCGTCCGGCGACTGTACGCCAAGCGGCCAATCTCCTGGTCAAGAACGAGGACGCCAAGCTGATCGCCGGCGGGCACACGCTGGTGCCGGTGATGAAGCAGCGGCTCGCCAGTCCGCCGCATCTGGTCGATCTCTCCCATGTCGAAGGGCTGGATGCGATCGAGATCAAGGGCCGCTCGCTGGTGATCGGGGCGACCGCAACCCATAACGCAGTGGCGACTTCCGCTGTCGTCGGCGAGGCGATTCCAGCTTTGGCGGAGCTCGCAGGTCAGATCGGCGACCCCGCGGTGCGCCACAAGGGCACCATCGGCGGCTCGCTTGCCAACAACGATCCGACCGCGGACTATCCGGCGGCAGTTCTCGCGCTCGGCGCCACCATCGTCACCAACAAGCGCCGTCTCAAGGCGGAAGAGTTCTTCCAGGGCATGTTCTCGACCGCGCTCGAGAGCGACGAGATCATCACCCGTGTGATGTTTCCGCTGCCGAAGAAGGCGGCCTACGTCAAATTCCGCAACCAGGCCTCGCGCTATGCGCTGGTCGGCGTGTTCGTCGCCAGGCGCCCGTCGGATGTGCGCGTCGCCGTCACCGGTGCCGGGTCCGACGGCGTGTTCCGCGTCACCGCGTTCGAGGAAGCTTTGAAGAAGCGCTTCTCGCACAAGGTACTCGACGGCTTGACGGTTTCGCCGGAAGGGTTGAACAGCGACCTGCACGGCAGCGCCGAATATCGCGCGCATCTGATCGCGGTGCTGACGCGCCGTGCCGTCGAAGCTGCGACCGCCAAAGCGTGACATTGCCTGTTCCAGGCCTATCAAGACTGGCTCTCTCATGAGTGCATCGCTACTTCCTGCATCGGTCGATGCGATGCTCGAATTGTTGACCTCGCGCGGCTATCTCGCCGAGCGCTCGCTTGCGACGGTGACGTATCTGTCGCTGCGCATGGGACGGCCGCTGTTTTTGGAAGGCGAGGCCGGCGTCGGCAAGACCGAGATCGCCAAGGTACTGGCGGCGGGGCTCAAGCGGAAATTGATCCGCCTGCAATGCTACGAGGGCCTCGACGTCGCCTCCGCCGTCTATGAATGGAACAGCGCGGCGCAGATGATCGCGATCCGGTTGTCCGAAGCCGTTGGCGAGACCGACCGCGACCAGTTGACTTCCGATATCTTCGCCGACCGTTTCTTGATCAAACGGCCGCTGTTGCAGGCACTGGAGCCGGAGGTGGCGGGTGCGCCGGTGCTGTTGATCGACGAGCTCGACCGCGCCGATGAGGCGTTCGAGGCCTACCTCCTGGAAATTCTCTCGGACTTCCAGGTGACGATCCCCGAATTCGGCACGGTGAAGGCGCCGCAGCCGCCGATCGTCATCATCACCTCGAACCGGACCCGCGAGATCCACGATGCGCTCAAGCGCCGCTGTCTCTACCATTGGGTCGACTACCCCTCGGCCGAGCGCGAGCTTGCGATCGTCAAGATGCGCGTGCCCGGCATTTCCGCAAAACTGTCGCAGCAGGTCGTCGGCTTCGTGCAGGCGCTGCGCGATCAGGATTTCTACAAATCGCCAGGGGTGGCCGAGACCATCGACTGGGCGACCGCGCTGACCGAGCTCGACGCCCGCTCGCTGACGCCGCAGGTGGTCGGCGACACGCTCGGCGCGCTCCTGAAATACCAGGACGACATCGCGCGGATGCAGGGCGACGCGCTGCAAAAAGTTTTGAAGGAAGCGACCAGCGAGAATTGAGCGATCAGGCAGGTATCAGCATTCGTCATTCCCCGATGTGCAATTGCACATCGTGGATGCGCCGAAGGCGCTGGCCCGGAATCCATAACCCCGGGCCGTGGTTATGGATTCCGGGCTCGTCGCTTCGCTCCGCCCCGGAATGACGAACGGATAGTGTGGTGCTTATGGCCATTGATCATCTTGCGCCCCCAACCGGCCTGATCGCCGACAATGTGGTCGGCTTTGCCCGCGCGCTGCGCGCCGCCGGAATTCCGGTCGGGCCCGGCGCTGTGATCGATGCGCTCAATGCGCTGCGCCTGATCGAGATCGGCAGCCGCGCCGACGTGTACGCGACCTTGGAGGCGATCTTCGTCAAGCGCCATGAGCATGCGCTGATCTTCGAGCAGGCGTTCAACCTGTTCTTCCGCGCCGCCGAAGATTGGAAGCACATGCTGGATTCGGTGCCACTGCCGGACCACGCCCGGAAAAAGCCGCCGCCGGCCTCGCGCCGGGTGCAGGAGGCGATGTCACAGCCCCACATCAGCGAGCAACCGCAGGTCCAGGAGCGAGACCTCAAGCTTTCGGTGTCGGACAGGGAGGTGCTGCAGAAGAAGGATTTCGCGCAGATGAGCGCCGCCGAGATCGCGGACGTCACCCGCGCGATCGCCGCGATGAGACTGCCGCAGGCCCAATTGCAGACCCGCCGCTTTCGGCCGGATGCGCGGGGCTTGCGGCTCGACATGCGCCGCACCTTGCGCGCCTCCTTGCGCACCGGCGGCGAGATCATCGATATCCGCAAGCTCGGCCGGGTCGAAAAGCCGGCGCCGATCGTGGCGCTGCTCGATATCTCGGGCTCCATGAGCGAATATACCCGCCTGTTCCTGCACTTCCTGCACGCCATCACCGATGCCCGCAAGCGTGTCTCGGTGTTCCTGTTCGGCACCCGGCTGACCAATGTGACGCGGGCGTTGCGGGCGCGCGACCCGGACGAGGCGCTGGCGAGTTGCTCATCCAGCGTGGAGGACTGGGCCGGCGGTACCCGCATCGCCACCTCGCTCCATACCTTCAACAAATTGTGGGGCCGGCGGGTGTTGGGGCAGGGCGCCATCGTGCTTCTGATCTCCGATGGGCTGGAGCGCGAGGCTGATGCCAAGCTGGCGTTCGAGATGGACCGGCTGCATAGGTCTTGCCGCCGACTGATCTGGCTCAACCCGCTGTTGCGTTTTGGCGGCTTCGAGGCCAAGGCGCAGGGCATCAAAATGATGCTGCCGCACGTTGACGAATTCCGTCCGGTGCATAATTTGAGTTCAATCGAAGAGCTGATTACGGCACTTTCTTCGCCGTTGCCGCCGCACCATCGGAGCCTGATCCGCTCCGCAGCCTGACGAGAGGTTTTCATGCTCAATCGCGACGAAGATATTTTAAAAGCAGCCGAGGACTGGCAAAAGGCCGGTCACGGCGTGGCACTCGCGACCGTGGTCGAGACCTGGGGCTCGGCGCCGCGGCCGGCGGGCTCGAGCCTCGTCATCAACGACGAAGGCACATTTTTAGGCTCGGTCTCCGGCGGCTGCGTCGAGGGTGCCGTGGTTACCGAGGCGCTCGACGTGATCTCAAGCGGCCAGCCGAAGATGCTCGAATTCGGCGTGGCCGACGAGACCGCCTGGAACGTCGGCCTGTCCTGCGGCGGTACCATCCGGGTCTTCGTCGAGAAGGTTGGACAATCGTGAAGCTCGAGACGCTTGCAGAACTCAATGCCGAACGCGCCGCACGCCGGCCGGCGATCCTGGTCACCGATACCGGAAGTGGCGAGCAGCGGCTGGTGAAGGCCGAGAATCTTGCCGGTGATCCGCTGCGCGCGGAGCTTTCCAGGCAGTTGCGCATGGGCAAGAGCGGTATGATCGAAGCCGCCGGCAAGAAGCTCTTCCTCAATGTTTACGCGCCGACCGCAAAACTCGTCATTGTCGGCGCGGTCCATATCAGCCAGGCGCTGGCGCCGCTGGCGCGCGCGCTCGATTACGATGTCACGGTTGTCGATCCGCGAACGGCATTCGCAAGCCCCGAACGCTTTCCCGATGTGCCTCTCG
>VAZV01000218.1 GCA_005884765.1 Alphaproteobacteria bacterium
GGCCGGTCGTGCCTGAGGTATAGACGATCAAGAGCGGACAGGAGAGATCGGTATTCGGATTGCGGCTGTCGCCGCGCGCCTCGGCGAGAAGGCCATCGAATGCGCTGCCTGTTGGCGGCGTAAAGTCTAGTCCAACAATGCTTGTCTCGGGCAGGCACCCTTCAAGTACAGGCAAAATCGCCGCGAACGCACATTCCAGCACCAAAACCTTTGCGCCCGCGTTCGACAGGATGAACGACTGTTCGGCGACGGCGAGGCGCCAGTTGAGCGGCACCAGCATCGCGCCGAGCCGCGCGCAGGCGTAGAACAGCACGAGGTAATCGGGGCGGTTCAGGCTGAGGATCGCGACCCGATCGCCGCGATTGACGCCCAATTCGGCCTTCAACGCGCGCGCGGTTTGTTCGATACGCGCAGCGAATGCTGCATAACTCAGCGTGTCGCCCTCGAAATGGATGGCAGGCTTGTCGGGAGCGAATGCAGCGTTACGCTCGATCAGGCTGCAGAGGTCCACCGTTAGTCGTCCGATTCGTCGGTCTCATAGAGTGCTTCGCGGCCGATGCGGTCGAGGCAGAGTTCGGCGGTCCATGGCAGCATCAGCGAGCCGCAGCGGCTGTCGCGGTAGACCCGTTCCAGCGGCAGCGATTTCAGCATGGCCTGGCCGCCGCAGGTGCGGATCGCCAATGTCGCGATCTCGTTGGCGCCCTCCATCGCGGAATATTGCGCGGCATAGGCGCGCAGCACCTGTTCCTTGCTCGGATTGGCACGCGCTTCGGTGATCGCCTGGAACCAGATCGCCTTGACCTGCTCGAGTTTGATCTGCATCTGCGCGACCGCGATCTGCTTGGTCGGATACATCCGCCGCTTCACCGGGGGCGCACCCGGCGCCTCGCCACGCAAATAACGCACTGTGAAATCGTAGGCTGCCTGCGCGAGACCCATATAGGTTGGAGACAGCGTCAGGAACATATGCGGCCAGCGCATCGCCGCCTGGAAATAGACGCCGCGCGGCATCAGCGCGGCATCTTCGGGGACGAACACGTCCTTGAACAATAACGTGCGGGACACGGTGCCGCGCATGCCGAGCGGATCCCAGTCGCCGACCACGGCGACGCCGTCAGCCTTGGCGGGCAGCGCGAGGTATAGTGTGTTGCGGCGCGAGGCCTTTGCGCCCTCCGCAATCTCCGTGCACAGCACACCGTAATAATCGGCGTGGCCCGACAGCGAGGCAAAGATCTTCTTGCCGTTGACGATCCAGCCGCCCTCGACCGGTTTGGCCTCGGTCCCGAACGCAACGCCGCCGGCCGCGGCCGCGCCGCCTTCCGAGAAGGGCTGCGAGTAGACCGCGCCGTCATTGACGATGCGCTTGTAATGGACGGCGCGGCGGCGCTCATGCTCAGCGCGGGTTTCGGCATCCATGTCGAGATCGTCGGCGAGCGGTCCAGACCACAGCGTCGAACAAACATGCATGTTCCAGGTTAATGCGGTTGCGCCGCAATAGCGGCCGATCTCGGCGGCAGAAAGCGCGTAGGTCTGGTAGTCAGCGCCGAGCCCGCCATGTTTTTTGGGAATGGCGATGCCAAGCAGGCCCGCGCGATGCAGGTCTGCATAATTCTCGGTCGGGAATTTCGCATCGCGGTCATAGGCTGCAGCACGGCCCGCAAAGATGCTCTGACCAAGTTCGCGCGCTTGCGCGATGATCGCGGCCTGTTCGTCGCTCAGCCGAAAGGCGTTTGGATCGAAGATCGGCGCGTCGAGGGCGACCTTGTCCATTGCGGTTGCAGTTTTGCTGACTGGTGCCGTCATTAGGCCGCCACTTCGACTGTTTTCAGGAATTGATCGAGCGCCGCGTTGAAGGCCTGCGGGCGTTCGAGATTGACGAGATGGCCCGCGCCTTCAATCTCGACATAGTTTGCCGAGGGTATGTAGGTCGCCATCTTCGCCATCATCGGCGCCGGCGCGTTCTTGTCTTTCGAGCCTGATAATACCAGGGTCGGCATATTGATATCCTTGAGCGCGTTGCGTTGATCGAACCCCAGTAGCGCCAGCATGCTGGCGCGATAGCTCGCTTCGGGAACATCAGCCATGCAATCGCGCGCGAGCGCCACGCCGCTCGCGTCGGGATCGTCTCCCACCAATTCCGCCACGAGCGAAGGTGCGAGTGCCGCAAGCGTCTCGCCGCGGTCGAGCGGACCAAGCCGCGCGTCGAGGAAAGACTTCTGCCAGTCACCGTCGGGCTTGCCGAAGGCCGGGCTGGTCTGGGCAAGAACGACGGCGCCGGCAACAAGCGGGTATTTTACCAGCCATTGCTGGACGATCATGCCGCCGATCGAATGCCCGACGAGCACAGGCCTGGCCGCGCCGATCCGCTGCAGGAAATCCTGCAAGGCGTCGGCCAGCGTCGCAATGCTGACTGCGGCAAGCGGCACTGAACCGCCATAACCCGGCATGTCCCAGGCGACCGCGTGATAGCGATCGCCGAAGGCCTCGAGCTGGCCGCGCCATGCCCGTGCCGCGCCGCCAATTCCGTGTAGGAACACCAGCGCCGGCAGGTCAGGATCACCGGCGACCTCATAGGCGAACCGGCCGTCCGCGGTTTTCTTGGGGCGACAGGCAGCCACGCCGGGCCTCCGGTACGTTTGGACCTGACGATGCTAACAGCACCGCCGCGTATGAAAAGTGATATTTCATATCTAAAGCAATTTCTGGACCGAAGGACGCCAGGCCCGTCCGATCAGGCATTGGCCTCGGGTGGGAGAAAGTTCACTTCATGCTCGCCGGAGATGCGGACGATTTCCGCGACATCGGTCAGATTGTGGAGCTGATTGAACAGCGCTTCGAGTTTCTGCGTCGGCGACACCCAGAACAGTGCTCGTGCGGGCTTGTCCGACTTGTTGAAATAACCGTGCGGAATGCCGCGGGGCAGCCGAACCAAGTCTCCCGCATTGGCCTTCACCCATACGCCGTCCAGCTTGAGGTCCAGCATGCCATCCTGCACCAGGATGAATTCGTCCTGGCTGGGATGGATATGCACCGGCACGAACTGGCCAGGGTCGCTGTTGGTCTCGAAAGCAAAGGTGGAATCCGTCAATGCCTTCGGGAAATAGACCTGTCCAAGAATATTCCAGGTCTTGCCGGAATACCCTGTTCCGCTGCGCGTAATGCCCTTTTCGAGCGCTGCCATGATGTCCGTCCTCCGGCCTGTCAATTCGACGCTACCCGCGAGGTCTGATCTGTCAAGCAAATGGAAGCCGGTTTCTTGCAAAAGCTTGAAGTATAAAATATATGCAACTCGCGACGCCGACGAACTCACTCGGGGAGCCCAGCGCATGTCCGGACTGCCGCGTTCCTCACATGCGCTGGTCACCGGCGGCGGCCGCGGCATCGGCCGCGAGATCGCATCCGCGCTTGGGCGGGCTGGTGCAACGGTCACGGTGCTCGGCCGCCATCATGCCACCCTCGATGAGGCTGTCGCCGCCGGCGCTGCGCATTTCGCAGATGTCGCCGACGTCGCCGATCAGGTGGCGCTGAACGCCGCGATCGCGGAAGCCGCCGCGCGGCAACCGATCGACATTTTGATCGCAAACGCAGGCATCGCGGAATCCGCGCCTTTCGTAAAATCGGACGCCGCTTTGTTCAGGCGTATGATGGACGTCAATTTCATGGGTGTCGTCCATGCCGTCCAGGCCGTGCTGCCGGCGATGAAGGATCGTCCCTACGGCCGCATCGTCGTGATTGCGTCGACCGCCGGACTGAAGGGGTATGCCTATGTCAGCGCCTATAGTGCTGCAAAACACGCGGTCGTCGGCCTGGTTCGTTCGCTGGCACTGGAGCTCGCCCACACGAGCGTAACCGTCAATGCGGTGTGTCCTGGCTTCACCGATACTGATCTTGTCGCCGGCAGCATCGACAACATCGTAAAGAAGACCGGTCGTGGCCGCGAGCAGGCGATAGCCGAGCTCGCCAAACACAATCCGCAAGGCCGTCTAGTGACACCTGCCGAAGTCGCCGATACCGTGCTGTGGCTGTGCGGCGAGGGCGCCAGTGCGATCACCGGACAGGCCATCGCCGTCGCCGGTGGCGAAATCTAAAGCGGGCAATCAGCGATTATCCGCGAGGGGAGATCCCATGACCAGACCAGCCAATCCCGTGACCGTTCCATTGGCAGATTATTCGCCCCACCACTTCCTGCTGGTCGTGACCGACGGCGTAGCAACCGTGACGCTCAACCGTCCCGAGCGGAAAAATCCGCTGACCTTCGAAAGCTATCGTGAGCTCACGGATTTCTTCCGCGCCTGCGCATTCGATGATGAGGTCAAGGTCATCGTGGTGACCGGCGCCGGCGGCAATTTCTCCTCCGGCGGCGATGTGTTCGAGATCATCGGCCCGCTGGTGAAGATGGATACCAAGGGCTTGACCTCGTTCACCCGTATGACCGGCGATCTCGTCAAGGCGATGCGGGCCTGCCCGCAGCCGATTGTGGCCGCGGTCGAAGGAATCTGTGCCGGCGCGGGTGCGATCGTTGCGATGGCATCCGACATGCGGCTCGCCGCTGTTGGTGCCAAGGTCGCGTTTTTGTTCAACAAGGTCGGCCTCGCCGGCTGCGATATGGGCGCCTGCGCGATCTTGCCGCGCATCATCGGGCAGTCGCGGGCCTCCGAGCTGCTCTATACCGGCCGCTCCATGACCGCGGAGGAGGGCGAGCGCTGGGGGTTCTTCAGCCGCATTGTCACACCCGACCAGGTGCTGTCGCAGGCGCAGATCCTGGCCCGGCAGATCGCGGAGGGGCCGACCTTCGCCAACGCCATGACCAAGCGGATGCTGGCGATGGAATGGGCGATGTCGGTGGAGGAGGCGATCGAGGCCGAGGCCATTGCGCAGGCACTCTGCATGACGACCGCCGATTTCGAGCGCGCCTTCGAGGCGTTCGCGAATAAGGTGAAACCAATTTTCCAGGGCAATTGAACGGCGCCGGGCCTTGCGGGCTTGCCAATAGATGCTTTAGGTTTAAAAGATCTGGATGGTCCGATAGCTTTGCGCCGGAGGCCCTCATGAAGATCGCGATCATCGGTGGCGGACCGGCCGGTCTCTACGCTGCGATCCTGCTTAGGAAGCAGCAGCCGGCGGCCGAGATCACGGTCTATGAGCGCAACCGCGCCGACGATACGTTCGGGTTTGGCGTCGTGTTTTCTGACGCGACGCTCGACAATTTCGAAAAATACGATTCCCCGAGCTACCGCCGCATCACCCAGGAGTTTGCCTATTGGGATGATATCGCCGTGCATTTCCGCGGCACAGTGCACCGCGTCGGCGGCAACGGCTTCTGCGGCTGCTCGCGCCGCAGATTATTGCTCATCCTGCAGGAGCGGGCGCGCGAACTCGGCGTCAGCTTGCGGTTCGAGACCGAGATCTCAGATGAGTCCCATTTTGCGGATGCCGACCTGATTGTGATCGCCGACGGCATCAACAGCCGCTTCCGCGAAAAGCATGTCGCGCATTTCGAGCCCGAGGTCGATGTGCGCTCCAACATGTTCGCCTGGATGGGTTCGACCAGGCCGCTTGATGCCTTCACTTTCATCTTCCAGGAGACCGAATGGGGTCCGTTCATTGCGCATGCCTATCAATACGAAGCCGGCCGCTCGACCTGGATCTTCGAGACCGATCCCGGCACATTTGAACGCGCCGGACTGAAGGGCCTGAGCGAGAGGCAATCGGCCGACCGGATGGCCAAGATTTTCGGCTGGTTTCTCGAGGCACATCCGCTCCTCACCAACCGCTCGATGTGGCGCAATTTTCCGATGATCCGCAGCAAGCGCTGGGTCAAGGACAACATGGTGCTGCTCGGCGACGCCAAAGCGAGCGCGCATTTCTCGATCGGCTCCGGCACCAAGCTTGCGATGGAAGACGCGATCGCGCTGGCGGAGGCCATGGAGCATGGGCCGACCGTCGGCGCCGCGCTCCAGCAATACGAGCATGGGCGGCGCGAAGAGGTCGAGAAAACCCAACACGCTGCCGATGTCTCGCTGGTCTGGTTCGAGCATGTCGATCGCTTCTGGGATTTCGACCCGGTGCAGTTTGCTTTCGGCGTGATGACCCGATCGAAAGCGATCACCTACGACAATCTGGCCTTGCGGGCGCCGGATTTTGTCGCCGAGGTCGATAAGGCTTTCGCCCGGCAGGTACGCGCCAAGGGATTTGACGTCGACGTCGAGAAGCCGTTGCCGCCGATGTTTCAGCCGATGCGCCTGCGCGAGATGGAGCTTTCCAATCGCGCCGTGGTATCGCCGATGTGCATGTACTCGGCCAAGGAGGGCGTGCCGACCGATTTTCATCTGGTGCACTACGGATCGCGCGCCATCGGCGGCGCCGGCCTGATCTTCACCGAGATGACCTGCGTCGGCCGCGACGCCCGCATCACCCCCGGCTGTACCGGATTATGGAACGACGAGCAGGAGATAGCCTGGCGTCGCATCGTTGATTTCGTCCACGCGAACTCGGGGGCGAAGATCTGCCTGCAGCTCGGCCATGCCGGCCGCAAGGGCGCGACCAAGCTGATGTGGGACGGCATGGACCGCCCCTTGGAGGAAGGCGCCTGGGACATCGTGTCGGCATCGCCGATCCCCTATTTCCCCGATAGCCGGATGCCGCGCGAGATGGACAGCACCGCGATGGATGCGGTCAAGGCGGCCTTTGTCGCCGCCGCCGAACGCGGCGAACGCTGTGGCTTCGACATGCTGGAATTGCATTGCGCGCACGGCTATTTGCTGGCGAGTTTCATCTCGCCGCTTACCAACCGGCGTACCGATGCGTATGGCGGTTTGCTCGAAAATCGCCTGCGGTTCCCGCTGGAAGTATTCGAGGCGATGCGGGCGGCGTGGCCGGCGCACAAGCCGATGTCGGTGCGCATTTCCGCGACCGATTGGGCGGAGGGTGGCATCACCGGCGATGACGCGGTCGCAATCGCGCGTGCATTTGCCGAGGTCGGCGTCGATCTGGTCGACGTCTCTACTGGCCAGACCGTGCGCGACGCGCAACCGGTCTATGGTCGCATGTTCCAGACGCCGTTCTCCGACCAGGTCCGCAACGAAGCGCACGTCGCAACCATGTGTGTCGGCAACATCACCACGGCCGATCAGGTCAACACCATCCTCGCCGCCGGCCGCGCCGACCTGGTGGCGCTGGGGCGCCCGCATCTGATTGATCCCTCGTTCACGTTGAAGGCCGCCGCCTGGTACGGCGCCGGAGGGGTATTCTGCCCGCCGCAATATCTGCCGGGCAAGGAGCAGATCTTCCGCAACAGCGTACGCGACCGGCAGGATTTCGAGGACCTCAAAACTAAGGCCAAGCCGAAGACCCGGGCCGAACTTAAGGCGGAGGCGTCAAAGCCGCTTGCCGCGGAGTAACGGCCTATGCGAGCTTAACCACCGTTGCGTGGCGTTCGTGGAGTTGAGGGCGATGAAGGCGATTATCGTCGGTGGCGGTATCGGCGGCCTTACCACCGCGCTGATGTTGCGGGCGCGCGGCATCGGCTGCGAGCTGTTCGAACAGGCCGATACCATCCGCGAACTCGGCGTCGGCATCAATACGCTGCCGCATGCGATCCGCGAGCTCGCCGGCCTCGGCCTGTTGCAAAGGCTCGACGATGTCGCGATCCGCACCGACGTGCTTTACTACCTCAACCGCCACGGTCAGGAAGTCTGGCGCGAGGCCCGCGGCATCGATGCCGGCCACGACGTCCCACAATTCTCGATTCATCGCGGCCGGCTGCAAAGCGTGATCCACCGCGCCGTCGAGGAGCGGCTGGGGCGGGAGGCGATCCACACCGGCTGCAGGCTGGGGGCTTTCAGCCAGGATGAAGGCGGCGTCACGGCGCATTTCTTCGATCGCACCGGCGCCCATACCAGGACGATGCGCGGCGACATCCTGATCGGCGCCGACGGCATTCATTCGCGGGTGCGCGAGACATTATTCCCGAACGAAGGCCCGCCATGCTGGAACGGGCTGATGCTATGGCGCGGCGCGCGTGACTGGCCGGTGTTCCTGACCGGGAAATCGATGATCGTCGCGGGCGGCCTGCATGCCAAGGTCGTGGTGTATCCGATCGCGGAAGGGTCAAGCCCCGCGAGCCGGCTCACCAACTGGGCGGTGCTGGTGAAAGTCGCCGATGGCGGCATTCCGCCCCGCAAGGAAGATTGGTCGCTCTCGGGAAAACGCGACGAACTGATGCCACATGTGGCGCGCTTTTCGGTGCCCTATGTCGACGTGCCGAACCTGATCTCGGCGACATCAGAATTCTACGAATATCCGACCTGCGACCGCGATCCCTTGCCGTATTGGTCGAGTGGCCGCGTGACATTGCTCGGCGACGCCGCGCATCCGATGTATCCGGTGGGCTCGAACGGCGCGTCGCAAGCCATTCTCGACGCGCGATGCCTAGCGGACGCGCTGGCGCGCTCCGAGCATCCGCGCCAGGCGCTGGTGGCCTACGAGCAGAAGCGGCTGCCGATGACGGCGGAGATCGTGCGCTCGAACCGGCGCGGCGGACCGGAAGGCGTGATCGATGCGGTCGAGCAACTCGCGCCCGACGGCTTCGACAATGTCGAGAACGTGCTGAGCTACGCCCAGCGCGAGGCGATCGTGCGCGGCTATGCCAGCAAGGCCGGATTCGCGACGGTGCCTGGGCTTGCAGCGGTGCGGGCCTAAGACCCGCTCAAGCGCCCGGCGGCGGCGGCAGGAAGTGGATGTTATATTCCGCCGCCATCGCCACCACTTCCTCGGGCTTTTGTTCCTTCATGTTGTGAAGGCCCCAAAAGAGATCGTAAAGCTTTCGGCTCGGCGCCACCCAGAACAGCACCTTTGCGGTCTGGTCCGACTTGTTGAAGATGCCGTGCGGAACGCCCATACCGAGCCGGATCAGATCGCCGGGTGTTGCCTGAGCGTCTGATCCGGCGAGCATGAAGTCGAGCTTTCCCTCGAGCATGTAGAGGTATTCGTCTTGATCGGGGTGGATGTGCGGCGGCACGAAGGTGCCCGGCGGCAGCGTCGCGTGCCAGGAGAAAGAGTGCTCGGCGTAGCTTTTCGGCACATAGGTCTGGCCGAGGATATTCCAGGAAATCCCCTGCATGCCTTCGTTGGCCCGGGTGATGCCGGTGATCTCGCTTTTCATGCTGCTTCCTTCCTTGAACTATGGTGTGCAGTCCTTGGCGTAGCGGTCGCCGTAATTCTCAAATACCTTCTGGACGATCTCGGTCTGGAATTTGCCGTCCGGACGTTTCGCCACTTTGGTCAGATAGAAGTCCTGGATTGGATAGCCGTTGGTGTTGAATTTGAAGCCACCGCGCAGCGATGTGAAGTCGGCCTTCTTCAATGCAGCGGAAAGGGCGTCCTTGTCGCTGAGATCCCCTTTCACCGCCTTCACCGCGCTGTCGATCAGCATGGCCGTGTCGTAGCCCTGCATGGCATAGGTGCCCGGCACGCTGTTATAGGTTGCTTCATACGAAGCGACGAACTTCTTGTTCTGCGGATTGTCGAGATTGGGCGCCCAATCGGCGCCGCCGAACATGCCGATCGCGGCGTCCTGCTGCGCCGGCAAGGTCGATTCATCGACGGTGAATGCCGAAAGCACGGGGATGCTGTCGGCAAGACCGGCCTGCCGGTACTGCTTGACGAGATTGACGCCCATGCCGCCGGGCATGAAGGTGAACACCGCGTCCGGCTTGAGCGAGGCGATCTTGGATAACTCGGGCTGGAAATCCAGGGTGCCCAGCGGCATGTAGGATTCCTCGACGATTTCGCCCTTGTAGTCGAGCTTGAATCCGGCGGCGGAATCCCGCCCGGCCTGATAATTCGGGATCAGCAGATAGACGCGTTTGTAGCCGCGATCCTGCGCGACCTTGCCGAGGATTTCGTGGACCTGGTCATTCTGATAGGAGGTCACGTAGAAGAACCGGCTGCATTCCTTGCCGGCATAGCTCGACGGACCTGCATTTGGGCTGATCAGAAACGTCTTGCTGTCGACGACCGGTTTGTGAATCGCTTGCAGGATGTTGGAGAAGATCGGTCCCACCACGAAATCGACATTGTCGCGTTCGAGCAGGCCCTTCACCTTGGTCACGGCGGCGTCGGGTTTGAGTTCGTCGTCGACCGCGACGAACTCGACATCGCGGCCAGCCATCTTGCCGCCGAGATCCTTGATTGCGAGCGCAAAACCGTCGCGCGCCTGTTGGCCGAGCACCGCGGCCGAACCCGACAGCGTCACGATCACGCCGATCTTGATCTTTTCCTGCGCGATTGCCGGGTTGACGGCAATGCCCAGCAACGCCGCCAATCCGGTCAACTTCAATCGTTGTTTCATGATCATTCTCCCGATCGGCGCTGTACGTTTCAAGCTCAAGCTTATTCCGACGAACACTGTCGCCGCAAGCGAACCGGCAGTACATGTGGGCCCGCAACTGCAGCAGGCATGCAAGCCACACGCCAATTGCTTGAAGCCTAAAGAAATTGAAAAAACATACGAAATGGCTGGCCCGAGCGTTTTGACTTGCAGGCCGTCCCGAATTATTTGAAGGTCAAAATAATCAGGCCGACACCCACTGTAGGGGTGTTGTCCCCGGCAGGTACGTTTTGCAATGAACCTCGATTCCGAGACCAAGGCCGTCGAACTTCCGGAAGATCACGGCGACGAGCTCAGGTTGTGGCTGCGTCTTTTGACCTGCACGACCCTGATCGAGGGCACGGTACGTAGCCGTCTGCGCGAACGATTCGACGTCACGCTGCCGCGCTTCGACCTGATGGCGCAGCTCGACCGGGCGCCTGAGGGCATGACGCTGTCGGATGTCTCGAAACGGATGATGGTCTCGAACGGCAACGTGACCGGGCTGGTCGAGCGGCTTGTCGAATCCGGCCATCTCGACCGGCGCACATCGGTATCGGACCGGCGCGTCCAGGTCATCCGGCTGACCAAGGTCGGCCGCGCCGAGTTTCGCAGGATGGCCGCCGAGCACGAGACCTGGATCGCCGACATATTCTCCGATCTCACGCCAAAGGACGTCCGCGAGTTGATGCGCCTGTTGGCCAAGGCCAAGGGATCGGCGCAGAAGGCTGCAAGCCGGCGGGCGTTGTAGGTTTCGTGGCGAAGATCGACTACGAGGTCGAATACAACAACCGGGCGCGGGTTCCGGAAAATCCGGTGCTGATGGCCGGATGGGCGAGCGATGCCGCGGCCTACCGCGAGCAGCACACCCCGCAATCGATCCGTTATGGTGCCGGGGCCCGCAACACCATCGATTTCTTTCCCGCCAACGGCGACACGGCCATCGTCGTTTTCATTCATGGTGGCTATTGGCAGGCGCTCGACGGTTCATCCTTTAGCCATTGCGCGCGCGGGCTCAACGCGCACGACATCAGCGTCGCCGTTCCCACTTACGATCTTTGCCCCGGCGTCACCGTCGACACGATTATCACGCAGATGCGGATGGCGTCGCGTGAACTGGCGCGGCTCGGCCGACCACTGGTGATGAGCGGTCATTCCGCCGGCGGGCATCTCGCGGCGTGCATGCTGGCGACCGACTGGCAGGCGCTGGATCCCTCGTTGCCAAACCAACTCGTCATTGCGGCGTACACCATTTCTGGCCTGTTCGACCTGGTGCCGCTGGTCGAAACCTCGATCAACAAGGCATTGCGTCTCGACCGGGAAAGGGCAATGGCGGCAAGCCCCCTGTCCTGGAAGCCGCCCGCGCATGGCAGTCTTGATGCGGTGGTCGGTGGCAGCGAAAGCGAGGAATATTTCCGCCAGAGCCGGACCATCGTCGAACGATGGCGCCAGGCTGGTGTCCCGACCCGGTTCGGCACTGTTCCTGACGCCAATCATTTCACCGCGATTGCCCCGCTCGCCGATCCGGCCTCGGCCATGGTCGCGCGGCTGATGCAGTTGGCGGGACGCTGAAGCCGCGCTCCCCCTAGTAAATAGCGTGGATCGCCTGGATTTTGGCTATTGCGCCAAATTACTTTAAGCCTAAAATGTTTAGGAATAAAGCGCTACCGGGCGCCCTGGATATTGGTCTTTCATCCCGCAAAAGGAGGGGCGATGGAAATGTCAGGTGCAAGTCCCAGCCTTGAAAACCAGAGCCTTGAAAATCAGAGTCTTGGTATCCAAAACCTTGGCCCGTCGGGTCACGTTGATGATTTCACGCGGCGAAATCTTCCGCCGTTTCAGCAATGGCCGCAATTGCTGCTCGACCGGCCGGAGTTTCAATATCCCGACTATCTCAACGCCGCGGTCGAGCTGACCGATCGCAATGTCGAGAAGGGGTTCGGCGACCGTGTCGCGCTGATCGGCAACGGTCGCCAGCGCACCTATAAGGAACTGACCGACTGGTCGAACCGCCTGGCGCATGCGTTGGTGGAGAATTACGGCGTCAAGCCCGGCAACCGGGTCCTGATACGCTCGGGCAATAATCCGGCCCTGGTCGCCGCATGGCTTGCGGCTACAAAAGCGGGCGCGGTCGTTGTCAACACCATGCCGATGCTTCGTGCCGGTGAGTTGACCAAGATCGTCGACAAGGCAGAGATCGCGCTTGCGTTGACCGACAGCCGCATCGCCGACGAACTGGTCGCATGCGCAAAGACCAGCCGGTTTCTCAAGCAGGTTGTGAATTTTGACGGAACCTCGAACCACGATGCAGAACTCGATCGCGTGGCGCTGAGCAAGCCGGTTCGGTTTGATGCCGTCAAAACCGGCCGGGACGATGTCGCCCTGCTCGGATTTACCTCGGGCACCACGGGCGAGCCAAAGGCGACGATGCATTTCCATCGCGATCTCCTGATCATTGCGGATGGTTATGCCAGGGAAGTGCTCAACGTCACTCCGGATGATGTCTTCGTAGGGTCACCGCCGCTCGCCTTCACGTTTGGGCTCGGCGGTCTTGCGATCTTTCCGCTGCGGTTCGGCGCGACCGCGACGCTTTTGGAAAACGCGGCGCCTCCCGAGATGGTCAAGATCATCGAAACCTACAGAGCCACGATTTGCTTCACCTCGCCGACCGCGTACCGGGCGATGATGGCCGCGATGGACAGGGGCGCCGATCTGTCGTCGCTGCGCCTTGCGGTTTCGGCCGGTGAAAGCTTGCCCGCGCCGGTCTTCGAAAGCTGGATCCGCAAGACCGGCAAGATGATTCTCGACGGGATCGGCAGCACGGAATTGCTGCATATCTTTATCACCAACCGCGTAGGCGACGCCGTCGCCGGAACAACCGGGCACCCGGTTTCCGGTTACGAGGCAAAGATCGTTGACGATGACATGAACGAATTGCCGCCGGGCGCCGTCGGCAAGCTTGCGGTTCGCGGCCCGACCGGATGCCGCTATCTCGCGGACCCGCGGCAGTTGAACTATGTGCGCGATGGCTGGAACCTGACGGGCGATACGTTTGTTCGCGACGACACGGGCCGCCTGTCGTTTGTGGCCCGCTCGGATGACATGATCATCTCCTCCGGCTACAACATTGCCGGCCCCGAGATCGAGGCCGCGCTGCTGACGCACCCGGCTGTCGCCGAATGCGGCGTGGTCGGGGCGCCCGATGAGGCGCGCGGCATGATCGTCAAGGCCTATGTGGTGCCGGCCGTGGGCACTACCGCCGATGATGCGCTGGCCACCGCTCTGCAGGAACATGTCAAGCGCGCGATCGCGCCTTATAAATATCCGCGTGCAATCGAATTCGTCGCGCAACTGCCAAAGACCGAAACCGGCAAATTGAAGCGGTTTGCCCTACGGCAGATGGCCCAGGCCCAGTCGGCATCGGCAGGCGTCGCCGCGGAATGAATGCAAGTAGATGGAGATGGTTCGTGAGCACGACTAAGGCGCCCACCCTCGCTGTGCTGCCGCTTGCAAAAAGCGAAGCGTCGTCGGCCGCGCAGATCTTACAGCCGAGTGGCTGGCCGGCGCCGAAGGGATATGCCAACGGCATGGCAGCCGACGGCCGTATCGTAGTGACGGGCGGGGTGATCGGATGGGACAGCGGCAATCATTTGCCGGCCGGTTTTGTTGCGCAGGTCCGCCAGACCCTGCGCAACATCTCGGACATTCTCAGGGAAGGCGGTGCGCGGCCCGAACATCTCGTGCGCCTCACCTGGTACGTCGTCGATATGGAAGAGTATCTGGCGAACTTGAAAGAGCTCGGCCCGATCTATCGCGAGATTTTCGGCGCGCATTATCCGGCGATGGCGCTGGTGCAGGTCGTGCGGCTCGTTGAAAAGGCGGCGCGCGTCGAGATCGAGGCGACCGCGGTGGTGCCGCGCTAAACCGGGTTGCGGCTCGTTTTATTGCAGTGCACCGCGGGATTATTGGGCCTGGTGCTGGCAATCGAAGCTCACGCCAAGCATAGTGGCGGCATCACAAATTCGGGATGGATCGATCGGCGTCGATGATCTGGATTCCCCGCCGTCAACGCCGGTCGTTGTGCGAAAACGTTATTCGGAAACCGGAGTCCCGTCATGTCACTTATCGCATCCGATGAGGCAAAGCCTCGACACATCCTTGATGCCGCCGAGATGGGCGCGATCGCGCATCTCTACCGTGGCGAAGTCTATCGCTCGACGATCTGGCGAACGCGGCTGGACAACACGACGAACTGGTCGATCGTCACGATGGGCATCGCGCTGTCGACGACCTTTTCGAGTCCGGAAGCCTCACCCCTGCCGCTGCTGCTGGTGGGGCTGCTGCTTGCGGTGTTTCTCGGCATGGAGGCGCGGCGTTATCGCTACTTCAATGTGTGGCGTGCCCGCGCTCGCTGGCTGGAGATGAATTTCTACGCGCCCATATTTACCGGTGTAGCGCGTGACGATGGTTGGCAGATGGTGCTCGCACGGGACTATACGGCGCCCCGTCATCACATTTCGTTTGTCCGCGCCGCGGGGCGACGGTTACGTCGCAACTACGTCTGGATTCTCGCCGTCCAGGTGATTGCATACTACGGCAAAATAGCGATTCATCCGACGCCCGCCGCGACGTTAGCGGAATTTTCCGATCGCGCCGCCGTCGGCCCGATTCCTGGCTGGTTCGTTCTGATCGTAGGCTTCATCTACAATTTCGGCTGGCTTGGCTTGGCGCTCAGCACGATGTGGCTCGACGGGCGCATGCATGGGGTCAAGGGCGACGCAGTGGCGATGGGATAGGCGCGCGTTGCCGAACATGCGGAGCGCGCGCAAGTCGCGTGCGCCTCCTGGTAGAAGTCCGTTAATTCCGATACGAGGTGTCGACCCGGTCGAGCTTGCGCAGTAGCGCCGGCCAGGCCAGCTCGCCATTGCGGTTGGGCAGATTGGGGCGCGGCTTGACCTTGTCGAAGGTCTTCTCCAGGACGTCTCGCGGCGGATAGACCAGCTTGGTATTGCAGGACAGTGCCATCACCTGCACCTCGCAGGCGCGCTCCATGCGATAGAGCAGGTTGAAGGTCGCAGGTATTGTGCGCCCGACCACGAGCAGTCCGTGATTGCGCAGAACCATCGCTTCGTGGTTCCCGAGGTCGGCCACCAGCCGTTCGCGCTCCCCGACATCGTCGGCGATGCCTTCAAAGTCATGGTAGGCGATGTGGAGAAACCGCATCGAGGTTTGCGCCAGCGGAAGCAGCCCGCATTCCATCGCCGAGACCGCCATGCCGGCCGGCGTATGGGTATGCGCGACGCAATCCACATCGTGCCTGGCCATATGAATGGCGCTGTGAATGACGAAGCCTGCGGCGTTGACGCCATAATCCGAGGCGTTGAAGAGCACGTTGCCGTCGAGGTCGACCTTGATCAGGCAGGATGCATCGATTTCCTCATAGAGCATCCCGTAAGGGTTGATCAGGAAGTGGTCGTGCGAGCCGGGAACGCGGCATGAGATGTGGTTGGCGATCATCTCGGTCATGCCGTACATCGCCGTCAGGCGATAGCAGGCTGCAAGATCAACGCGGGTCTGCCACTCTTCGGCGCTCACCTGTTCGCGGACCGATTTGACGACCTTGATGGTGGGAGAATTCACGGGCGGGGTCATGGAGCATCTCCGTTCGAACGGAAGATTTCGAAAAGGCTAGGATTTGGCGCGAAGGATACGGGCAATGATCGTTGCGCCGCAAGGCGGGTGCCGTGGCCATCATTGCAACTCAGCTATCGCCGACACGCTGGGTGGCCTTGCGCCGGACGAAGGGAGCTTTCGACGGATTTGCTGCACAGCAAAAACCCCGTCGTCGCAAATCCTTCATACGCCGCCTATACTTGGTCGCCCATTGGTGCTGATGTCCCCTGTGACGGGAACGTCCTTTCCTTCCGAAATCGGAGCCACTTTGATGAAGACCGTGCGCTTTGCCCTGACCTTGCTTGCGCTGTCCTTCCTGGCGCCCTGGCCATCCGCCGAAGCAGCCGACGTCATCTGCTACAACTGCCCGCCGGAGTGGGCGGATTGGGCCTCCATGCTCAAGGCCATCAAGGCCGATCTCAATTACGACATCCCCCACGACAACAAGAATTCGGGTCAGGCGCTGGCGCAGATCCTGGCCGAGAAGAGCAATCCGGTTGGCGACATCGGCTATTTCGGCGTCACCTTCGGCATGAAGGCGAAGGCGCAGGACGCGCTTGAGCCCTATAAGCCGGTGAACTGGAATCAGATCCCCGCTGGCTTGAAAGACCCGGATGGCTACTGGACCACCATTCACTCTGGCACCCTCGGCCTGTTTGTGAACAAGGACGCGCTCGGCGGCAAGCCGGTGCCGGCCTGCTGGAAGGATCTCTTGAAGCCCGACTACAAAGGCATGGTCGGCTACCTCGATCCGAGTTCGGCCGCGGTCGGCTATGTC
>VAZV01000219.1 GCA_005884765.1 Alphaproteobacteria bacterium
AACGGAGCGAATTTCTTCGGGGCCGCGTTCGGCAAGCGGTGCGGCGGTCCCGTCCAGGCTGAAGCTTTCGGCGGCCTTCGCGAACGAAGATAGCGGCGCGGTCAATGCGCGCGCGGCCCACAGGCCGAGCAGCGTGAAGCTCATCACCGCAAACAGCAGCGTCATCATCCACGGTCCGCCCCAGAACGGTCGCCGGTCCGCCGTCACCAGTCTTGCGGAAATCGTCGCGCCATCCGGCAACACGATGCCGATCCTGCTTGCGTCCCCGCCCGGCGGTAGCGCGAAGATCTGGTAGCCGGGCCCAAGGTGCCGATGCAGGATATGCAGATCGAAGCCTTGCGGTTCAGCGGTGAAGGGCGCGGAACCCGGCGCAAGGGTTTCGATGTCGAGTTGCGGAAATGCCCGCGCGACATCGGCTGACAGCAGCGGCCGCCTTGACGCGGGCGCCGCGCCCAGAAGCCGGGCTGCCGCTACGAGCTCGGCCGGTCCACCGTCGACCGGCGGCTCTACGCGATGCATCAGAAAAGTGGCCGTGATGATCAGGTGAATGGCTGCGATCGAGACGATGACAAGCGCGGCAATCTGTCCGCTGATGCCCCTGAGATTTAAAAAGCCCTTCACCTTCGTGCCCGGGAGGTTCATACCAGGGAGCTTCATGCCAATGAGCTTCATGCCAATGAGCTTCATGATCAGTTGGTGGCGGTGATCACGATCGCTTCCACGCTTGCTTCTACCCTTGCTTCAACCCTTGGCGTGAACATGTAACCGCCGGAGCGGACCGTCTTGATCATGGTGGCGTCTTGCGGATCGGGTTCGATCTTGCGCCTGATGCGGCTGACCAGGACGTCGATGCTGCGCTCAAACGAGCCGGCGTTGCGGCCTTGCGTGAGGTCGAGCAGGCTGTCGCGCGACAGCACGCGGCCGGGGCGCTCGCAGAAGGTGCGCAGCAGATCGAATTCGGCGCTGGTCATCGCAACCCGCGCGCCCGCCGGATCGCGCAACTCCCGCCGCCTGAAATCGATGCGCCATCCCAGAAAGCCGAGCGCGGTCGCGCCCTCGGCGGCACTGGCGGTGCGTGCCGCCGCCTGGCGGCGCAGTACCGCGTTGATCCTGGCGAGCAGCTCGCGCGGATTAAACGGCTTGGCGAGATAGTCGTCCGCGCCCATCTCCAGCCCGACGATGCGGTCGATGTCCTCGCCGCGCGCGGTGAGCATGATGATCGGCGTCTGCGAGACGGCGCGGACCTTGCGGCACAGGCTGAGGCCGTCTTCCCCCGGCAGCATGACGTCGAGAATGAGCAGATCGACGCGGCGGTCGGTCATCGCCCGCGCCATTTCGCGGCCATCGCCCGCGGTGGCCACGTTGCAGGCGTTGGTGCGCAGATATCTGGCGATCAGCATCCGCGTCTCGCGGTCGTCTTCCACGACAAGGATGTTGGGCGATGGCTGCACCATGCCGACCTTTGTCGATGATTCGGGCCGGCGCGCGAAGGATTTTTGTTTCAAAATGTTTCTGACCCGGCGCTTGCAACAGGGTGCAACATGCGACAAGGCCCCGTTAAGACCGCGAGCCCTACGGTCGAGGCGTCTTAGTCGAACCTTCGGAGCCAACATGACCTCAATCTCGGCGCTCTCCAGTACCAGCTACCAGTCGCCCCTTCAGAAGCTGCAGGCAGAGCTACAGTCGGAGGTAAACTCCGGCGCCATCAGCTCGTCCGATCAAACCGCGCTATCGTCGGCGTTGAGCGATATCGACACCTCGCTGCAACAGAGCCGGGCCGGCGATCAGTCCAGCGGTACCAAAGCCGCACCAGGCGATTTGAAGGCAAAGATCGACGACCTCATCGCCGGCGAAGTCTCCAGCGGCAAATTGACCAGCGATCAGGCCACCGAGCTGCAAGGTGTCTTCAAGGCCGCATTCGGCAATGGTCCCGGTGGATCCGGCGGTCCTGGCGGCGCCGGCGGCCCGCCTCCCGGTGGTCCGGGCGGTCCGCCCTCCGACGGCTCGTCGTCGACCGATGGTACGGACAGCACCTCCGCAACCAGCTCCATCGCCGACATTTTGCAGCAATTTCTTCAGTCGTTGCAGAGCTCGCTGTCGTCCTCGACCTCGTACAGCGCGACCGGAAACAGCTCCAGCGACGGCAGTTCGTCGTTCTCGGCGCTGCTGATCGACTATCATACCTGATCTTCGAGGCGCCGCGCCGCGGGCAACCGTCCTCCCCGATAAGGGTAGGATGGTTGTCTTATTGCCAACGAGCTTGGAACCCGCTGTTCCCCAGGGCGTTGTTTTGCTTCATCAACCCGTAAGGGAGGATGATGATGACTGACGTCATGGCCAGACCGCATCCGTTGGTCGCGAGCGACCGCGTCGAGGGTACGGCGGTGCGACGGCCGAACGGCGACATGATCGGCCATATCGAGCGGCTGATGATCGACAAGATCACCGGCAAGGTGTCCTACGCGGTGCTCAGCTTCGGCGGCTTCCTCGGCATGGGATCGAATCTGCTGCCGCTGCCCTGGGCGCGGCTTCGCTACAACACCGGCTTCGAGGCTTATGAGCTCGACATCGACGATGAGGAGTTGAAGCACGCGCCGTCGTTCCGCGCCGACAAGGATTTCGACTGGGGCGATCGCTCGCAGGAAGCCGCACTACATCGCTACTACGGAATACCGCCCTACTGGGGTGGTTTCTGACCGACGCGTCGCAATTCGCATCATGCGGCAAACGCCGCAGCGGCTGAACGCGTGTGCAGATCGCGAAATTTGCGCGATCGTTTCCGCAATTGCGAGCATTGAATTGGCGCGCTGCGGCGGGAACAGCCGGCGGGCCGACGGGTTTTCTCCTCATCGATTTCTGATCAGGGAGAAACCCCATGTTCGTAAAACATATCGCGACCGGCCTGGCCGCTTCTGCGTTGCTTGCGGGCGTCGCGTTCGCGCAAACTCCGACTGCGACGACCGACCGCGCCGATACGGCGGCCACCACCTCCGACTCCTCATTCAAGGGCGATTGGCGGGCATCGAAGCTGGTTGGCCTCAGCGTCTACAACGACAAGAACGAAAGCATCGGCTCGATCAACGATCTGTTGACCGACAAGAGCGGGAATATCAAGGCAGCGGTGATCGGCGTCGGCGGCTTCCTCGGCATGGGCTCGCACCTGGTCGCCGTGCCCTTTGACAAGGTCAAATTCGTCAACGAGCCGGTTGCCTATTCTGGCGCCTCCGGCACCGGCGCCCCGGGCGGGCCCGGTACGTCGAGCAACCGTCCGCCGTCTTCGACCACGACGGGTTCGTCGACCAGCAACGCGCCAGCGGCGGCGAACAATGCGAAACCCAATCCGTGGTATCCGGATCACGCGGTCTTCAACGCGGACAAGGACCAGCTGAAGGGGATGCCCGAATTCAAGTACTCGACGGAGTAGGGCACAGATCGCGCCACGTCGGAGACTTGTTACGAAATGGCCGGACGGCATCGCTGTCACCCGGCCATTTCTGATGTTAGGTTCGAAGGCGCAGGAGCATCCTGCATCCTGCTTCATGCCGAACGGGAGAACGACATGCCGGAGAGCGTCTACAAAGTCATTGAACTGATCGGTACCAGTCCGGAATCCTGGGAGAAGGCCGCCGCGGCCGCGCTCAACAGGGCCGGGAAGTCGCTGCGGGATCTTCGGGTCGCCGAAGTCGACAAACTCGACATGCAACTGGATGCCAAGGGCAAAATCGAAGCCTACCGCGCCAAGCTCACCGTCTCGTTCAAATTCGAGGACTGAGCGAAGCACTTCTCACCTTGCCCCGCTCGTGGGCCAGAGCAACAGGGTGGGCAAAGGCGCCCTTCGCGCCGTGCCCACCATTTTTGTTGGACAGGCGAGTTTGGTGGGCACGCTTTCGCTTTGCCCAATCTACCATTTGCTCGCCATGAGGCTCACGATCTCAATGCGTCCCGCTCACCAGCGGGCAGCCACCCTTGTCGAGCGGCCGGAACGCTTGATCGCCAGGGACGGTGGCGATGAGCTTGTAGAGATCCCATTCGCCCTTTGACTCTTCGGGCTTCTTCACCTCGAACAGATACATGTCGTGGACCATGCGGCCGTCGATTCGGATCTTGCCGCCGTGTGCGAAGAAGTCGTTGACGGGTGTTGCCCGCATCTGCGCCATCACCTTCGGCGCTTCGTCGGTGCCGATTGCCTCGATCGCCTTGAGGTAATGCATGGTTGCGGAATAAAGACCCGCCTGGATCATGGTCGGCATGTGCCCGACCTTGTCGTTGAAACGCTTCGAGAAGGCGCGGGTCTCATCGTTCATGTCCCAATAGAAGGCATCGGTGACGATCAAGCCCTGGGTGGCCTTGGCGCCAAGCGCGTGGGTGTCGGTGATTTCCAACAATAGCGCGATCATCTTCTGGCCGCCCTGGATGATGCCGAACTCCGCCGCCTGCTTCAACGCGTTGGTGGTGTCCCCGCCGGCATTGGCAAGGCCGATGACCTTGGCCTTGGAGGCCTGCGCCTGCAGCAGAAAGGACGAAAAGTCCGACGTGTTCAGGGGATGGCGGACGTCGCCAAGCACTTTGCCGCCGCTCGCGTTGACGACGTTGGCGGCGTCGCGCTCCAGCGCCATGCCGAACGCGTAGTCGGCGGTGACGAAGAACCAGGTGTTCTCGCCGCGCTGGACCATCGCCTTGCCTGCGACATTGGACAGCGCGTAGGTATCGTAGGTCCAGTGCACCGTGTTCGGCGAGCAGGCGACGCCCGTGATGTCGGAGCTGCCGCCGCCGGAATTGATGTTGATCCTGTTCTTCTCGCGGGTCAGCGCCGAGATCGGCAGCGCGACCGAAGAAGTCGGAACGTCGACAATGGCGTCGACCTTCTCATTGTCGTACCAGTTGCGGGCGATATTGACGCCGACGTCGGGCTTGTTCTGGTGATCGGCGGAGATCACCTCGACCGGCTTGCCCTTTACCTTGCCGCCGTAATCGGCGACCGCCATCTCCACCGCGGCAAGCGAGCCCTTGCCGGTCGCATCAGCATAGAGGCTGGACATGTCCGTCAGCACGCCGATCTTGACGACATCGTCGGAAATCTGCGCGTTCGCCGGGGCGCTGAAGGCCGTGAAGGCGAGGCTGGCTGCGACCGCGGCCAAAGTTGATTTCATGGTTTCTTCTCCCAGGCTTTTTGTTGAGGGCTTCGGTTTGAGGTTGTTGTTGTAGCTGCCTTGGCAGGCGGCCGCAAAGCCAAAGGGCATGCAGAAACGTGGGAGCGATCGTCAAGAAGCGGGCGGCCCTTTCTTACCTCGCCCGTCTGCGGCGCAAGAGCTGGGGGAGGGAGACGCAAGAGCGGTCCGAGGGAAGGAAGAACCTCACGGTGCCGGCACCGCGCTCACGTAGACGTTGATCGAGCCTTCGGCCTGGGCGATCACGCGCAGCGTCTTGGAGTCGAAGGCGATATCGGCGAGTTGGAGGCTGTTGATCTGCGCCTCCACCCGGATGCCATCCTCGTTCTTCTGGAGATCGGCGATGGCAGCGGCGATCTTCTTCTGCGCGTTGGCTGCGAACGGTTTCAGATCGATGGTCGCCTTGTCCGCCAGCGCCTTTTGCAGATGCGGCACGGCAGCGCGCGCGGCGGCACCGAGCAGCCCGAAGGCTGCTTCCGATTCGACGGCGAGCTGGATGTCGGCAAGGCGCAGCGTCTGCTGCGCCTGATCGAGCATCGGCCTGCCCCAGATATGCACCGTGGCTTCGCCGCCGAGCCCGAAGAAGCTCGCCTTCTCTTTGGCTTTCACCAAAAGCGAGATCAGCAAGCGCTCGCCCGAGGCTACGACGCTCGCGCGCCTCACCGTGACCTCGACCGAACCAGAGCCGTCTTCCGGAAACGTCCGGCCGACAAGTTGGGTTTCGAGGATCTTGTTGAGGTCGGTGAACGGCATGTCGATTGGCACGCCGATGGAGACGCCACCTGTCGTCGGGGGGATGATCGATATTTTCTCCGGAAATGGGCAGTCGGGCTTGGTCTCTTTCGGCGTGATGCGCGTGTCGGCCTGGATGCCAAGCATCAGCGTCACCGCCTTGGCGTCGACATTCGGCTGCGCCGCAATGGCACGTGTCGGCTTCAGCTCAAGCCACAACTCCGGCAGTGACGAATTCGTGCCGGTACCCTGCAGCGGGATCGAGCGGCAGGCTTTGGCCCATTGTGCCCGCGCATTCTGCACCAGCGTTTGATCGGAGCGGATTCGTTCGGCCACCACATTGAGCTGCTCGCCGACGGTTTTGTCGATCACCGGCTTGACTTGGGCCGGTACGTTGACGCGCGCCCCGGCCACCGAAAGATTGGTGTCGCCGAGGCTGACCTGCGCTCCCAAATTCGGCTCCAGGTGCCAGGCCGCTGCAAGCTTCGGCCGCGAGGTGATGGTGACGCTGCCTTTGATCTCGGCGTTGGCATTCAGCGCCTTGATGTTGACGCTGCCGATTTGCTTGGCGGCGTTGCCGCCGAGCAGGCCGCCGATGGCGTCGTTGACTGCGCCGGTCGCCTTTGACGACAGCGAACCCGTGACATTCAGTTTTCCGGCAATCGGGGTCGACAGCGACAACACGTCCTGTGCGCCGGTTGCGAAGATCGGTCCGCGTGAGGCCGACCAGCCGATATCGGCATTTTGTAGAACCTGCGATACCGGATTGTCGGCCTTGCCGGTGAAGTTGCGCGGCGCGGCATGGTCGGCGATATCGCGAATGAGCGATAGTGCAACCGAAACCGGCGCGACGATGACGGAGCTGCGCGAGACCGGCGGCAGCGGCGGCAATTCGGTCAGTGCCGGCGCGGGAGACGAACCGCGCGGCGACAGCCAGTCGATGGCCTTCAGGCTGATGAAAAACGAGACCGCCACCACTGCGATGGCAATCAGGATCGTTCTCGGGCCCACCCGTATCGGCCCCACCGCGATCGGCAGACGCATCGTCCCCCCGGACTGAATCGAGCGCTTGATTCTATAGGGTGGGTAGGGGCGGCGCCAGAGCGGGTGGCCGAAACGTGATCGCAAACGAAAGCGCCCCGGTGGATGCCGGGGCGCTCAGACCTTAAATATCGGTAATGTCAGCGCAGGGCGCTGCCCAAATCCGCGCGGCGGTCGGTCATCGGCAGCACGATCACCTTGGTGCCGATATTGACCCGCGAATAGAGGTCGGAGACGTCTTCGTTGGTGAGCCGCAGGCAGCCCGAGGAAACATGGGTGCCGATGGTCTCGGGCGCGTTGGTGCCGTGGATGCGGTATACGGTGCCGCCAAGATACATCGCGCGGGCGCCGAGCGGGTTACCGGGTCCGCCGGCCATATGGCGCGGCAAATACGGTTGCCGAGCGATCATCTCCGCCGGCGGGGTCCAATCCGGCCATTCCGCTTTCTTGGTGATCGCCTGCGTGCCCGACCAGGTAAAACCTTCGCGGCCAACGCCGATGCCGTAACGGATCGCCTGGCCGCCTCCGAGCACATAATAGAGATAGGTGTTGGGCGTATCGATAATGACGGTGCCGGGAGCCTCGCGGGTCGCGTAGTTGACGATCTGGCGCCTTAGCCGCGCCGGCAATTCGAAGGTGGTGCCTTCATCTTCGGAAGGCGCGGCTTGCACGGGCGGCGCCACGTATTGCGCCGGCGGCATCAGGAAGAAGGGGAAAAGCTGAGCCGGCGGGGCCGCGGCGGCCGATCCGGAAAATGCAGTCGCCCCGATGGCCAGCGCGCCGAAAGCTAACGCGCGGCGGGAATTGAGCTTCAATGTTTCGAGATTGAACATTGGTCGTCCCCCTGTTTTGACCGCCCTGATGCTGGTTCGGCGTCTCGTTGACGAGATCGTTACCGGCCAAAGGTTTCGGGACGTTTGCGCCGGAGCGGCAAAACGGTTTCGTCGCGGTAATGAATTGTTTCATGACAGTTTCATGAGGGTGCTGACGCCGGGCGGTTAACAAAAAGCTGCTCAACATTTCGATGACGTCACACGTTTGAAATATCCATGGTTGAACGTCGGAAACTGAGAATCATCGAACTCTCAGGTTTTCGTCATGCGGATACTCATTGCAACTGATGCCTGGCATCCGCAGGTCAACGGCGTCGTTCGCACGTTGACCTCGCTCGCCCGCGCCGCTTCGGCGCTCGGGGCCGAGCTCGAATTCCTGACGCCGGACGGCTTTCCATCGATCGAGGTCCCGACCTATCCGGGCTTGCGCATCGCGCTGCCGAACCGGCGCGAGATCGAACGAAGGATCGAGGCGGCCGCACCGGAAGCCATTCATATCGCCACCGAGGGCCCGATCGGCTGGTGGGTACGGGCCTATTGCCTGCGCCGCAGGCTCGCCTTCACGACCTCCTATACGACGCGCTTTCCGGAATATGTTTCGGTGCGGACCGGCCTTCCGCTAAGTCTCGGCTATGCCGTGCTGCGGCGCTTTCACGACGCTTCCGCCGCCATCATGGTTGCAACGGCCTCGCTGCGCCAGGAACTTGGTGCACGCGGCTTCAAGAAGCTCGGTTTCTGGACCCGCGGCGTCGATACCGAGCTGTTCAATCCGGATTCGCCCGCCAGGCTCGATCTGCCGCGGCCGATCTTCATGACCATGGGCCGTGTCGCGGTTGAAAAGAATCTCGAAGCATTCCTCTCGCTCGACCTCCCTGGCTCGAAAGTCGTGATTGGCGATGGACCGCAAAAGGCGTCGCTCGCGCGCAAATATCCCGACGTCGCATTTCTCGGCGAAAAGAAGGGCCAGGATCTGACCTCGCATCTGGCGGCGGCGGACGTCTTCGTGTTTCCTTCTCTCACCGACACCTTTGGTGTCGTGCAGCTCGAAGCACTGGCCTGCGGCACACCGGTCGCAGCCTTTCCGGTCACCGGTCCAAAGGACGTGATTGCCGATCATCCGATCGGCGCGCTGGACGCGGATCTGCGCAACGCCTGCCTTCGCGCCGTCGACATGTCACGCCAGGCCTGTCGGAATTTCGCGCTCGAACGTTCCTGGGAAAACAGCGCGCGACAGTTCATCGGCAATCTGACGGCGTTGCAGCCGAGCCGTTCGCTGCGGGCGATGCCGCGCCTGGCCGGCCAGAGGGCCGCGTAAAAAGCTAATTTGGGCTACAACAAACCAATGAGAGTGACGATGGCCGAAACCATGAAACTTGACGACGCAAGCGAGTTGGACTTCGACCGAGCCACGGTCGAACACGCCTACGACCGCTGGGCCCCGATCTACGACCTCGTGTTCGGCGGCGTATTCAGCAAGGGCCGGCGGGCAGCCATTGCCGCCACCAATAGGATCGGCGGCCGCGTGCTCGAAGTCGGTGTCGGCACCGGCATTTCGCTGCCGCAGTACGCGCCGCACGTCCGCATTTTCGGTACCGACATCTCCGAGGCGATGCTCGAAAAGGCAAAGCGACGGGTCAGCGAATTCCATCTGAAGAATGTCGAGGGGCTCGCCGTAATGGATGCGGAGAAACTCGAGTTTCCCGACGACTCATTCGACGTCGTGATGGCGCAATATGTCGTGACCGCGGTGCCGAACCCGGAAGCGGCCCTCGATGAATTCGCGCGCGTGTTGCGGGTAGGCGGCGAGCTGATCATCCTGACGCGCGTCAGCGCCGACGCCGGGATGCGCCGCTTCATCGAGCAGCGCCTGCAGCCGGTGGTGCGTCCGCTCGGTTTTCGCACCGCCGAATTCGCATGGTCGCGCTATGCGCGATGGCTACAAGGCAGGCGCGGGATGGAATTGGTGGAGCGCCGCCTTGTGCCGCCGCTCGGCCACTTCTCGTTGGTCCGTATCCGCAAAGCTGAAATGGCGGCTGCTGCGTAATTCGGTTAGCCCCGCTTGCACGGCCGTGTGTGTCATCGCGACACGTCATATGACATTTTGATGATGTCACATGCCGTACATCGAATCGCTGTAAACCTACTCAACCTGATTGGGGGAGATAATGATCAAGAACTTCCTGGAGCAACTGCGCGTCCAACGCTGGGACGATCATCGCTATTATCATCACAGCCGGATCAACCAGAGCCTGCACTTCGTTTCCGCCGTCAGTTTCCTGATCGGCTATGTGATGATCTTTTTCGATCCGGTCGCCTCCGCGCTGATCGGCTGGCTGGTCTCGATGACCTCACGTCAGGCCGGCCATTTCTTCTTCGAGCCCAGGGGCTACGATCACCTCAACCAGGCGACCCATGAGCACAAGGAAGAGATCAAGGTCGGTTACAATTTGCAGCGCAAGGTCGTGCTGATGACGATCTGGGCGGCCTCGCCAGTGGTGTTGTACTTTGATCCCACCTTGTTCGGCCTCTTCACGCCCTGGGCTTCGCCGGCCGATTTCATGCGGCAGGTCGCCAAGATCTGGCTGGCGGTCGGGATCGGCGGCTTGTTGTTTCGGACGATCCACCTGTTCTTCATCCGCGACGTCGAGACCGGTCTCGTCTGGATGACCAAGATCCTCACCGATCCGTTCAACGACTTCAAACTCTATCACCGGGCGCCGCTGTTCCTCTTGAAGGGCGAACTGATCGATCCGGGCCTCGACCTCATCGAGCACGGACTCGAAGAGAAGCACGCCTGAGCGCCCGATCGGTGTATCCGGTTTTCATCATGCCCGGGCTTGTCCCGGGCATCCACGTCTTATGGGGGTCGCGGCTGGAAAAACGTGGATGGCCGGGACAAGCCCGGCCATGACGCGGAAAGCGCGACCATCCTCAGTGCGAGAATCGGCTCGCAATCATTTCGCGCAGGATCTTGCGACGGATGGCTTTGTTGGTGAGGGCGCCATCGTGCCACCACCAGCCATCCTCTTTCATCTTCGCTGCGGCCGCCACAAAGCGATCGGCCACTTCGGCGAAATCCGCGTCGGTATAATTCAGGCTGAAGATCAGGCGGCCGGTCCCGACCCAGCTCAGCGCGAGCCCTTCGGCCCGCAGATAGTATTGCAGCATCCAATTATAGCGGGACGGTGTGGTGTAATGGACCATCCAGATCGAAGACAGGTTGGAGAGGCGGACCGGCAGCTCTTGCGCGGTAAGCCGCGCATTCAATTGCGCCGCGCGTCCGTTCCAGGTCTCATCCAGCCCATTATAGACCGCGCGGAAATTGGGACTGGCGAGCCGGCTCAAGAATTCGTCCATCGCCGTCATGACATAGGGATGCGAGTTGAAGGTGCCGCGCGCGAAGCAGACGTCGGCGGGCCGATCGTCGCGGAAGCGGCGCATCAATTCCTTCCGCCCGCACACGACGCCGACCGGCAGGCCGCCGGCGAGGCTCTTGCCGTACGTCACCATGTCGGCGCGCACGCCGAAATATTCCTGCGCGCCGCCGTGCGCGAGGCGGAAGCCGACAAAGACCTCGTCGAAGATCAGCACGATGCCGCGCTGGTCGCAGACCTGTCGCAGCGCCTTGAGCCACGCGCCATAGGCGGCGCGATCGAAGTTGGCGGATCGGGAACTGTCGACCAGGGCGGAATCGCCGGGCGCATTGGCGTTGGGGTGCAGCGCCTGCAGCGGATTGACCAGCACGCAGGCGATATCGCGCCGCGTCCGCAACACGTGCAGCGTCCGTTCCGACATGTCGGCGAGCGTATAGGTCTCGTGCGGCGAGACCGGATTGCCGACGCCGGGCTGCACGTCGCCCCACCAGCCGTGATAGCTGCCTGCGAAACGCACCAGATGCGTGCGGCGGGTATGATAGCGCGCGAGCCGCACCGCCTGCATCACCGCTTCGGTGCCCGACATGTGGAACGAGATCTCGTCCAGTCCGGAAATCTCGCACAGCCGCTTCACATTGTCGGCGACAACAGGGTGGTAGGTTCCGAGCACCGGGCCGAGCGCATGGGCGCGCTTCTCTCCCTCCGCGATGCACTCCTTGTAGAAGTCGTTGCCGAAGATGTTGACGCCGTACGAGCCGGTCAGGTCGTAGAATACATTGCCGTCGACGTCGGTGACGGTGACGCCGGCCGACGACTGCATGAAGGCGCCGCTACCAAGGTGCTCGCGCACCAGCCGGCTGTACTGGAACGGCACCCGGTAGGTTTCGGTGAATTGCAGGTCGGAGATTCGCGTCCTGGCTTCCGACGCCATCTGCCGGCCCTGGGCGTAACGTTCCTGGTAAAGCCGCGCCAGGTGGAAGAAGCCGTCCCGGCGCTTGGTCGCCACCGTCGCCGGCGCGCCGTCGGAACAGAAGAAGTCGTTGATGTCGAATTCGTAGAACGGGACCAGGCGCGCGACCATGCGCGACATCTTGGAATGTCCGCTCAGCGAGCGATGCTTGGCCCGCGACAGCGCCAGCCGCGCCTTGACTTTCGGGAACACTGCCGCGGCGCCTGCGACCGCGGCGGTGGACAAATAGAGAATCGGAAGGGGCGAATCCATGCCACCAGCGCTAACCAGAGCTGCTGACAGATTCATGACAATCAAGGGCCTGATCTCCGCGCTGACCGAGCAGGAGGACCTCAATTTTCTGTTGACCAACCGGATCCCGCGGGCGGCGGTAACGCGCTTCATGGGCTGGTTCAGCAAGATCGAAAATTCGCTTGTCCGGGACTTGTCGATCGCCTGCTGGCGGCTGTTTTCCGAGCTCGATTTATCGGAAGCCAAAAAGAGCGAGTTCAAGAGCCTGCACGACTGCTTCACGCGCGAGCTCCGCCCCGGCCTGCGGCCACCCGATGCCGACCCCCAGGTCGTGGTCAGCCCTTCCGACGGCATCATCGGCGCGCACGGCACGATCCGCGATGGCGAACTCTATCAGATCAAGGGCGCGCCCTATTCGCTGCTCGACCTGCTCGGCGATGGCGCGCTGGTGGAGCAACATAAGAACGGCCGCTTCATCACGCTGCGGCTGACTTCAAGCATGTATCACCGCTTTCACGCCCCGTATGACGGCCGGATCAGCCGCGTCAGCTTCATCCACGGCGACGTCTGGAACGTCAATCCGATCGCCCTCAAGCGGGTCGAGCGGCTGTTCTGCAAGAACGAGCGGGCGGTGCTGCAGACGCGGCTCTCGACCGGCGAGGCGCTGACCCTGGTGCCGGTGGCGGCCATTTTGGTGGCCAGCATCCGGCTGCATTTCCTTGATGTTGCCCTCAATGCGCAGACCAAAGGGCCGGTCGACATTGCTTGCGACGTCAGCGTCCGCAAGGGCGACGAGCTCGGCTGGTTCGAGCATGGATCGACCATCATCGTGCTCGCGCCGGATCATTTCGAATTCTGCGACGGCGTGAGCGAAGGGGTGCGGATCCGCGCCGGCCAGCCGCTGCTGCGAAAGCCGGCGACCGAGTAATCTCGATTTCCGACGCGTGCCCCCTTATATAGTTCGCGGATCGACATGCGTTTCGAATTGAACATACGGGATTTCTTAAGATGGCGCGTACGCCGGTTGTGGCGGCGGGAGGCATCGTACTGAAGACGGTGAAGACGCCGCTGATCGCGGTGGTGCGCCTGCGCAAGCGCAATGAATGGGTTTTGCCCAAGGGCAAGCTGGATGCCGGCGAGACACCCCGCGATGCCGCCGAGCGCGAGGTGCTGGAAGAAACCGGACATGATGTGTCCGTGCACGAGTTTTTGGGAACGCTGATCCACGAGACCCGCGGAAGATCCCGGATCGTCCACTACTGGCGCATGGAGGCCGGCGGTGAGCAGATTCGTGAACCCATGCCGGACATCAAATCCGTCGATTGGCTGCCGCTTGACGATGCGATGGGGCGGCTGTCGCGCGAACACGAGCGTGCGTTTCTTGAAACGGTAGGCCCGATCGCGCTGCAAGCGGCTGTTCTTGCCGGGAAGACGCGGCGAAGCCGGGCCAAGCAGGGCGCGCCCGAGAGGCGCAAGGTCCGCCGGCCCCTCGCGCCGATACCCTCGATCGACGAAGCTGTGCAGGCTCCGCTGCAAGCCGCTCCTGAGCCTGCGATGGAGCAGGGGACGCATGCGCCAGTTGCCGGTGAAGTCGTCGAGATCGACGCATCGGCCTGCTCCGACAATTCCGAGATCGCGGTGTTTGCGCCAACGGTTGAGCCCGAGGCGGCGCCAACCGCCCGAGCTAGAAACCTGCTTCAGCGGATGCGCGATTGGTTGCGCCGCGCGGCGTAAGTTGACGCGCCGCTATCGCTTTTCCTTCTTGCCCTTTGGCGGTGCGGGCCGGCGCAGCGCAGGCCTGTTCTGCAATCCGGGCTGCTGCAGTCCAGGTCGCCTCTCGCCGGGCACGCCCTGTTGGACGCCGCCTTGCCTCGGCTGCACGCCGGGTTGGCCGGGCCCACCTTGTTGCGGATTCTGGCCAGGCCGCGGCGGCTGGCCTGGCTGCTGCGGACCGCCCGGATGCTGCTCTAGTCCTTGCCGATTAGGCGCGGCGGGTTGCTTCGGTGAGCCAGGTTGCTTCGGCGCGCCGGGCTGCTGCAGGCCGGGGCGGTTTTGTCCCGGCAATCCGTTCTGCCGCGGCAAGCCGGGCTGACGCGGCTGGTTGCCGCGGTCGTTCAGGCCGGGATTGGCGCGGCGGAAGGCGCGTTGCTCGGTGACGATCTGTCGGCCGATGCCTTGCGTGGCGTGGACCTGCCGCACAAAGCCCTGGTCGCGCTGCGCCTCTCGCGGCGAGATCGTCAGCGGCACCGCGGCAAAGCGCGCGCCGGCGCTGCCCGGCCGGATCGCAAAACCGCTCGCACCTTGGGTGAGCGCGCCGAGCCGCAGGCCGGCACGGTCGTTGACCTCGATGCGGCCGACTCTGCCGTCCGCATCCGGATAGAGCTTGATGTTGACGTTGTTGGCGCTGGTTGCTGCGGCGCCTTGCGGTACCTCGACAAGGCCGGTGGTGCCGCGAATGCCGAGCGAGGCGGTCGGCGTCGTGATCGACATGCTGCCGGTCTTGGCGACGGCGGCCGCCACGAACGCCACCGTGCCCTTGGCGATGTCGAACACGGCTGCGTTGTTCTTGCCGCTGTCCTCATAAACGTAATTATCGATCGTGATCTGCGAGTTGGCCCGGAGATTGAATGTCGTTTCATCGTTGAAGGTGACGCCGAGCGAGGAACTGGCCGCGGTCTGGACCACGTCGTTGAGATAGATGTCGTCCTTCAGCTTGAGCGCGATCGAATCCTTGTTGCGGATGACGGTCGCAACACCGGTCAGCGCCGCGACGTTTCCAATCGGTTCGTCGCTGGCGGCTTGCGCGGGCGCCGTCGCGGCGGCAGCCGGCGGCGTTTGCGGCGCGGGCGCCTGCGTCGGTTGGGTCTGTGCCAGCCGCATCAGGCCACAGGTTTCCTGTGCATGCGCGGCGCTGCCCAACGTGACACAGGTCAGGAGCGAGAGCGCTAACAAGAGCCTGTGCGATGTCACGATGGATTTCCGGGCGCGGAGGGGACGGGCAGAGAGAGAGCGAGATGATTTCAGCCTCGCCCGGCTGAATGCCGCATGAACGCCTGTCACGCCCGCACAATACGATCAAGCGCCTGATGTCATTCCGGGGCGCACGAAGTGCGAGCCCGGAATGACGAGGAATAAGTAGCGCCGCGTTTAGCTGATGCGCTTCCAGGTCTGGCCGCCGCAGAACATGCCGCCAAAGGCGCAACCTTGAACCTTCAGCAGGTTCGTGCTCTTCATCGCGATCGTGGAATCGTAGTTTCGGCCCGAGTCCGGATCGTGAATCTGGCCGGTCCATTTGCCGTCGGATGGCTTCATATTGATGAGAATCCGCTCGCCGGTCTTCGCGGCGTAACCGCAGAGGTTCTGGCCGCAAGCCTCGATGCGGACATTGCCTTTGTTCTCTTCGGTGGCCCAAATGCCAAGCGGAGTGGTTGGGGCCGGCGCGACAGCAGGCGCTGCGGCAACGGGAGCCGGCGGCGGCAGAGATGCCGCGGTGGGAGCGGCGATAGCCGGTGCTACGTCGTTGGCAACAGGTGCTGGTGCGGTCGAAGCCATCGTCGTCGCTGGCGCAGGCAGCGGTGCAACCGGCTGCGGCGGGCTCGCCGGCACGACTGCAGCCGTGTTCTGCGCAGGCGGGTTCGAATTGTCGGCAATATCGTTGTCCTCGTTGTTCGACTTGAAGCCGTTGAAGCCGGAAAGGCTAGGCGCCGAAATCTTGAGGCAGGACAGCTCTGCGCAATTCTTTGGCGCCTCGATGCGGATCTTGTGTCCGTTGATTTCAAAGGAAAGCGAGTTGCCGGCGTGAGCGGCCGTGCTGGCCATCAGCAACGCGGCGACGATGTAAAGCTTCTTCATGGAAGTCTCCCGTGAGCCGTTAAGTGAACTCAGCCTTGACCCTAAGCCCTCCGGATGAGGCCTTCCGCGACCCGCGTCACGAGACGATCGAGGCGGCGCCGGAAATTGCGGGGTGACTCAGATCACATTCCGATCGAGGGCACGCGTCTAGTTTTCCGCGGGACATTCGGGAGGCTTGGATGAAGCGTTTTGGCCATTTCATCGCATTGATAGCGCTCAGCTCGCCCGCCCATGCCGATTCTTTTTCGTTCGCCGTCGCCGGGCGCAGCATCCGGATCGAGTCGCCCCGGCATTGTCACGCCGCATCCTGCGTCTCGGTATCAATTCCGGGTATCTATCGTTCAAAGCGCTGGCGCGATCGCGATGATGAAGGCGAAGTCGCGCCTGCACCGGCACCCGTCAGCGCGTCCGCGCGCGGCATCGTCCCGGTGGCTGCGCCCGCCGCGCCGGCGAGCCAATCTCCGGTTCAACCCGCTGCCCTAGCGCCGCCACCGCCCGCGCCGCCGCCAGCGCCGGCGCCGATCACCGTGCTCGCGGCGCCGTTGCCAAACGTCGAGCCGCTGAAGACGATCCCCGTCGAAGCGCCGCCGGTTGTCGCGTCAGCGCCCATTCCCGTCCCCGCACCACCAATTGCAGAGGTCGCGCAGCAAACCGAGCACGAGCCCGCCGACACGCCGATCGGCGATTGGCAGACCGAGGGCAACAAGGGAACGGTTCGGATCGAGCGATGCGGCGAGGCGATGTGCGGCTATGTTCTCGCGCTCACGCCCAACGCCAAGGGCGACACCGTCCTGATCAACATGAAGCCCAACGCCGATACCGTGAAATCCGGCACCGTGTGGTCGGGCAATATTTATAGCCGCAGCAGCGGCGGCATCTATCATGCGACGATGACGTTGAAGGCAACGAACACGCTCCGGGTCGAAGCCTGCGCGCTCGGCCGCTTCTTCTGCTCCGGCAATGATTGGACGCGGAGCGTTGCCAGGCCGGACAAGCTGATAACCTCGCAGATATCACCCCGGCCGCCGTCGTGAGCACGGCGCATCGCTGGCTCGGACGCAATAACGCCCGGTGGCCGTAAGCCCCCGGGCGCTATCCAAAAATGTGGGAGAAGTTCGACCGCCGCTAGATCATACCAAGCACGATGGCGCCGACGAAGGCGAAGGCGACATAGGCGGTAAAAACGCTCAGCTTGCCGACGAACGTCATGGGAAGGCTCCCCTTGGTTCACGTCGCTGCCCGCATAACGATTGAGGCTAGCAAAGCGGTTCGAAGCTAAAAAGTAAGCTGTGCTGTCCATCCCCGACATGTCCACAGTGCTGCACTGCAGATGACGTGGTTAAAGAAACGTGAAATCAACGTGTTGAAGAGTCCTTAAATATATTCGCGCAAACCTGCGCGCATGACGCGCGGAGTTCGTTTGTATCTCGTCGGCTCCTTCGTCCTTGTCTCGTTGGCAAGCTGCGGCCGCGGATTCTTCTCCGCCGAACGCGAGCCGTGGCGGGCCGAGGCTGAAATCGCGTGCCTGAAATCCGGCGCGGTCAAGGAAAGCGCCGAAATCGTCCGCATCGATCCGATTTCGGGCCCCGGCATGTGCGGGGCCGATTATCCGCTCAAGGTCGCAGCGCTTGGCGAGAGTTCAGGTTCGTTCGGCTTCGCCGACGAGGATCTGAGGCCGCCTGCGATGATCGGCAATCAGCCGCGCTGGCCGATCCAGCAACCGCGTCCGGCCGCTCCGCAAATTTCAACCTATCCAAGAGCTTCAACCTATCCGCAAACTTATCCGGATAACGCGGTTCGCGGGCCCGGTTATCCGGCGCCGCCCGGCGCGCCGATTTCGCTGAGCGCGCCCGGCGTCGCGGTTGACGAGGACGACATCAATTTGCCGCCGGAGGGCGTGCCGGGGGCGCGCCCGCCGATCGGTCGCGCACCCTATCCCGCGACGCCGGCCTACCCGCCGGCGGGCGCAAACTATCCGCCGCAGCAGTTGGGGCCGGCGCGGGGCAATCCGGTCACTGCCGTCGGTCCGGTCGCGGTGCGGCCGACCGCGACGCTCGCGTGCCCGATCGTCTCGGTGCTGGATCGCTGGCTCGCCGATTCCGTGCAGCCTGCCGCCCAGCGCTGGTTCGGCGCGCGCGTCGTGGAGATCAAGCAGATTTCCGCCTATTCCTGCCGCGGCATGAACGGCAATCCGAGTGCGCATATCTCGGAGCACGCGTTCGGCAATGCGCTCGATATCGCGGCCTTCACGCTCGCCGACGGGCGCCGCATCGCGGTGAAGGACGGCTGGAGGGGATTGCCGGAAGAGCAGGGATTCCTGCGCGACGTGCAGGCCGCCGCCTGCCAGCAGTTCTCGACGGTGCTGGCGCCGGGCTCCAACGTCTATCATTACGATCACATCCACGTCGACCTGATGCGCCGCGCCTCGCGGCGCGTCATCTGCGAGCCGCAAGCGGTCTCGGGCGAGGAGATCGCGGCCCGCGCCGGCGCGCGCAACCCCTACGCCTCGCGCGAGCCGAATGTGACGGGATCGCTGGCGGCCAGCAAAACCGCCTCGCACCGGCGCAGAGCCAAGATCGACGAAGAAGACGAATTCGAAGACGACTAGGAAACCGGCGGATTTCGTAGGGCGGATTAGCCGAAGGCGTAATCCGCCGCCCAGCCCCGACACATGGCGCTACTTGTGGTATCCTCCGCCACATGCCGAATTATCGTCGCGCGTTCGTTCCTGGCGGGTGCTGGTTCTTCACGGTAAACCTGCTGGATCGGCGGCAAACGCTGCTGGTCGACCATATCGTCGCCTTGCGCGAGGCTGTTGCCGCCACTCGCCACAGATATTCCTTTGCGATCGACGCATTCGTCGTGCTGCCCGATCATCTGCATGCGATCTGGAGTCTGCCGCTGGGCGATTACGATTTCTCCACCCGTTGGCGGTTGATCAAAAATCGCTTCGCGAGAGCGTTGCCGAAACGGGAACGGCTGAGCGCCGTTCGAGTCGTGCGCAACGAGCGCGGCATCTGGCACGGCGATTCTGGGAGCATCTCATTCGTGATGAAGCCGATTATGCGCGCCACATCGAATATTGTTACATCAATCCTCTGAAGCACCGATTGGTCAGTCGCGTGCGCGACTGGCCGCATTCCTCGTTCCATCGCGACGTGCGAGCCGGATTATTTGCGGCAGATTGGGGCGGCGACAGTGAGATGACCGGCGATTTCGGCGAGCGACGATGATCGGCCCGTCGTTGGCTGGAATGGCGGATTACGCCTTCGGCTAATCCGCCCTACGATCTCTGCTACGCCGCCAACCGCTCCAGCAAATCGCGAACGAGCCCGCTTAACAAATCGAGTTTGTATCCGGTCTTCGGCAGCGGCTTGGCGCCGGCGCTTGCTTGCCGCGCGGCTTCGGCGATCGTCGCGGCATTTGCGGGCTTGTCCTTGAGCACCGCTTCCGAGGCCGAAAGGCGAAGCGGCACGGGTGCGATGCCGCCGGCCGCGATGCGGACCAACTCGAAGGTGCCGTTCGCAACCACGGCGCGGGCGCAGACCTCGACCAGCGGCCATTCGGCGTGGCTGCGGCCGATCGCGCGCTTATAGAGGGCGCGTTCGCCGGCACGCGGGATTTGCAGCACGATTTTCCGGATCATCTCGCCGGATGCGAGCGCATGATCGGCCTTACCGTTGCTTCCGTCACCCAGCAGATCCGCGATCGAGAGGCCGCTGCGGCGATCGGTTGTGATGGTGGCCTCGTAAGCCGACAGCGCCGCCGCCATGGTGGAGGGATGCGGCGCGACGCAGGGGCCGAGATCGAACGCCACGCTGTAGAGATGGTTGCCGTTGCGAGCCGGACAATGGGCGCCGCTTTTTTTCAGGCAATCGATGTGCGGATTGCGAAAGTACCAGCAGCGCGAGCGCTGCGCGAGGTTGCCGCCGAGCGTCGCGAGATGGCGGACTTGCGGCGTGGCGAGGCCCTGTGCTGCCGCCGCGATGCCGGGATAGGCTTGCGTGAGGCGGGCGTCAGTTGCGATTGTCCCAATCGTCGTGAACGCGCCGATCGAAGCTGCGCCATCCGCGCTCCACTCGATCGCGCTATCGGCAGCCGACGCTATATCGATCAGCGGACCGCGCGAGACGCCGCTGCGCCGCCTCTCGGAAAGATCGGTGCCGGCGGCGCGGAATTCCGGCGCTGCGCTTGACGCTCTCATCGCTGTCGAATTCATGCGGCGTTCCTCCCTTTGAGCGCGGTGACAAGACGGTCGGGCCGGATCGGGATCTCGGTCAGCCGCACGCCGATCGCGTCGCGAACAGCGTTCGCAATCGCAGGCGACGTCGGCACGGTCGCGACCTCGCCGATGCCGACGCTGCCGCCGGCCACATGATCGAAACCGCCTTCGTCGAAATGCACATCGATGAGCGGCGTGTCGGCGATGCCCGGAATACGGTAATCCTCCATCCCGCCGGTCAGGATGTCGCCTGTAGCCGGATCGACCTCGCGCGTCTCATAGAGCGCGTAACCGATGCCTTGAATGACCGCACCCGCCGCCTGGCTGCGGGCAAGGGCAGGGGCCGCGATCTTGCCGACCGCAATGCCGGTCGCAACGTTGAGCACGCGCACATGACCGAGCCAGGTGTCGACTTCGACCTCGATCACCTGCACCGAGCTCGGGACGCCGGCGCCAACCACCATATTGGCGACCCGCCGCATGATCCAGCCGAAGATCGTTCCCATGAAACCCGCCTCCTTCAGCGCCGAACGGATTCCGGGAAGCGTTGGCTTCTCGTCCTCCGGCCGCACCGCCGAGGCCGCGAGATCGGGAGAGGCCGCGATCAGTTCACGCCATGGCGCATTCGAGCCCGGCGTCGGCGGCTGCTTTGAGTTCGCGATGATGGCGGTCTTGAGTTTTTGAACCGCAAGCAGTGTCGGCGGGATCACCGAGGCGGTGGTCCGGCTGCCGGTTGAAGGCGGCCCTTCCGGCAGATTGGAATCGCCGATCCGCACGTCGATGTCATGCGGTTCAAGTCCGAATTCCTGTGCGACCGCATTGGCGATCACGCTGCGCGAACCGGTCCCGATATCCTGGATCGCCGCGCTGACGATCAGGCGTCCGCCCTTGACCATCAGCTCGACCTTCGAGCCGGGCTGCCAGAGATAGAGCCAGTAGCCGGCCGCGACGCCAACGCCGCGGCGGTAGCGGCCGGTCTGTGTTTCCGGCGGCTTTCGGTTGCGCCAGAGCTCGAGGTTGGATGCCCAGTCGTAAAGCCGCTGCCGGCTGGGATTGGGATCCCAGCGTTTGCGCAGGAGGATCGGATCGATCTGCATCCGCAAGCTGGCTTCGTCGATCGCCTGTTCCAGCGCGAACGCCATCGGCGGCCCGCCGGGCGCACGGAAGGCGCATCCGGGCGGCAGATTGCTGACAACGTCGTAATCCGACAGCGCCTTCGCCTGCGCCGGATAGATCAGGCGCGCAAGCCCGGCGATCGTCGAGTTCACGGCAGCGCCGGTGTCGGCATGGGCCGTGAGCGACAAGACCTGAAGCTCGCCTTGCGCGGACGGCAATAGCGCGATCTTCAGCTCGGCGGCCGGCCGGTAGCCTGTGACGAAAAGTTCTTCATGCCGGTCGTAGGCGATCCTGACCGGCGCCTTCGCCGCGCGCGCCAGTTCGATCGCCGCAATCGTCTCCATACCGACGCTTCCCTTCGAGCCAAAACCGCCGCCGACATGATTGGCGATCACGCGCACCTTGGCGTGATCGAGCTTGTAGCGTTTGGCGATTTTCTCCATCAGCTCGAACACCGACTGCGTTGAGACATGCAGGGTCAGCCGATCGCCGTCGAAGCGGGCGACGGTCGCGTGCGGCTCCAGGCAGGCGTGCTGTTGCGTGCCGGTTCGAAAAGTCGCCTCGACCAGCAGCGGATCGAGCGCCTGCCGCGCGGCATCGACAAAACTTCGCGCCTTCTTTGCCTTCTGCGAGAACACCGAGGACGGCCCGCGGAGATTGCCTTTCCAGGGCGCCGGCCCGCCGGCGCCTTCCGAGACGTTGCCGGCCTTCTTGCGGCTCGATCTGTCGAACACGGCCGGAGCATCGCGCTTGCGCGCGGCGTCCAATCCGATCACGGACGGCAGTGCCTCGCTCGTGATCTTGATGGCGGCGATCGCCGCGATGGCGGTGTTGCGGTCCTTTGCGGCAACGGCGGCGATGGGTTCGCCGACATAGCGGACGATGCGGTCGTCGCCGAGCAGCGCGATCGCAGCGGCGACGCCCGGCATTGCGCGCGCGGCAGCAAGGTCAATTTCGACGATGCGCGCATGCGCAGCCTCCGAGCGCAGGATGACGCCTTCGAGCTGTCCGTCATGGCGGATATCGACGGTGTATTTTGCGAGCCCCGTCACCTTATCGCGCGCCTCGATGCGGGGCGAAGTGAAGCTGTCGCCGTCGAAGCGGCCGCCGCACGCATCGGCCACGGCGCGGAAAATCCCGTCATAGGCGCCGCAGCGGCACAGATGACCCGACAGCGCCGCGCCGATCTCTTCGCGCGACGGTATCGCCGTTCCCCTGGTGGCGCGCCAATCGTCGTGAAACGCAGCGGCCCCGACGATAAAGCCCGGCGTGCAGAAGCCGCATTGCAGCGCGTCGTGCGCCATGAAGGCCTTCTGGACGGGATGAAGTTTTTCGGCGCCAATGCCTTCGACCGTCGTCACGGATTTACCCGCCGCGGCCAGCGCAGGCATCAGGCAGCTCACGACCGGCGCGCCGTCGACGAGCACGGTGCAGGCGCCGCAGACCCCGGACCCGCACACGAGCTTTGTGCCAGTCAAGCCGAGCCGATCGCGGATGACTTCGACCAGCAGCGCCTCGCGGTCCTCCGGTAGCGGTGAGGGTTGGCCGTTGACCGTCATGGTGCTCATTTCCGATCTCCTGACTTTTTGCGGGAGGATTTTTTTGCGATTTTGGGCTTTTTCATATGTGGCTTGTTCATCAGCGGCTTGTTCATCAGCGGCTTGGGCGACGGGCCGATGGCGCCGGCAACGAGCGTTCGCAGCATGATTTCAAGATCGGCAAGGAAGGCCGCGAGCGGCTGCATGTTCGGGTAGGCGGATTTGGTTCCGTGGACGGCCATCTCGATGCATCGCCAGAGCTCGCTTGCGGGCATCCGCAATACGAGCCGCTGCCTGCGGCGCATCCGCTCGATCATCGCGACACCCTGCGCGGCATTGAGACCGGCATATTTCTGGTAGAGGTCGCGGCTCTGCCCCAGATGTTCGGAAAACAGCTCCTCGACATGTGGGGAGCCGTCCAGCGATGCGATCAGATGGGTGAGCCGTGCGGCGATTTGAGCCACGAGAATGTCGGCGAGACCGCCGCCATCCTTCTCCTTGGCGTCCGCTGCCGTGGTCTCGGCGACACGTGCGTCTTGGTAAAGCCGCTCGATGACGGCGCGGAACAGCGCCTCCTTGGAATCGAAATGATGATACAGCGCCTGCCGCGTCAGCCCCGCGGCCTCGGCCGCCTGTTCGATCGACGAGCGACGGAATCCATGCCGGCGGAACACGGTCATCGCGGCATCGATAATGCGGTCGCGCGGGGTCATTTGACGAATTTGACAAAATAGAACGAAACGTCAAATCACAAAGATGCCATCGCAGCCACCGACGGGACGATGAAGAATACCGGCCCGACGACGATGACTGAGGAAGAATGGATTGCCCGTCGGGCAGCATTAGTGTGCGTAATGTCGCGATTCTACCACCGCTTAGTCAATGTCGCATTTTGTCGTCGCTCTATTCCAAATCGAGCGCTTGACGCTTACCCCAAATCAGCGATTTTCTCTCTGCCGTCCCGCCCTCACTACAGAGGGGCGTATCGCGATCGTCACGGACGTTGGGTGCGGGATGCGGTGGACGCGGCAGCGTCGAGCACGCAATCGGAAATCGCAGGGCAGATTCTTTCGAATCTGTGAGCGGAGCCGGCGCGCTGGACGAACGGCGCTGAAGCGGACGGCAAAAACGTGTGGTCCTGGCATCCGTTGCTGATGTCAAGTTTGCGGAGGCGCGTCGGCCCAACCGGGCGCGGACGTTTCCTTAATCCGCCGATGACGGTGGCAAGACGAATTCGTCGCCGAGGAGAGCGCGCTATAAGCCGTTAAAACCATCGCGCAGGGAAGGCCGGACTGTTGCGGTGAACCTGTGGCGACGACGCTCGTGCGCTTTTTTGTTTGCGTGCGAGGCTGCGGGTGCATCGCGCACCCGGCTTTCCCTGCGCCCTCTTTATCTTTGGGCGAACGTTCATGCAAAGCTCGGGCGCGATCCGCGCCGCGAGAAAGTGAAGCTGCGTTTTCGAATTGGCGTTTGAAAATTAGATCAGTGACAATTCGTTGCGTACGAGCGCGCCGTCCTTCCAACTGTCATCACCCGCGAAAGCGGGTGATCCAGTACTCCGAGACGTCAGTGATGGAATCCGAAAGGCCGCGGCGTACTGGATGCCCCGCTTTCGCGTGTCATGACGAGCCAGCTAGCTGTTACGTCCCGGCGCGCTCAGCCCGCCTTCACCTCATACGCCGCGCGAAACATCCGCGTTGCGCTTTCGACGACTTGCGCGATGCGCTCGGGCGAGGGGGGCGGCGCGGCCTGGAAGACGAAGGGGAGGAACAGCGAGGCCTGGCAGAGCAGCATGAATTGCGACGCCGCGTGCTGGCAGTCGTCGATCGCAAGCTCTTTCGCCTTCACCCGCGCCTCGAGATAGGCGGCAAGGCGGGTGATGATGCTTTCCAGCACGCTGGCGTAGTAGCGGCGGCCGACGTCCGGCATCCGCTCCGCAATCGCCATCACGGTGCGGATCGACGATCCGCCGCCCGGACGGCACAGCATCGCAATATAGGTTTTGCCGAATTCCAGAAGGGTCGTCGGCGCGTCGCGCGCCGGGCTCAGGTCGAACGCGACCTTGCCCTTTTCGAGCGCCTCTTCCTCGACAATGGCCTCGAACAGCCGGCTCTTGTCGGCGAAATAGACGTAGAGCGTGCCCTTGGAGACGCCGGCGGAGCGGGCGATCTCGCCCATGCTGGCGCCGTCAAAGCCGAGGTGCATGAATACCTTACGAGCGCCGTCGAGGATCTGACGGCGTTTCGAACTATCCTCGTCGCCGACCAGATGAAGGGCGGTGCGGTCGCCTGCAACCATTGGTTTAGCTTCTCCGCAAGAATTCAATTTTTTAGAATATATCGCAGTGCAGCATCGGGTAGTCTGATCGAATGACACTATATCTTGACCGAACGGTTCGGTCAATGCTAATTTGGCTCGGGCGAGGCCGTGAGGACCGCAAAAGCCGTGCGAACGGCCGTGGCTCTTCCGCGTATGCCGCGTTGTAGTGAGGAGGCCGTGATGGCCGCACCGAGAGATCAGGCCGCGCGGATGCTTCGCCCGGAGCCGGAACAGGTAGAAGCCGCGCTTGCGCCCGACAATTCCGCTGCTCCGGCGGAGCAGCTTCGCACTCATGTCGCTGAAGAATCCAGACGCCGCCCCGCCGAGACGCCGGTTGCGCCCGTGGTCGACAAGCCCGCGATGGCTCCCGCCAATTCCGCCGCGCCGAAATCCGGCAACCGCAAGAAGCTGGTGCCGATGGGCGTCGCGGCGCTGGTCGCGCTCGCGCTCGCAAGCTATGGCGTGCATTATCTTCTGGTCGGACGGTTTTATGTCTCGACCGATGACGCCTATGTGCGCGCCAACAACACCATGCTCGGCGCGAGGGTGTCGGGGCACATCGCGGCGATCCTGCCCGGCGACAACGCGCTGGTGCACACCGGCGAGGTGATTTATCGGATCGACGACGGCGACTATCGTATCGCGGTCGATGCCGCGCGCACCAAGATCGCCACCCAGCAGGCCACCATCGAGCGTATCGGCCGCCAGGTCACCGCGCAGGAAAGCGCCGTCGAGCAGGCGCAGGCGCAAGTTGTTTCGGCGGAGGCCGGCCTGAAACGGGCCGGGCTCGATTACGATCGCCAGCAGGCGCTGAGCGCCAAGGGATTTGCCTCGCATGCGACCTATGAGACCTCCGAAGCCGCGCGTGATCAGGGCGTGGCGGCGCTGAAGGCGGCGCAGGCGGCCTATGATGCCGCGCGCGACAGTGTCGAGGTCACCAAGGCGCAGCAGGCAGAGGCCCGCGCCCAGTTGGCGGAGTTGGAGACATCGTTGGCCAAGGCCCAACGCGACCTCGATTTCACCTCGGTGCGCGCGCCGGTCGACGGCACCTTCTCCAACCGCATGGTCAATGTCGGTGACTTCGTCACCATGGGACAACGGCTCGGCAACGTCGTTCCGCTCGACGACGTCTTCATCGACGCCAATTACAAGGAGACGCAGTTGAAGCGGATCCGACCCGGCCAGCCGGCGACGATCTCGGTCGACGCCTACGGCCATCGCAAATTCGCCGGTGTCGTCGAGAGCATCTCGCCCGCGGCAGGCTCGGTGTTCACGCTGCTGCCGCCCGATAACGCCACCGGCAATTTCACCAAGATCGTGCAGCGGCTTCCGGTTCGCATCCGCGTTCCCAAATCGGTCGCGCGGCAGAACCTGTTGCGCGCCGGCATGTCCGTCTACGCCACCGTCGACACCAACGAGGGTGCCAAGGATGCCGACAGCGACGCCGATCTCGATTCGCCTGTCATGGTCCATCCGCAATAGGTCTCGCGCATGGCCGATGCCACGACCGCTACCCCAGGGATGACGGCCTCCGCGCCGTCCGATCGCATCGCGCCGCGACGGCTGGTTGCGTTCCTGATCATGGTGTTCGGCATGTTCATGTCGATCCTCGACATCCAGGTCGTCTCGGCCTCGCTCAGCGACATCCAGGCCGGTCTCTCGGCAAGCTCGACCGAGGTCTCCTGGGTGCAGACCGCGTATCTGATCGCGGAGGTGATCGCGATTCCCTTGTCGGGATTTTTATCGCGCGCGCTCGGCACGCGGCTGTTGTTTGCGATTTCCGCGTCCGGCTTCACCATCGCGAGCTTCCTGTGCGGGTTCGCCTCGACGATCGAACAAATGATTTTGTGGCGTGCATTGCAGGGATTTTTGGGCGCCGGCATGATCCCGACCGTGTTCGCCTCGGCCTATACGGTGTTTCCGCGCACGAAATTCCACATCGTCGCGCCGATCATCGGCCTGGTCGCGACGTTGGCGCCGACCGTCGGCCCGACGGTCGGCGGTATCATCACCGACTGGATGTCGTGGCACTGGCTGTTCTTTATCAACATCGTCCCCGGCATCGCCATCACCATCGGCGTGCTGGCACTGGTCGATTTCGATTCTCCGAATTTCGCCCTGCTCGAGCAGTTCGACTGGTGGGGGCTGATCTTCATGGGCGGCTTCCTGGGCTCGCTCGAATATGTGCTGGAGGAGGGCCCGCAATATGAATGGCTGCAGGACACCTCGGTCGCGGTCTGCGCCGCGGTCTGCGGCATCTCGGCGATCGCCTTCTTCTGGCGCGTCTTGACCGCGGAGGAGCCGATCGTCGATATCAGGACCTTCACCAACCGCAATTTCGCCATCGGCTGCCTGATCTCGTTCTGCGTCGGCATCGGGCTGTACGGCCTGACCTATATCTATCCGCGCTATCTTTCCGAGGTGCGCGGCTACAGTGCGCTGATGATCGGCGAGACCATGTTCGTGTCCGGCGTCACCATGTTCCTGACGGCGCCGCTGGTCGGGCGGCTGATGCAGAAAGTCGATCTGCGCTACATCATCGCGGCCGGCCTCGTCATCTTCGCGGCCGGCTCCTACCAGATGACCTGGATCACCCGCGACTACGATTTCTACGAATTACTGCTGCCGCAGATCCTGCGCGGCATCGGCATGATGTTCGCGATGATTCCGACCAACAATATCGCGCTCGGCACCTTGGCTCCGGAGCGGGTCAAGAATGCCTCGGGACTATTCAACCTGACGCGCAATCTCGGCGGCGCGGTCGGGCTCGCGCTCATCAACCAGGTGCTGAACGATCGCACCGACCTGCACATCGCGCGCCTGCAGGAGCGCGTCACCTGGGGCAACGCCACCGCGACCGAGACGCTCAACCTGTTTACCCAGCGCCTGCAGGGCATGGGCGATGCGGCGCTGATGGCGATGAAGCAGTTGTCCCAGATCGTCCACCGCCAGGCGGTGGTGATGGGCTATGGCGACGCCTTCTTCATGCTGACGTTGTTCTATTGTGGCCTCAGCCTGTTGGTGTTGCTGTTGAACAAGCCGGCGGCGGCAACGAGCGAGGCGGCGCATTAGGCCTTCATCTTCATGTGATGCGGGTGTTGTTGCAAAATCGCCATGATGCATCTATAAGCACGGCGTCGTCGCTCGAACTGGGGGAGGATTTGCATGACCACGTCTTATTCGCAGACCTCTTATTCGCAGATTCTTTATTCGCAGATTCTGCGCCCGCGTCCGATGCCCATGCTGGACGCCCGCTTCGCCTTTTGAGGGCGTTTTCCGACAGCATCGATCGGGTCTCGCGCCCCGATCCCCCAACTTCCCGGTAAGTCACTGATTCCTCAACGACGCTCGCGTTCGGCCTGTCGCCGTCGCGCGTCAACCAACGGAGCCGGCATGCGCAAAGCGCGAGCCGGATGACGCCATGACCGTTCAAAACAACAAGCCCGCCGCGATCCGCGTGGTGATCCCGTTCGTGTTCCGCCACTGGCTGAACCAGCCCGTCGTCTCGGCAACCGTCATCTCCGGCTTCCTTGGCGCAACGGTTGCCGACCTGTTCATGCCGATGTTCTCCGGACATCTGGTCGACGCGCTCACGTCAGGTGCTGCCGATCCCGCCGCGCGCGGTGCGGCGTGGTCGGCGTTTGCCGCCATCGTCGCGCTGGGGCTCGCCTCGATGATCCTGCGCCTCACCGGCTTGCAGACGATCGTGCCGTTCACGCTGCGGATCATGTCCGACGTTGCGCGCGACGCGTTCATGCGGGTGCAGCGGTTCTCGACCGACTGGCACGCCAACAGCTTTGCCGGCTCGACGGTGCGCAAGGTCACCCGCGGCATGTGGGCGCTCGACCTCTACAACGACACCATCCTGATGGCGCTGTTGCCGTCGCTGGTCGTGTTGCTGGGCTCGATGGTCCTGCTCGGGCTGCACTGGGCCTCGCTCGGCGTCGTGATCGGGCTCGGCGCGCTGATCTATGTCTCGATGACGGTCGTGTTCTCGACGCACTATATCGCGCCGGCCGCGCGCATCTCCAATGCCTGGGACACCAAGGTCGGCGGCACGCTGGCCGACGCCCTGACCTGCAACGCGGTGGTGAAATCGTTCGGCGCGGAGCTGCGCGAGGACGCGCGGCTCGAACGCGTCATCAACCGCTGGCGCACGCGCGTAAAGCGGACCTGGTTGCGTTACAATTACACCTCTACGGCGCAACTCACGGTACTGTTGTGCCTGCGCGGTTCGGTGATCGGCGGATCATTGCTGCTGTGGATCGCGGGCCGCGCCACGCCGGGCGACGTCACCTATGTGCTGACCAGCTACTACATCATCCACGCCTATTTGCGCGACGTCGGGATGCACATCAACAACCTGCAGCGCTCGGTGAACGACATGGAGGAACTGGTCGCGATCCATGACGAGCCGATCGGCATTGCCGATGCTACCGATGCGAGGCCGATCGACATCGAGAGCGGGCGCATCGTGTTCGAGGACGTGACGTTCCATTACGGTGGACACCGCGCGCCGCTCTATGACGGCCTGTCGGTCGACATCCGCGCCGGCGAACGCGTCGGACTGGTCGGCCGCTCCGGTTCCGGCAAGTCCACCTTCGTGAAACTGGTGCAGCGGCTATACGACGTGAGCCGAGGCCGAATCCTGATCGACGGCCAGGACATCGCCAAGGCGACGCAGTACTCGCTGCGCAGCCAGATCGCGATCGTGCAGCAGGATCCGATCCTGTTTCACCGAACGCTTGCCGAGAACATCGCCTATGGCCGGCCGGGCGCCAGCGCGGCGGCGATCGAACAGGCCGCGCGGCTCGCCAATGCGCACGAGTTCATCCTGCGCCTGCCCAAGGGCTACGGCACGCTGGTCGGCGAACGCGGCGTCAAACTGTCGGGCGGCGAGCGGCAGCGCGTGGCGCTGGCGCGCGCGTTCCTCGCCGACGCGCCAGTCCTGATCCTGGACGAGGCGACCTCGAGCCTCGATTCGGAATCGGAGGCCCTGATTCAGCAGGCGATGGAACGGCTGATGAAAGGACGCACCTCGATCGTGATCGCGCATCGGCTATCGACGGTGCGCAGCCTCGACCGCATCCTGGTATTCGATCGCGGCGAGATCGTCGAGCAGGGCACCCATACCGCGCTCGCCGCTCGTGCGGGTGGACTCTATCGCGGGCTGTTCGAGCGCCAGGCAACGGAGTTCGCGCGGATCTCGGCGGCAGAGTGATCCCGGAGGATTGCGGCGCGGCGAGCGCGTCAGCGCTCAACGACCGGCGTCGTCGTCCGGCCCCGGGTCTGGGTAGAGATCGCCACCGTTGCGACGACGGCAAGCGCAAACAGCACGATCTGCAGCGTGATGGTTTCGCCATTAAAGGTCGCGGCGAGCGCAAACGTCACGAACGGCTGCAGCAATTGCACCTGCGATACGCGTGCGATGCCGCCCATCGCCATGCCGGCATTCCAGGCGAAGAATCCGATCCACTGCGAAAACAAGGCGACGTAAAGCAACGCCAGCCACGGCTTTGCGCCGATATGGATGATGTCGGCAGGCATGGTCAGCACGGCTGCGGGCAGCGAGATCGGCAAAGCGATCACCAGCACCCAACTGATGACCTCCCATCCCGGCATTTGCGCGGTGAGCCTGCCGGAAAATGTATAACCGATCGCGGACACCGTGACGGCGGCAAACAGCAACAAGTCTCCGGCCGAGAGCGCGCCGCCGCCCTGGCGCAGCGCGAAGGTGACGACCAGCGCAGCGCCCGCAAGCGAAGCGATCCAGAACAGCGGCCGTGGCCGCTCGTGCGTGATGAGAACGGCGACCAGCGCGGTGGCAATCGGGAGCGCACCCATCACCACGCCGCCATGCGCGGCATCGACGGTCGTAACCGCCAGCGCCATCACGAACGGAAACATGATGCTCGAGCAGAGCATCGCAACGACGAGCTGAAACCACAGCTTGCGCGGTGGAAGCGGCCGGCGCAGCACGATCAGCAGCGCCAGCGCCGCGAGCCCGGCAATCGCGGTGCGCAGCGCGGTCAGCACGATCGGGTCGACTGCCGACACGGCGATGCGCGTCGCCGGCAGCGTACCGCCGAAGATGATCATGCCGACGAAGCCCAGCAGCAAACCCAGCCGCTCGCGCGACAACGGAGGGGATGATTCGCGTGACAGTGAAGGGGAAGACATCGCGAGACAACTATCTGCTTCGCCGGCGCAGGTACAGCGTCGGCGCGTTCCGCATGGCGGCCATGCACCGGTTAGTGCAGATTGCTCCAGACCAGACCGATACCGGAAAGAAACAACAGGCCCAGGACGAGGTCGCGAAAATTCTTGTCACTCAGGGCGCGATAGACCCGCGCGCCCAGCCAGGCGCCAAGGATCGTGCCGGGGAGGGCCAATAGCGCAAGCCAGATCACTTGCCGGTCTACCAGCCCGGAGGCCACCTGCAGGCAAAGTGCGGCAACGAGTACCGTCCAGTTGAAGAGCTGGAAAATGCCGCGCCGCTCGTCCTTGCCCCACCCCCTGACGCTCGCCCACAGGATGGGAAGCGGACCCGATAGGCCCGCCAGCCCGCCGAGGATGCCGCCGGCAAAACCAATGGCGCCATCCGCGAGTTTGCCGCCGAAGTGGAACTCCGTCGGCATGCGCTGGAGATAGAGCGCGACTGGAAACACCAACAAGAATACGCCGACCGTCAATTTGAAAATTTGCGGGTCGGCGTGAGCGATCAGTGTCGTGCCCAGCGGCACGCCGGCGAGGCCGCCGATCAGGAACGGCCAGATCAGCGTCAGGTCGAAGCTGCGCCACATTGACGGCAGCGTCGAACTCTGGCCGACGACCGAACAGATCAGCACCAGCGGGACCGCCAGCGAAGGCGGCATCAGATAGAGCCAGATCCCCAGCGTCATCAGCGCGGTGCCGAATCCCGCGAGGCCGGACACGAAGCCACCGGCGAGCGCGCCAGCCAACAGCAACGCGTAGGCGAGCGCGTGCACTTTCACTTCTCTCCATCATCATTCCGGGCCTTCTCCTTCGGAGCATCCCGGAACGACGGATACAGAAATTGGCACGACGTTTACACGACGCGAGCGGCAGATAAACTTGAATTTAACCCTTGCTACCAATTTTGCGGAAACCGCCCAATCAGTTCGCGCCACCCGGAGATCGATGTCAGCCATTCGCCGAACGTGAACTACGCCGGAAGCGCTGATGACGCTGCCGGAGGCGATTCGCGCGGAGGACAGCCTAAAATTATGCACGATCCGTTAATGCAGCTTTAGATTCTGCACCCTAGGTTCCGGTTCGTGGAACACCAGCTTACCGAAAAACAGGAGGCAGTATTGAAGCGCGTTTTGTTGGGCTTTCTACGCGACGAGTCCGGAGCCACGGCGATTGAATATGGATTGATCGCAGCCGGTATCTCTATTGTTATTATCACCGCGGTTAACAGTATCGGCTCGACCCTGAACACAAACTTTACTTCCATTAACACTTCGCTCAAGTGAGTCTGCCTTCTCAGGCTGCCCGGAAATTCCATGAGCACATTGGCCCCGCCAAGATGCGGCGGGGCCTCGGAATCCGCCGCTAGACTTCGAGCGCGTCGGCGGGAGCATCATCTAGAATTTGGCAAATGGTCTTCGACACGTCGCTTGATCGCACTCGAAATGGCGAGGGGTCCGGCGTGTGTGCGCCGAACCCCTCATTCTCCGTAACACGCGTTCTGTTCGAAAACGCTTTCGTCAAAGACATCAGCCGGCCTGTAAGCCGGGTTCTGTAGGGCACCACCCGCTTTCGCGAATGGTACGTGACGGCCATTCCTCTGGGGCAATGTTTGCACATTGCCTCGAGCAACCTACCCGGACGGCGAGAGCCCGACATCGCTCCCGCGGCGTTATCGCCTTTCAGCGAGCTGCCCGCGTAGCCGTCCCTATTCGGTCTTGCTCCCGGTGTGGTTTGCCATGCCGGATCCGTTGCCGGACCCGCGGTGCGCTCTTACCGCACCTTTTCACCCTTGCTGCCCCTTCCTTTCGGATGGGGAAGCGGTTCGTTCTCTGTGGCACTTTCCCTGGGGTTGCCCCCGCCGGACGTTATCCGGCACCGTATGTCGATGGAGCCCGGACTTTCCTCTCCAGCCACCTTTCGGTGATCGCCGGAGCGGCCGTCCGGCCGACTGACGTCCTTGTGATGGGGGCTGGGGGGCGTGGCGTCAAGCCACCAAACCGGGCAAAATAAATTATCCTGAAGATGTCGTTTGGCGCTGGCTGCGTTCGACCGGGTGTCGGCGATCCAGCCGACCAAAGGGAGTAATGAAATGCAGTATCTGCTGTTGATCTATCGGAACGAGGCCGAATACGGCAACATGAGCCCTGCCAACCGGAAGCAATTGAGCGCGGAATATGGCGTGTACACCCAATCCATCATTCAGAGCGGCCATTTCAAGGCCGGCGACGGCTTGCAGCCAACCTCGACTGCGACCACCGTGCGGGTTCGCGACGGCAAGATGTTGACCACAGATGGCCCGTTCGCCGAAACGCGCGAGCAACTCGGCGGCTATTATCTGGTGGAGGCCAAGGATCTCGACACCGCCATCGGGCTTGCCGCCCGGATTCCCGGCGCCAAGAGCGGCTCGATCGAGGTCCGGCCGGTCATGATCTACGATTGATCTCGCCGGCTCGAAGCCACCAATAAAATGACACCGAACGAGATCGAAAAACTGTTCCGCGACGAGGCGGGCCGGGCGCTGGCCACGCTGATCCGCCTCGTCGGCGATTTCGATCTCGCAGAGGACGCGTTGCAGGATGCGTTCGCCGTGGCACTGGAGCGATGGCCCCAGGAAAATCCGCCGTCGAATCCGCGCGCCTGGCTGGTCAATGTCGGGCGCAACAAGGCGATCGACCGCGTTCGTCGCGCCATCGCGTTTCGCGGCAAGCACGACCAATTGACGCACGAGATCGAACTCAACGCGTCGAGCCCGGACGAGGCGGATCAATCGACGACATTCGACGACGACATGATGCGGCTGATCTTCACCTGTTGCCATCCGGCGTTTGCTGCCGAGGTTCAGGTCGCCTTGACGCTGCGCACGGTCTGCGGGTTGACCACCGCGCAGGTCGCGCGTGCGTTTCTCGTCAGCGAGGAGGCAATGGCGCAGCGCCTGTTGCGCGCCAAACAGAAAATCCGTCTCGCTGGAATTCCCTACGAAGTGCCGGAGCGTGAGGCGCTCGAGCCGCGGTTGCGCGGCGTGCTGGCGGTGATCTATCTGGTCTTCACCGAAGGCTATGTCGCGACCTCAGGCGACGGATTGATGCGTCCGGATCTGGCGCGCGAAGCGATCCGGCTCGGTCGCCTGCTCAATATGCTGGTCCCCGGGCGCGGCGAGATCAAGGGACTGCTGGCGCTGATGCTGCTGCATGATGCGCGGCGCGCTGGGCGCGAAACCGCTGCCGGCGACATCGTGCTCCTGGAAGAGCAGGATCGCTCGTTGTGGGATTTTTGCCAGATCGCCGAAGGGTTGAAGCTGGTGGAAGAAGCCTTGCGCATGCCCGGCCCGCCGCAAGCTTACGCAGTGCAGGCCGCGATCGCAGCCTTGCATGCGCGTGCGCCGAATTATGAGGATACCGACTGGCGGCAGATCGCCGGGCTTTATGAGGTGCTGTTGCGGATCAGCCCATCGCCCGTGATCGAACTCAATCACGCGGCCGCCGTTTCGATGGTCGACGGGCCGGCGCGGGCGCTCGACCTGATCGATGCGATCGAGGCCCGCGGTGCGCTCGGCGGCTATGAATTGATGCCGGCGGTGCGCGCCGATCTGTTGCGCAGGCTCGGCAGGCGCGATGCCGCGCGCGCCGCTTATCTCGCTGCGAGCGAAGCGACGCAGCTCGAACCGCTGCGGCGGCTCTATACGCGGCGGCTCGCGGAGTTGGACGGAAAAAGCTGAGCGGGCGGTGTACTACCTCGTCGCCGCCGCCTGGGCCTCGGCCGGGAGGCTTGCGAGCAGCTGATGCAACGTGGTCAGCGTCGAGTGGTCGGCGATGCCGTCGACGCGGGCGGGCCGGAAGTGACGCTGGAAGGCGGTGACCACTTCCATGGTCGGTCCGTCATATTTGCCGGTGACCGGTATGCCATAGCCATATCTTGCCAAGGCCCGCTGCATGCCCGCGACGTTTTCGTCGATGCTGCCCAGTTTGAGGGCTTCGCCGCGCACGATCGGCGCCGGCTGCACCCAATGGCCGACGCCGGAATTGGCGAGCGAGTGCCATGGAAATTTTTCGCCGGGGTCCTTCTTGCGCGCCGGCGCAACGTCGGAATGCGCCAGCACGCGATTCCCCGGCACGTCGCGGCGGAGCATGATGCCGCGGCAAAGGGCGATCACGGCGGCGACCTGGCGCAGCGGAAATTCCGGATAGCCCCAATCATGGCCGCGGTTGACGATCTCGATGCCGATCGAACACGAGTTGATGTCCTCTTCGCCGGCCCAGGACGACACGCCGGCATGCCAGGCGCGCTTGGCTTCGGGCACGCATTGCACGATGCGGCCGTCTTCCAGCACGATGTAGTGCGCGGAGACGTCGGTGCCCGCGGTGCAGAGTTGCCTGATCGCGCCCTCCACATCCGGCATGCCGGTGTAGTGCAGCACGATCATGTCGGGTTGGCGGCCTTTGCTGCGGTCGCCGTAATTCGCCGACGGAATGACGTCGGATGCAATCGATGTATCGGGGGTGAAAGTCCGCATGCTGGCGCTGGCCCTGGGGAGCGGGAGGGCACGTTGACGCTTCGAATCATCACGATCGGATGCGAACGAACCGAGCGACATAAGCATAATTTAAACCGGCCGGGAGGACAGTGATAGTACGCAATGAAAACTAATCTGTTCACTATTCCTTTACGATTTCTTCCGCGCAATCCGGGCAACACCGCGCCGCGTCGCATTTTGGCTGAGTGTGCGCCGGAAGCCTCACCGCGGGGCAGGGATCGAAACCGCTTCAAATCCGGCCCGGACCGGCAACGCTTTCTTAACGCTGACTGCCGTTACTAAGGGGTGAAGTGCCGAACCGGTTCATGCTCGAAATCCCATGGCAGCCCTTAAAATTCCGCGCGGAAAACAGGGTTGGCGGCCTGGGATGCGCGGGATCGGCAATCGCGCCTCGCCAAGGCCTCTTTACCCGCAAGCGCTTTCCAAGGCGAAAGGTCCGGCGAAGCGCAGACATTTGAGGCGCAATGGGCCCGTTCGCGTCCAGCATCCCTGCTTTACGCCGGTCTTTCCCCGGGGGCGGCGCATGAGCCCGGCTGGCACGCGCCATATTCCCGTGCTCGGCCGCGAGGCCGTCGAGTGGCTGGCCGCCAAAAGCGGCGGCATCTACGTCGATGCCACCTTCGGCGCGGGCGGCTACAGCCGCGCCATCCTGGAGACGGGCGGAACCCGCGTCATCGGCATCGATCGCGACAGGACCGCGATTGCCGGCGGATTCGATCTGGTCGAGGGCTCCGAGGGTCGGCTGATACTGGTCGAGGACCGCTTCTCGCATCTTGACGAAATCTGCGCCGCGCAGGGATTTTCCGCAGTCGACGGCGTCGTGATGGACGTCGGCGTGTCCTCGATGCAGCTCGACGACGCCGGTCGCGGCTTTTCGTTTCGCCTCGGCGGGCCGCTCGACATGCGGATGGGCCACGATGGTCCGACAGCGGCCGACGTGATCGCGAAAGCGTCCGAGACCGATCTTGCCGATATCATCTACGTCTTTGGCGAAGAGCGGCGTTCGCGCGCCGTCGCCCGCGCCATCGTCGCCGCGCGCGCGCAAGCGCCGATTGCGACCACGCGGGCGCTCGCCGATATCGTTGCAAAGGTGGTGCGATCAAAGCCCGGCGACATTCACCCGGCGACGCGGACGTTTCAGGCGTTGCGGATCTTCGCCAACCAGGAGCTTGACGAGTTGCACCTGGCGCTGTCGGCGGCGGAGCGCGTGCTCAAGCCGGGCGGCCGGCTGGTCGTGGTGTCGTTTCATTCGTTGGAAGACCGCATCGTCAAGAATTTCTTGACCGACCGCGGCAAGTCTGCCGGTGGATCGCGGCATCTGCCCGAAGTGGCGCAGGCCGCACCGAGTTTTCATATTCTGACCCGGCGTCCGCTGGCGCCACGTGAACAGGAGATCGCCGCCAATCCGCGCGCCCGTTCGGCCAAGCTGCGCGCCGCCGAACGAACGTCCGCGCCGGCGCATCCCGCCGACGCGCTGCCGGCCTGGCCAAGACTTTCCGATGTGATGAGGGGAGGCTGACCATGCGGATCATCCATCTCCTCGTGATCGGCGCGCTATTGTTCGCGGCGAGCTACGTCTACCGCATAAAAATGGACTCCACGGCACGCGTCGAGCGCGTGTTGCGGCTGCATGCGGAAATCCGCGAGCAGCGCGACGCCATTGCGGTGCTGCGCTCGGAATGGGCCAAGCTCGACGCGCCGCTGCGGCTGCAGGGCCTCGCCGAGCGCCATCTGCCGCTCAGGCCCATCAGCGCGACGCAATACGATGCGTTGAAGAACCTGCCGGAGCGGCCGAGCCTTGTCGGCCCGGACGGTCCCGATCCGATCGGCGCCATGATCGGCACCATCGATGTCGCTGCCGATCCGGCCTCTGTCACCGGCTCGGTGCGCCCGCCGGAGGGCAGGCAATGACCGGTTCAAGGCCGGCCAAAGCCAGGTCCGCGGAGCCGTGGCGGCAGCGCGTGGTCCGCAGCCTGCTTTACGGGCGCAACGTCGACCGATCGGTTAAAGCGCGCGCCCGCGTCGGATTCGCGATAGTCGCTTTCGCGGCGATTTATGCGATCATCGGCGGGCGGCTCGTCATGTTCGCGGTCGGTGCCGACGGCCACGGCGCGCGCCGCACCGCCTCGCAAGATGCAATCGCGACCGCGCGGCCGGATATTGTCGACCGCAATGGCGAGGTGCTGGCGACCGACGTCAAGGCGCCGAGCTTGTTCGGCGAGCCGCGCCGCATCATCGACAAGGACGAGGCGATCGAGCTTCTGACGGCGACGCTGCCGGATCTTGACACCGGCGAAGTGCGCGACCGCCTGTCGTCGAGGAAAGGCTTCGTCTGGCTGAAGCGCGAAATCACGCCGGCGCAGCAACAGGAAATTCACCGCCTCGGCATTCCGGGCATCGGCTTCCTCCGCGAGAACAAGCGCGTCTATCCGACCGGCAACGAGGTCGCGCACCTGATCGGCCTCGTCAACATCGACAACCAGGGCATCGCCGGCATGGAGAAATGGCTCGACAGCAACGGGCTTGCCGACCTGCATCGCGCCGGCTTTGCCACCGATCGCCTGCAGCGGCCCATCGAGTTGTCGGTCGACCTGCGTGTCGAGCACGCGCTGCGCGACGAATTGCTCAAGGCCAAGGAGAAATTCCACGCCAAGGCCGCGTCCGGGCTCGTCTCCAACGTCAGGACCGGGGAGATCGTGGCGATGGTTTCGGTTCCGGACTTCGATCCGAACAATCCGAAAGAGGCGCATGATCCTGATCGCATCAATCGGCTGACCACCGGCGTTTACGAATTGGGCTCGACCTTCAAGGCGTTCACGCTGGCGATGGCGCTGGATTCCGGCAAGTATGATCTCAACTCGACGTGGGATGCCCGCGGCGCGTTGCACTATGGCAAGTTCGCCATTCATGACGATCATCCCCTCGGGCGCATGATCAATATGAGGGAAGTCTTCACCTACTCCTCCAACATCGGCGCGGCGCGCATCGCGCTCGCGCAAGGGGTGGAGGCGCACAAGGCGTTCCTGCGCAAGATGGGGCAGCTCGAGCGGCTACGCACCGAATTGCCGGAAAGCGCTTCCCCAATCGTGCCGCATCGCTGGGCTGAACTAAACACCGTCACTATAGCCTTCGGTCACGGCATCGCGGTGGCGCCGTTGCAGGCGGTGATGGGGATCGATGCGCTGGTGAACGGCGGTTACCTGATTCCGCCGACCTTCATGAAGCGCACCGAGCAGGAGGCGATGGCGCTGGCCAAGCGCGTGATCAAGCCCGAGACGTCGGAGAAGATGCGGTTCTTGATGCGGCTCAACGCCGAAATCGGTACCGCGAAGAAAGCCGACGTCAACGGCTACTACATCGGCGGCAAGACCGGCACGGCGGAAAAGGTCATCAACGGTCACTATGCCAAGAAGCGCGTGCTCAATGCGTTTACCGCGATTTTGCCGGCGGACAATCCCCGCTACCAGCTCCTTATCATGCTGGACGAGCCCCAGCCGCTGAAGGAAACCTTTGGCTTCATCACTTCGGGCTGGAACGCAGTGCCGACCGGCGGCAACGTAATTGCCCGCATTGCGCCGCTTTTGGGGATCGAACCGCGGTTCAATCTGCCGCCGTCCGACCGCCTTATTCTTGCGGCATCGAGGACAACCCAGTAAGGCGTAATAACAACAAGACTAGAAGTTCCCCGCCCGCGCCGGCCGGACTGGAAGATCATGAGACTTCGCGACCTCTTTGGCGATGACGCGACGATCGACCCCAAGGCGGAAGCAGTGGTGGTGACCGGCCTTGCCGTCGACAGCCGCGTGGTGAGGCCCGGCGACCTGTTCTTCGCGCTCTCCGGCCACAAGACCGATGGCGGGCGCTTCATCGATGCGGCGATTGCCTCAGGCGCGGTTGCCATAGCCGGCAACCATGCACTGCCTGGCGATCGTCGCGTGCCGTTCGTCACCACGGCGAATCCGCGCCGCGCGCTCGCGCTCGCCGCCGCCAGATTTTTTGCAAAGCAGCCGGCAACGATCGCGGCGGTGACCGGGACCAGCGGCAAGACCTCGGTCGCAGCCTTCACGCGGCAAATCTGGCTCAAGCTTGGTCACACCTCCGCCAGCATCGGCACCATCGGCCTCGTATCGCCGAAGCGCACCATTTATGGTTCGCTGACGACGCCGGATCCGATCGCGCTGCATCGCCAGCTCGACGAGATCGCGCGCGACGGCGTCACGCATCTGGCGTTCGAGGCTTCCTCGCACGGGCTCGACCAATATCGGTTGGACGGCGTCCGCATCGCGGCCGGCGGCTTCACCAATCTGTCGCGCGACCACATGGATTACCATCCGGACGTCGCGCATTATCTTGACGCCAAGCTGCGGCTGTTCCGCGATCTCGTCATTGCCGACGGTGCTGCTGTGATCTCAGCCGACCATGATTGCTCGCAAGCCGTGATCGATGCCGCGCAGGCGCGCGGCTTGCGCATCATCACGGTCGGCAGCAAGGGTGACGGCCGAGGGGAGGGCATTCGCCTGGTCGATGCCAGGATCGACGGCTTCGACCAAAAGCTCGAGCTCGAACATCGCGGCCGCAACATATCGATCCGGTTGCCGCTGGTCGGCGAATTCCAGATCGAGAACGCGCTGGTCGCGGCCGGACTTGCTATCGGTACCGGCAGCGAGGCCGGTGCGGTGTTCGCTGCGCTCGAACAGCTCGAAGGCGCGAAGGGCCGCCTGGAGCGCGTTGGCGAGCGCAACGGCGCGCCGATCTTCGTCGACTATGCGCACAAGCCCGACGCGCTGGCAAAAGCATTGCAGGCGCTGCGGCCTTACGCCAAGCGCAGGCTCGTCGTGGTGTTCGGCGCGGGCGGCGACCGTGACGCCGGCAAGCGTCCTCTGATGGGAGCGATCGCGTCGGAGAATGCCGACGATATCATCGTCACCGACGACAATCCGCGCAGCGAAAGCCCGGACGCGATCCGTGCCGCGATCTTGAGCGCTGCCAAGGGCGCCAAGGAAATCGGCGACCGCGCCGCCGCGATCCGGGTCGCGATCGACGGCCTGCAGCCGGGCGACGCGCTTCTGATTGCCGGCAAGGGCCACGAAACCGGGCAGATCGTCGGCGACCATGTGTTGCCGTTCAGCGATCATGATGCGGTGGCGGCAGCACTTGCGCCGAGGGTCGCATGAACGCGCCGCAATTGTGGACTTCGCAAGCGATGGTCGAGGCCATGCGCGCCTCGCGCCGCGGCGCGTTGCCGGACGGAGTCACGGGCCTGTCGATCGACAGTCGCACCATCGCAGCCGGCGAAGCTTATTTTGCGATCAAGGGCGACGTTCATGACGGGCATGATTTCGTCGCTGCGGCGCTGGCCGCGGGCGCCGGCCTCGCCGTGGTCGCAAAAGCGCAGGCCGACAAGTTCGCGCCGGACGCGCCGCTTCTCGTGGTGGACGATGTGCTGGCGGGCCTGGTCAATCTCGCTGGCGCGTCGCGCGCGCGGCTCGGCGCACAGGTGATCGCCGTCACCGGCTCGGTCGGCAAGACCTCGACCAAGGAAGCGCTGCGCCGCCTGCTCGGCGCGCAAGGCGAGACCCATGCCTCCGCGGCATCCTTCAACAATCATTGGGGCGTGCCGCTGTCGCTGGCGCGCTGCCCGGCGTCGGCGCGCTTTGCGGTGTTCGAGATCGGCATGAATCATGCGGGCGAAATCGAGCCCTTGGTCAAGATGGTGCGGCCGCACGTCGCCATCATCACGACCGTCGAGCCGGTGCACCTGGAATTCTTTGCCGGCATCGAGGCGATTGCCGACGCCAAAGCGGAGATCTTTGGCGGCGTCGAGCGTGGGGGAGCGGTTGTGCTCAACCGCGACAATTCGCAATTCGCAAGGCTGCGGCAGAACGCCGAGAAGCTCGGGATCGCGCGCATCGTCTCCTTTGGTGCCGATGAGAAATCGGATGCGCGACTGCTCGATCTATCGCTCCACGCCACCTGTTCGGCCGTCCACGCCAGCATCCTCGGTCACGACGTGACTTACAAGCTCGGCATGCCCGGCCGCCACATGGCGATGAATTCGCTCGCGGTACTGGCCGCGGCCTCGCTCGCCGGTGCCGACCTAGCGCTCGCCGCGTTGTCGCTGTCGCAGATCGAGCCCGCGGCCGGCCGCGGCGTGCGGCGCGCGCTCGATCTCGACAACGGCGAGGCCACCTTGATCGACGAAAGCTACAACGCGAATCCAGCATCGATGGCGGCGGCGCTCAACGTGCTGGGACAAGCCGCGATCGGCCCGCATGGTCGCCGCATCGCGATGCTCGGCGATATGCTCGAACTCGGCCCGACCGGCCCCGGGCTGCATCGCGGGCTGAATGAGGCCATCAACGCCAATCGCATAGATCTGGTGTATTGTTGCGGTCCGCTGATGCGCAACTTGTGGGACGCGCTTTCCGCCGGTAAACGAGGCGGCTATGCCGACAATGCGGCTGGCCTCGAAGCGCAGGCCGTGTCAGCTATCCGCGCGGGTGACGCGATCATGATCAAGGGATCGCTCGGCTCGAAGATGAAAACGATCGTGAACGCGCTCGAGAAGCGCTTTCCCGGCAAAGCCGCGGTATGAGGCGGACCGAATGTTCTATTGGCTGATTGATCTTTCCAACACGGTTCCCGGTTTCGCCGCTTTCCGCTCGCTCCTCAACGTGTTCCGCTACATCACCTTCCGCACCGGCGGGGCGGTGGCGACCGGCGCCCTGTTCGTCTTCCTGTTCGGCCCCTGGATCATCGATCACTTGCGGCTGCGCCAAGGCAAGGGCCAGCCGATCCGCACCGACGGCCCGCAATCGCACATCATCTCGAAGAAGGGCACGCCGACCATGGGCGGGCTGATGATTCTATCCGGGCTGGTTGTGTCGACCGTGTTGTGGGCCAACCCGCTCAACCCCTACGTCTGGATTGTGCTCGCGGTGACGCTCGGTTTCGGCTTCGTCGGCTTCTATGACGACTATCTGAAGGTGACGCAGCAGAGCCATGGCGGCTTCGCCGGCCGCTCCCGCCTTGCGATCGAGGCGATCATCGCGCTTGCCGCCTGCTATGCGCTGGTCAAGCTTGGGCGCGACGTGTCGTCGACCTCGCTGGCGGTTCCCTTCCTGAAGGACGTGATCATCAATTTCGGCTGGTTTTTCGTCCTGTTCGGCGCGTTCGTCATCGTCGGCGCCGGCAATGCGGTGAACCTGACCGACGGTCTCGACGGTCTCGCCATCGTTCCCGTCATGATCGCGGCAGCAAGCTTCGGCATGATCGCGTATCTTGCCGGCAACGTGGTGTTCTCCGATTATCTGCAGATCAACTATGTCGCCGGCACCGGCGAACTCGCGGTGCTGTGCGGCGCGGTGCTTGGCGCTGGCCTGGGATTCCTCTGGTTCAACGCGCCGCCGGCCTCGATCTTCATGGGCGACACCGGCTCGCTCGCGCTCGGCGGCATGCTCGGCTCGATCGCGGTCGCGGTCAAACACGAGATCGTGCTGGCGGTGATCGGCGGGTTGTTCGTATTGGAAGCGGTCTCGGTGATCGTGCAGGTGGCCTCATTCAAGCTGACGGGAAAGCGCATCTTCAGGATGGCGCCGCTGCATCATCACTTCGAGCAACTGGGCTGGACCGAGCCGCAGATCGTGATCCGATTCTGGATCATCTCGGTGATGCTGGCGCTCGCCGGCCTCGCCACGCTGAAGCTGCGATGATCTCGGTGCCTCCAATCACCAGTCATTCTGAAGGCCGCGAAGAGGCAATCCGGAATCTCGAGATTTCGGGTTCGTGCTTCGCACGCCCCGGAATGACAGGAACAAAATCATGATTCCTGTGACTTCCTTCGCGGGCAAAACGGTCGCGGTGTTCGGCCTTGGCGGTTCGGGGCTGGCGAGCTGCCAGGCGCTGAAAGCCGGCGGGGCGGAGGTGATCGCGGGCGACGACAATGCCGACAACATCGCCAAGGCCGCCCAAGCCGGCTTCGTGACCGCGGACCTGCGTAAGGTTTCCTGGGCGAATTTCGCCGCGCTGATATTGACGCCGGGCGCGCCGCTGACCCATCCGGCGCCGCATTGGTCGGTGCTGATGGCGCGGCAGGCCGGCTGTGAGGTGATCGGCGACATCGAACTGTTCTGCCGCGAGCGCCGCCGCCATGCGCCGGACGCGCCGTTCGTGGCTACGACACCCAGATGGGCGGCAATATCGGCACCGCGATCCTGTCACTGGAGCCGCCGCGCAAGGGGCGCGTTCACGTCATCGAGATGTCGTCCTACCAGATCGATCT
>VAZV01000220.1 GCA_005884765.1 Alphaproteobacteria bacterium
AACGTAGCGCGCCAGCACTTCCTTGCCGGTGCCGGATTCACCGGTGATCATGACGGAAGCATCCGAGCCCGCGATCTGCTGGGCGAGCTTGATCACCTTGGCCATTGCTTCATCGCGATAGACCAGCTCGCGCGAATCGTTGGCGACGGCGGCGAGCACGGCTGCGATCAGTTCCGGGTCCGGCGGCAGCGGGATGTATTCCTTGGCGCCGGCGTGGATCGCGGCGACCGCGGCGCGGGCGTCGCTGGAAATGCCGCAGGCGACGATCGGGACGTGAATGTGTTCGGCGTCCAGCCGCATCACGAGATCGCGGATGTCGAGGCTGACATCGACCAGCAGCAGGTCGGCGCCCTTGCCGCCGCGCAGCACGCCCATCGCCTGTTCGTGGTCCTCCGCATGGGTCACCGAGGCGCCGTTGTCCATGGCGATCTTGGTGGCGGTCGTGAGCTGGCCCTTCAATGTGCCAACGATGAGAAGCCGCATGTCAATCTCCTGTTCGTCTGTTCGCGCCGGTCATGCGCGTAGCGTTGAGAGGGGGCCTTAGCTGCGTTCCGCCTTGATGATTTCCGTCATGGTCACGCCGAGCTTGTCTTCGACCAGAACCACCTCGCCGCGCGCGACCAGGCGGTTGTTGACGTAGATGTCGATCGCCTCGCCGACGCGGCGATCGAGTTCGAGCACGGTACCGGGCCCGAGCTTCAACAACTCGCCAACGTCCATTTTGGAGCGGCCGAGCACGGCCGAGACCTGCACCGGCACGTCGAACACCGCCTCGAGGTCGGCGGCGATGCGCGCTGCCTGTTCGTCCTCGTGATAGGCGATGTCGGCATCGGCCGGCGCGCTGCCCGGTGCGTTCAGGTCGGGAAGCGGAACCTGGGTGTCGGTATCGCTCATGGTTTCGTCCTCATCGCCTTAGCTTCCACCCGGCTCGCGGGACACCATGTAGCGCCCCACGAGTTCGTCGATCCTGGCTTCGATGGTGGCGCGCTCCAGCACGACGCCGCCGTCGGCCCACTCGATCCTGCAATCGCCGGTCGCGATTTCGGGTTCGGCGAGTATCACCAGACGGCCTTGGAAGCCGCTTTGCGCCGCAAGCCGCTCGATCTTCTCGCGCGCGGCCTCGTACAGGGACGAGTTGATCCGGACCACCAGATGCGGCGTCGATACCAGCTGCGAGAAGCAATCGCTGACGAGGCCGGTGATCTCGCCAAGCGGCTCGGCGGCGATCAGTTGGCTGCATAATTTGCGGGCCACCGCGACCGCGACGTCAACGGCCTCGGTCTCCATCCGCGCCTCGATTCCCGAAAAGCGCGCCACGATGGCCTGCATCGCAAGCCGAATTTCCTCGAGCGCCAGCGCAGTGCGGCGATCACTTTCCACCTTGGCCTCGCGCTGGGCAGCGTCATAGCCGTCGCGATAGGCGCGCGCTTCGGCGGCGGCGATCTTCTGCGCGACCTCGGCGGCCGTGGCGGGCCGCTCGCGCGCCTTGTCCGGTGCGGAGAAATCCATGTCGAACAGGAATTTTGCGGGCGCGGCCATCAGTACACCAGCTCGTCGTCGGCGCGGTTCTTGGTCAGCATGATTTCACCCTTGGCCGCGAGATCCTTGGCGAGATTGACCAGCAAGGCTTGCGCCTCGTCGACGTCGCGCAGCCGTACCGGCCCGAGCGCGGCCATGTCGTCGAGCAGCATCTTGCCAGCGCGCGACGACATATTGCCCAGGAAGAAGCCGCGGACTTCCTCATTGGCGCTCTTCAAGGCGATACCGAGCTTGTCCTTGTCGACATGGCGCATCAGTGTTTGCGCCGAGCCAGCGTCGAGCTTGACGAGGTCGTCGAAGGTGAACATCAGCGCCTTGATGCGTTCGGCGGACTCGCGGTTTTCCTCTTCCAGCGAGGTGATGAAGCGGGTTTCGGTCTGGCGGTCGAAATTGTTGAAGATCTCCGCCATAACCTCGTGGGCGTCGCGGCGGCGGGTTTGCGACAGGTTCGACATGAATTCGGTGCGAAGCGTCTGTTCGACGCGCTCGATCACTTCCTTCTGCACCGCCTCCATCTTCAGCATGCGGCCGACCACGTCGAGCGCCATGTCTTCGGGCAGGATCGCGAGCACGCGCGCGGCATGTTCCGGCCGCAGCTTCGACAGCACGACGGCGATAGTCTGCGGATATTCGTTCTTGAGATAGTTGGCGAGCACCTCTTCCTGCACGTTGGAGAGTTTCTCCCACATGTTGCGGCCCGCCGGCCCGCGGATTTCATCCATGATGCCGACCACGCGCTCGGCCGGCAGGTATTGCTGCAACAGCCGTTCGGTAGCGTCGAAATTTCCCATCAGCGCGCCCGAAGCCGACATCCGCGACACGAATTCGAGCAGCATGTCTTCGACGACGTCGGCCTCGACGGTGCCGAGCGTCGACATCGCTATCGACAGATCCTTGACCTCGTCGTCGTCGAGCATCGACCAGATCTTGCCGCCATATTGCTCGCCAAGCGCCAGCATCAGGATCGCCGCCCGCTTGCGGCCGCTGATCTTGGTCTTCGGCCGGCCGTTCTGACGCGACGACAGGTTTGCGATGACGCTGGTGATGTCGGTTGAGTTTGCGGTTTGCGGCACGGCCATATCGGATCACGCGGCCTCGGGTTCGCTGAGCCATTGACGAACAATGGAGGCAGTTTCGTTGGGATTGCGCTCGGCCAGTTCGCCGACGCGATGAACCGATTGCGCATGAACCTGGCCCTGCACCTGGGCGACGTCGATCAATTGTGCAGTGGCGCTGGCACCGGGAAGCAGGACCTGGCCGGGCGCGGCCGCCTGTGCGCCGCCGTCAGCCAGCGCCGCTTCGCCATTGAGCGCTGCCGCGATCTCTTCGGAGGCAAGGATACGTTTGACCAGCGGCCGGATCACCATGAACATTACCACCAGGCCGAGCAGCATCATGACGCCGAGCTCGATCACGTACATCACGTCGTCTTTGGTGAATTGCAGCATGCCGAGCAGGCCCGACGGCTCGGAGAGCGGCGCGATCGCGGGCGCATCGGCGAATTTGAGGTTGACGACCTCGACCTGGTCACCGCGCTTCTGGTCGAAGCCGATCGCCGAGCGTACCAGCGCTGCGATACGGTCGAGCTCTTCCTTGCCGCGCTCCTTGTAGACCATCTCGCCTTTTTCGTTCTTCGCATAGCTGCCGTCGACCAGCACCGCGACCGAGATGCGGTTCACCCGTCCGGCCTCCGTGACCTCGGTCTTGGTGGTGCGGGAAATCTCGTAATTGTTGGTTTCCTCGATCTTCTTGCTCTGGTCGCGCGCGGTTGCCGCGTTGTCCTGATTCTTGTTGCCCGGCAATTCGTTGTTGACGGTGACCTGGCCGTTATTGTCCGTCGTGGCTGAGGATTCTTCGCGGGTCTGGCTCGAGCGCAGCACCCGTCCTTCGGGATCGAATTTGTCCGAAGTCTGGGTGATCTTGTTGTAATCGAAATCGGCCGAGAGCTGGACGCGGGCGCGCCCCGATCCGACCACCGAGGACACGATATCCTCGACCTGCTTGCGCATCCGCTTTTCGAAACCGGCGCGGCGCTCGTCGCCGACCGCCTGATCGACATCGCTGGCAGCGCCGTCGGCGAGCAATTGGCCGGCTTCGTCGACGATCGAGACCCGTTGCGGCTTCAATCCGCTGACTGCGGAGGCGACGACGTGGCGGATGGCACGGATCTGCTGCGGTTCCAGGGTGCCGCGGACGCGAACGACGATCGAGGCCGACGGCTCCGGGGTTTCGCGCGAAAACAGCGGTCGCTCCGGCAATACCAGATGGACGCGGGCGGCCTGGATGCGGTCGATGGCGCGAATGGTGCGCGCCAGCTCGCCCTCGAGCGCGCGCAGATGATTGATGTTCTGGACGAAGCTCGTGGTGCCGAGCGCATCGGATTTGTCGAAGATTTCGTAGCCGACGCCGCCGCCCTTGGGCAGGCCGCCCTCGGCAAGCTTCATGCGCAGCCGGGTGACTTTGTCCTTGGGCACCATGATCACGCTGCCTTCGCTGCGCAATTCGTAAGGGATGCCCTGGCGTTCCAGGTCCTTGATGATCCCCGAGGAATCCTCGACGCTCAAGTCGGTGAACAGGGTCGTCATCTGCGGGGTGGTGACGCGCATGATGACGAACGCGAAGAAGCTGATCAGCGCCGCTGTCACCGCGACCATCGCCATCAACCGCGAAGCGCCCAGACCTCTCAGAAAGGTTACAAGACCCTGCAAACCAACCGCCCCAGATTCGACACCCAACAGCCGAGTGGGCAATTATTGCCTATGGGATGGTTTCGATATGGTTAACGAAGGTTAAGGGGGTGTGGCCAAAAACAGATATGAAAAAAATCGGCCTCGTAAAGCGAGGTCGATTTGCATCAAATGCCGCTTGGTTCGGAATCAGCCTTACTGGCGATATTGCTGAATGCGGGTGGTGCGCAGCCCGGCAAGACCATGCTGATCGATGGAAAACTGCCAGGAGAGGAATTCGTCGACGGTCAGCGTGTAGCGGCTGCAAGCCTCCTCGAGGGAGAGCAGACCGCCGCGTACAGCGGCAACGACTTCGGCCTTACGGCGAATGACCCACCGTTTGGTTCCGGGCGCGGGCAGATCCGCAATCGTCAACGGACTGCCGTCAGGCCCGATGACGTATTTTACCCTCGGGCGATGGGGTTCTGTCATGGCGTACTCACAAACTCTCAACCACTGAACTCACCGGAGCAAACTACGCCCCCCGGCTTAAAATTTGCCTAAGCCCAAGGCTCCAATACGATTCTCCTTCAAAATGCCGGCACCGCATCGCGCCCGGGCGCCCAAAGGGCGCCGGGAACCCGTAAACGAATGACTAAACGCGGCCGCGGAAGCGATTAGTTCACGATGCTCTGGATCTGGTTGACGGTGTAGGTTTGACCGCCGATCGTCAGCAGCGGAGGCGACTGGGTCAGGTCGACCGAGCTCACCACGCCCGCCACTGCGGTGGTGACGCCGACGGAATTGCCGGAACCGTCGGTTGCGGTAGCGGTCATCGTGTATTTGCCATCGGGCAATTGCGTGCCGTCAGTGCCCTTGCCGTCCCAGGTGAAGGGCTGGTTGTTGCCGGCGGTGGCGGCATATTGGCCCGTGAATACCGTCTGTCCGGTGCTGTTGGCGATCGAAACGTTCAGCGTGGAATTGCTTGCAATATTCAGCTCCCATGTGGCTGAGGCGTTGGTCAGGGCGGCGGTGCTGCCCTTGACGACCGCCGTCTTGCCGACAAACGTCAGCGCCTGGGTCGATTGTGCGGTCTGCTGCAGCGAAATCAGGGAGGTCAAGTCGTCATTGGTCTTGAGCTGCTGTTCGACGCCCGCGAACTCCACGAGCTGCTGGGTAAACTGATTGGTATCCAGCGGATCCAGCGGGTTCTGGTTCTTCAACTGCGTCGTCAGCAGCGTAAGAAAGCTCTGGAAATTACCTGCCAGCGTCGCGCCCGAGGTCGAGCTCAGGGACGGCGTGCTGGATGAAGAGGCTGGTAGCGTCGTCGTCCCGGAAACGATCGGACTGGCGGTAGTTGCTGCAGGCGTTGTCATGTTCGTCTCCTCAAACCCTGATGTCCACGCCGCCGCTCGCGCTCAACACGCGGCCATAGGATCGTCCTGCGAGCGCGGCGGGGATGGTGTCATCGTCGCTGATCACCAGCCGCTGCGCGTTGCCGGTGGTCTCGTTGCCGCTGTTCTGCCCCGAAAAGGACTGGTCGCGCAGGCTGAATTGCAGGCCGCCGCTGCCGGTCTTGAGGCCGGCGTCGTCGAGCGCGCGCTGCAATTGCGGTGCGTCCTGTTGCAGCATCGACAGCGTTTCTGCCTTCTCCACCGTCAAATGCGAGGTCACCTGGCCGCTGCGATCGACATCGATGCGAACGTCGATGCGGCCGAGGTCGGCTGGATCGAGCCGGATCTCGAACCGCGTCTTGCCGCTCTTCACCGAAGCTGCAATTTCAACCGCGAGCCCGCTCACCGGCACAGCCGCGCCGGTTGCCGCCGTCGCGCTCAATGTGCCGGTAGCGGCGACACCGCTCGAGCCGGAGGCAGGTTGTTGCTGCTGTGGCGTGGCGGTTGCCAGCAAGCTCGTATCGGATGAGTTAGCCGGCGTTGGTGCGGTCGCGACGGTCGTGGCGCGATCGCGGGTGCCTGCGGAAATGGAAAGCGGCGCGCTGTCGGAAGCCGTGGGTTTCGCTGCGTCCAAGAGGGCTTCCGGCTTGGCGGCAGTTGCCGGCTGCGGCGCTGCAGTGTTGGGCGCCGGCGTCGTGGACGCCGCCGTTGTCGACTTGTCGGACACCTCGGAGGCGGTCTCGGAAGCGGACGAGGTTGACGTTGTCGCCTTTGCCTCTGCCGCAGCCGCGACCTTGACCGATGCGGTTTTCGGGGTAACGGGTGCCGCAGCTTCGACCAACGCGGACAATGCCGGATTACTCGGCGCGGCAGCGTCGGTCGGTGGCGCCGCCTGCTTCGCCGAAGTGGCGACGGCGTCCGCAGACGCCGCTTGCACACTGGCGCTGGCCTTGGCCGTGACGTTGGCATCCACGGTGATTCCGTTCGTTGCGGCAGCAGCGGTGGTGGTGGCCGAGGTAGTTGCGGCGGGAGCTGCCGCGGAGCCGTCCTTTGGCTGCGCCGAAGCAGCTCCCGTTGCCGCGGCAGCCGACGAGCTGGCGGTGATGGCCGCTGTCGCAATGGCGAGCGGTGCCGAGGTGGCTGATGAAGCGGGAGCCGCGGCGACATTCGCTGGCGCAGCGATGACGGGGATCGCAACGGCGATCGCGTTGAGAGCGACCACAGCTTGTGTGCCGTCCGGCTGCGTTACGTCGGACTGATCGCTCGAGGAAGTGCCGCCGGCCTTGTCCTTTCCGGTCGATGTCGCCGTTGCAGGTTTCGAGGTGCCGGTCTTGCCGTCGGACTTGGTGCTGCCCTCGGAGCCCGACGGCTGAGACGCATCGGGGCTGGCGTTGGAATTTGCAGCGCCGTTGGAATCGGTGGACCGATCGGTGCTGATGGTGCGATCGCCGGAATTGTTCGGCGCCGTCCGGTCGCGCCAAGACCTATTGTCGTTCGTCGCCGACGCATCGTCGCTCGGTCGCGCAGGCGCGCCTCGGTCCAGAGGCGGCAGGGGTGCGGAGTCGGTGCCCGCATCGGTGGCCGTATTGCTGTCGACCAGCGCGGCGAAACCGTCATTGGACTGCGACGGATCAGGCCGGGCGGGCTTCTGCGGCGCCGTCTGGACCGACAAGCTTGCTGCTAGATCTGACGTCACGCTGAACACGGGCCGGCCCTTTCGCAATGAACTCACGCCCTTTAGGTCAGCAAGGACCGGGCCAGCCGCGGCCGCTAATAAAAGTAAATTGTTTCAAAGGCTTAGCCGAACGATGGATCGATATCGGGGGTGCCGTGGCGCGCCCTTTTCTGCCCGGCGGCAAGATTTGCCGCGAGGCGGCCTTGCAAAACCGCCCGGCGTGATTGCCTCCCGGAAATACGGCCTATATTAAAGAGCAGCTTGCAGCCGCCGAAACGGCGGATCGTCGAAAGCGCGCCGGCGCCGCCGCGATCGCAACAATGACCGGAACCATGCTCAACAGTCTGGATCTCGAGGGCCGTCCGCAGGACACAAGGGTCGTCGTCGCCATGTCCGGCGGCGTCGATTCCTCCGTGACCGCCGCGCTGTTGAAGTCCGAAGGCTACGACGTCGTCGGCATCACGCTGCAACTCTACGATCATGGCGCCGCCACCCATCGCAAGGGCGCCTGCTGCGCCGGCCAGGACATCCACGATGCACGCGACGTCGCGGCACGGATTGGAATTCCGCATTACGTGCTGGACTACGAGAGCCGCTTCCGCGAAGCGGTGATGGACAATTTTGCCGACAGCTACGCCGCGGGCGAGACGCCGGTGCCGTGCATCGAATGCAACCGTTCGATCAAGTTCCGCGACCTGCTCAGGACCGCGCGCGAACTCGGCGCCGCTGCGCTCGCGACCGGCCATTACGTCGCCTCGCGCCCTCTGGCCGACGGCACACGCGCGCTTGTCTGCGCGGCCGATTCCGATCGCGACCAGAGCTATTTCCTGTTTGCGACCACCCGCGACCAGCTCGACTACTTGCGCTTTCCGCTGGGCGACATGACCAAGCCGCAGACGCGCGAGCTGGCGCGGCGCTTTGGTCTTAACGTCGCGGAAAAGCACGATAGCCAAGACATCTGCTTCGTGCCGACCGGGCGCTACACCGACATCATCGGGCGCTTGAGGCCGAACGCGGTGGAGCCCGGCGATATTGTCGACCTTAACGGCCGCGTCATTGGAGCGCATCAAGGCATCATTCATTTCACCGTCGGTCAGCGAAAGGGATTGGGCATCGCTTCGACTGCACCGCTCTATGTGGTGCGCCTGGACGCCGCGAGCCGTCGGGTCGTCGTCGGCCCGCGCGACGCCTTGCGGATGGATCGCATCGTGCTGCGCGACGTCAACTGGATCGGCGACGGCGTGCTGGATTCGGCGGCTCGCGATGGCCTTGAGCTTTTCGTGCGGGTGCGCTCGACCCGCGCGCCGCAGCCAGCCTCGTTGCGCGGCGCCGATGGCCGCTATGAAATCGATCTCGTCGCCGGCGAAGAAGGCGTGTCTCCCGGCCAGGCCTGCGTGTTTTACGATGCACCGTCAGGGCAGGCGCGGGTGCTCGGCGGCGGCTTCATCGAAAGCGCAACGGCAACGGGCGCGACCGTCAGAGGCGCCGCGCGGCCGCTCGTCGAGGCCATGCGCGGATAGAAAACTCGGGGCGGGGGCATGGCGTCGGACATCGACCGTGAAGGGGTCGCAAAGGCTTATGGCCGCTGGGCGCCCGTCTACGATCTGGTGTTCGGCAAAGTTTTTGAGCACGGCCGTCAGTTGACCATCGCGGAAGCCGACAAGATCGGCGGACGGGTTCTGGACGTCGGCGTCGGCACCGGGCTATCGCTGTCGGATTATTCGCGCTCCACGAAATTGTGCGGGGTCGACATCTCCGAGCCGATGCTGCGCAAGGCGCAGCAGCGCGTGCGCGCGCTCAGTCTCGGCAATGTCGAGACGCTGGCGGTGATGGACGCCAAGAACCTGGCGTTCGCGGATGCTTCCTTTGATGCGGTGGTGGCGCAATATGTCATTACCGCGGTACCGGATCCGGAACGTACGCTCGATGATTTCATTCGCGTGCTGAAACCGGGGGGCGAACTGATCCTCGTCAATCACATCGGGGCCGAGAGCGGCCCGCGCCGCGCCTTCGAACTGGCGTTCGCGCCGCTAGCGCGGCGGCTCGGCTGGCGGCCGGAATTTCCATGGGCCCGTTTGGTCAACTGGGCTGCCCGACATGGCGGTGTCAGCCTTGCCGAGCGCCGCCCAATGCCGCCGATGGGACATTTTTCGTTGATCCGCTACCGCAAATCCTGAAGGCCCAAATCCTGAAAGCCCAAATCCTCAAGGCCCATGGCGGAACCTCTGCGCGCGCCGATCGTTTTCGCTGCATGCGGATGAACCGACTGTTGCCAATAGTATTTGTGCTGGCTGCCTCCGGCATGGCGAGCGCGCAAGCCCCGCCGACGCCGACGACGCCGTTAGCGCAGACCGCGCCGCCCGCGCCGCAGCGCTCAATCGATTGCGCGCCGACAAAGCCGGTGCCGCCGCGCGGCACCGTGGCGCCGGAGGGCTCGACGCCGGAGGGTTCAACGACCGGGCAGGCCGGTGAGCCACTCGGCGACAGGCTTGCCAAATCCAACGGCGTCTTGTGCCCGCCGGCCGGCGTCGACCCGGAAATGCGCGCACCGACCCCGGATACCGGCAACACGCCGGTTATTCCGCCGCCCGGCAGCCCCGGCGGCGATCAGAACGTCCGGCCGAAATAAGGCGCGGGCGCCGAGGGATTAAGGCCCGCCTTGCAGTTGACATGCGCTTGCGCCGTTTCTTATATGCCGCGCGTTCGCGACTGCGGTATATCCAAAGCCTGCGGCGGCACCTTGGCGGGGTAGCTCAGCTGGTTAGAGCACGGGAATCATAATCCTGGGGTCGGGGGTTCGAGTCCCTCTCCCGCTACCAAATCTACAGACCAAATCTACAGATCATATCGCAGCCGGCGCCCGCACGGGTCCGATCCATGGGCCAGTGCTCGACGAAAAGCCCTGTCGTCTTTTAGTAGATCCACTGGCTCAATCTGGTCACGAGGGCACAGGCGAAAGCTATCACCAACACGACGGCAGATACTGCCGAGACCATGTCGACTGACCTTGGATGGTCGGCGTCGGTGATTAAGTCGAAGTGTCGCGAGCGGTCCTCGTCCCGATAGGTATGAAGGTGCATGGCAGACTCCCCGTGTGGCCCACCATCAATCCGCCATCGGCAAAATAGTTCCTTTCGCTACCAAGCGCCGCGATTTTGTGCGCCATGATCCACGGCGTTTTCCAGGGTAACGGTAATACTCTTTCGCTCGGCGGCGGTCAGCCTAGCCATGGACCAATGTTTCCATATTTCAGAATCTGATTTCCATTGCCAACGATTAGTGTAGTTCGCTCGATAGGCCTTCCTGTGAGCCGGTGGGATCGCCGGCAGGCCCCTCATACGCTTTCGCGAACCCCGTGAGCGGCAAAGTGAAGCTGATTGGCTTTCCCTTATCGAACGCCTGGATCGCCAGACCCCGCCCGTTTTTCAGCTTCTCGATCAGATCGGCGTCGGCCTTGTAATCCGCCATGCAACCATTTTTGGGCAGGCAGACGACATATGGCGCAGTCATCGCGTCTTTCTCGTCGATAACCATGCGCGCGCCTGGGACTAGCGCCACTCCCAGGGGCAGCGTGACGCGTAACAGCTTCGTATCGCTCCCCACCGGCTCTATCAGCAGGGCGATCACGAGCTTTTCGCCCGATTTCAGATGGCCGTCCGCGGCAGTGAAGCAGACCTGCTTGGCCCCAACTTCGGAAGATTGTTCGGTAGGACCCCTTGCGCAGTATCTGGCCCAGGTTGAAAAAATCAGCTGTACCTGCTGCTGCCCGTTCTGCACGGTCTCGACCGGCGCTGCCTGTTGTGCCTGTCCGGCGCTCGGCCCTGGCGCCGCTTGCGTCGGCGCGATCAGTGGATTTGTTGCCGGTTGCTGCGCAAACACGTGCGGCCCGATCGTAAGGGCCAGCGCAACCATCGCCAGTATCCTTCGCCCGCTAGCCTTCGCCGCGACCGATGCGGTCCGATACGTCATGAGAAGCAGTCCCATGGTTTTAACGGCGCCCGAGCGAGATAAATCCGGAGGCGCAAGACAGGCGTGCGCATCGCTGCGCACGCCCTGCTGTTGTTCTTCTATTCTCATCAACGTTGGGGCGGTCCGTCGCCCCGGCAGATGGCCGGATTGACGCCGCTGCCCTGATAGTCGAGCGGTCCGTTGACCTCGTGCTTGAATTTGGCGAGCACATCGTAACATGCCACCGGCTGGCCCGGTGGCCCCGAAAGCGGAGTACCGACGGGAGTGTTCCTCTCCAGGTCGCCGCCACAGCGCCAACTAGCCGCGTTGTTGATATTTCCCGAGCCGTTATACACCGCAGTTTGCGGGTAGGGACACAACGGACGCGTGAGGGTCGTGGCCGCCCCGGGGATGAAGGCGGGCGCCGCCGTATTGCCCGACCCGATCACTTCGCTCGGTGCAACGCCGTGCTCGACCCAGTTGATCACCGCATTGAAGTCGGCGCCGCTCTGCGGCCACGGCCCGAGGCTACCGTGGTTCAGAATACCTAAGCCGCAGTGACTCACCCCAGGAGCATGGAACAGACGGTAGAATTTCTGGACGCCTCGGAACCGATCAGACGGCTGGTGGGCAGACCGATCTGCGAAGCCTGCAGCGATCAACGGATCGTGGTCAGACCCCTCCGCGTAACGTGCAGCCACGACCCGATAATAGTTGATCACGCCGCGCGGCATGATGAGGCCGTCGTTTGCACCGACGACCGTGATCATCTTGGCACCGCCGTCCCTGAACGCATCAAGGTCGTCGAAAGTATCGGTAAGGTCGGCTACATTATTCGACCCAGCCTGCGCGACGGCCGCGTAGGTTGTCACGGTACCCGGAGCCGATACCGTCGAATTCAGCGCAACGTTTCCCCAGAAGCCAGGGTAAGAGCCCGGGAAGGCGCCAGCGTTGTAGTAAGCCGGATTTTCCAGATCCCATCCAAACTGGACCGGGGCGAGCCCAAACGGCACGTTTCCATCCCAGAACTGGAAATCGGTGCCGCGATCGATCGGAAACCAGATTCTCTTCCCGGAATCGTTGCGTGGGCCGTCCCACATGACGTTGACTGCATCAGCTTCCGTTGGTGTCAGACAGGCCGGAGCCGCCGGCGCGCCCGCTTGACCGCAGATATTGGCCTTTGCGTTGAACGTGCAGGTCCGTGGGTCATCGATAATGCCGTCTTGCACACCGTCGTTTTTGTCGCATGCGGCGATCGCGGCGTTTTGGACGGCCGCAAGCTTTGCCGCCGGAATCACCTCCTGGGCGATATCGTACATCGCGATTTGGCCCCACATCTGCGCGGTCTGGAAACGGGTCCAGTACATCGCCGGCGCGTTGGCGAGGATGCCGTCCAATTCGCCGGGGAGCGTTTGAGCCAACGCATAGCCCTGATGGCCGCCGGTCGAACAGCCGTTCCAGTAATTGTAGAGCGGCACCTTGCCGTAATACAGCTTGGCGACCTTCTTCGACCAGATGATCTCTTGCTGCGGTCCGTTGTAAACCCAGTCCGCGATGTATTGGCGGTTCAGGTGACCCACGCTGAGCACGCCCTGCTGGCACGTGTTGTGAGGATCGTCAGCAGGATTGCCGTGCCCGCCATCGGTGCCCGACCCGACAAAGCCGTTGGCAACAGCACCCGCCGAATTGACATTGGCATTGCCGGTGCAACCACCGCCGCCTTCACCCTCGGTGCGACCGTTCCAGTTGCCTTCCACTGTGGTGAAGTTGAAGGAGGGATCAACGGTAGAACCGGTAGTGCCGCCGTCGAGCGAATTGAGCGGCAGACCGACGTAGATAGTGATGTTCTGCGGCGTCGGATCGTTTGCGGGGGTGCCGCTATAGCTCAACACCACCAGGCAATACGTGACGGGGACCTTTGCCGAGCTCGGCGGCGTGCCGGCGAAGTTGTTAAACTGCGGCGCGGGCGCTGTATTGGCCGGCACGATTTGCGCGTTCGCGTACTTGATATTGCCGCCCAAAAGCTTGGCCGGCAGCTGCGCGCATGTCGTTGGCAGCGATGACGGACGCTCAGCTGCCGCACGATTCGGTAGCGCGGCAATGCAACCGGCGATAGCGAGTGCGGCTATCCACGATAGATGTGCAACAGCTTTTATGGCCGGCATGAGTTCCTCCCTCGTTGAATAGGCTTGACGCTCTTGGGCGAGTTGGGCTGCGATCCTAAGGCCCGGAAATTTGGAACGAAACATCTATTGATGAGCGATTGCGCTCTCTGGACAGGATTGCGCGTTTGGGATTGAATTTGGACGGGCTTGGTTGGCGGATCTCTCACCTTGGGCCGGAGTGACCTCATGTTCACCGATCTCTCCAGCCGCGAAGAAAGCTTTGAGAAGTTTCTCAGCACATTCAATCTGCTCGCGCCTCATGCAAGGATAGAACTGAATACCGGCCAGAGAGCATTTCGCTGGCAAGGCAAATTTGCATCGGCATGCGGCTTTTCCTGGTGGGAGGTTGAATCGGAGATCGACTGGACATGCCGGTTCGCACAGCAGAAGCAGAGCCTCGGCCTCGTGCTGCCGCGCGCGGGAACGATGAGTGCAAGAATTCGAAATCGGACTGTGGCAATAGACCGAAGATGCGCGCTCGCGCTGAGCGTACCGGACGTTAGTTCGATCTCATATTCGGGTCACGGCAAGCACGGGCACGTCACTTTCGAATTCGATGTAGCTGCCGTGAACAAAACTCTTTCCGTTATTTTCGAGGGCGCAGCGCTGCAAAACAGCGAGCTTAGCCCGCAACTCGATCTTGCCAGTCCAGCAGGAAAGGTGCTCAAAGCGCTGAGCGAGGCCGTCGGCGCCGGCATGCATGATACACGCATACGGTCTGAAAAATCGATGGCACTGCTCGGCGAGTCGATCCTGCGACTGATTTTTCTGAACTTCCCACATCGGTTGAGTAATCGCCTGCGTCGCCATCAAACGGACGCCACATCGCGTCAGATAATGGAGGCGGTCGATTTCATGCATGCCAACATGCATCAACCGCTGACTCTGAGCGAAGTGGCGGAAGCAACGGGGATCAGCGTTCGATCGTTGCAATATGGATTTCGCCGGTTTCGGGACATCACACCGCTCGCATATTTGCGCGAGATCCGCCTGGAGGCGGCACAGGCAGAATTGTCTTCGCCTCTGAATATGCTGTCGATCCACGATGTGGCGCTGAAGTGGGGGTTCACGCACATGGGACATTTTGCGGCGAGATATCGTGCAGCTTACGGCGAGACACCTTCCGAGACGGCTCGATTGGGGAGAGCCGAGGCCTCAAGGGCTTTGCGAAGTAACGCGCGTGGCGAAGCGTAGCGAGACGCTCCGTCGGATCACCTTGTTTCCGATCAAGCTCTCAAATACGCAGCCATCAGCTCCTTGTTGTTCTTGAGCGAAGCGTCCGAGTTGAGGCCGCATTTTTTTCGGCAACAGCCCAGTCTTGCGACGACGACCGATCCAGCGACCAGTAACGGCTGGTGGTTTGCCGTCGCCAGCATTATGGGCCGATGAGGATGCGCGAAGCGACGTTGCCGAGGGCAGCAGCAATCTGCCAAGCGCGTTCACGCGTTCCTCACCGCGACAGTTTGCGGACGTCGACCGTGTGTGAGTGTGCCAGAACCGTAATTTCGAAATGATCTGTCTGCAGAATGTCCGTGATGTTGCGTGGCCGATGGGCAACGACGTTGCTGCCGGTGCGGCGTCGCAGGCTGTCATAGAGCAATCCCGCGCCACCCGAGGCGCGAACTTCCTCGCCAAGCTGCTGCGAGGCATCATAGCGCTCGCTCGCATACACCTCCGCGCGCGTGCTCTGCTGCCCTCTGATGTCGAGATAGCTGCCCAACAGGGTCGCGGCATAGGCTCGATAGGTGCGTGTCATCGTGGGCAGGCCGCGAGCGACCGTCTCGCGCCGCAGATGATGACCGACTTCCGCGGCTGCCGTGCGGATATCGTCGGCTGCATACCAGGCTCCGAGCTCGGGACCATTGAATCGCATCCCACCGGGAGCGACGTGCAGGAAAGATGCCATGACGATGCTGGCATTGGGAACGCCGTATACCCATTCGCTCTCGGCCAGCCGGGCTATACGATCGGCGACAAGCCGATCGTTGGTCCAGCCGACCAGCTCCATCACGGCGGCAAGATCGGCCGCGGTCGCAACCGTATCGAACAGCCCGATGGGAGGGAATTGCGATGCGATCAGGCGGTGAGCGGGCCGTGGCGCGGGCGCGAAAGCATCCGTCACCGGAAAACAATTTCCGCATCGTCGTAAGGTGTGAACGCCTCGTCGATGCGGTTCGGCTGCATGTATAGACCGCCGCGCGCGCCATCGAGGAAACGGCGCACCGAGAGCAATTCATCTTGAGTGCCGCTGGTCACGAGGTCGAGGGGCGGCCGCCCGCCGAAGACGAGCGCGCGGTGCGGGGTTCGCAGCCACTCGAGGCCAAGCCGCTCGGTCGGAAACAGAATCCCAAGACCCTGATGGATCCCGAGCACGGCCGAGATGCGCGTGAGGACATCAACATCGAGGGTGAACTCGCCGTGCTCGCGCGCCTGCTTGCACCAGTTGTGATAGGTGGATCGCGAAGGGTACCCAAGGATCAGGAGGCGCTGCTCTTCCGTCAGTCCCCATAGATCGGCAATGGCGAGGAACGTCCGCAAACCAGGCGCGCTTAGCCGCCTTCGGTTGGCGGGTGCAAAACGAGACTGATCGAGACGCTGAGGCGCTGTTTCAGTTTCAGACGGGCGCGGCTTGGGCTTTCGCATAGGTCTTTCCGGGTTGTCCATATTAGGATATAATCCAAATATGGACATACTGCAAGCCCTGAGGATAGCGTCTTTCGACGCGGCCTGGCGGTCAGTGTGTCAGGACGGACCGTATTTTGCCGACTCTCGAAATTGCAAAAAGAAACCCCGCCTGAAAGCGGGGTCTTTGATTTAACGTCCGGCTCCGGATGAATTGGGCCCCACTGTCGACCCGCTGGGCGATGTGTTCATGAGGCTGTTGCCGGACGGGTTGTATTGGCTATTGGCACCCGCCGCGGCGCTGCCGGCATTATTGTTCGCGCCACCGGTCGTTGGGCTTCCGGTTGTCGTACCGCTGGTGGACGAGCCGGTGGTCGTGCTGCTTGCGGCCGATCCGCCTGCGCTCGAACTACCGCCGGCAGAACCGCTGCCGCTTTGCGCCAATGCGAACGTGCTCGTGAGCGCGAGCGCCGCAGCCAATCCCATTGTGACTAGTCTCATGGTCGATATCCATCTCCGTTGCTGACCCAAGGACAAAGAGCTCGGCAGTCCTCCGTTCCCAGTCATCTGGTCATGGCACGCATTGCTTAAAGTCAGAGCCGAGATCAGCGACCTCATCCACCGTTCCGGCCAGTGCGGCTTGGGAACCAAGCAGATTCCAAGGCGTTCTCAGGCGTAAACGGACGGCGCCATGATCCATCGTCTCAAATTTCTAGTTTCCGCCGCGATTTGGTTGCACGACATCACTGTCACGCGCATCCATTATCCGGGATCACATGCCTTGGACGCCGTTCCCGACATCGGCGCCCGATTTCGAGCGGCCCGGTCCTTGGCAGTTCTTCACAACCGATGAGGCAACCGCGGTCGAGGCGATCGTGGACCGCATCATTCCACCCGATCCCGACACGCCCGGCGGCAAGGATGCGGGCTGCGCGGTCTTTATCGATCGCCAGCTCAAAGGGCCGTACGGGTCCGCGGCAGGGCTCTACAGGCTCGGACCTTACACCAAAGGCACCAAAGAGCAGGGACCACAATCGGCCAATACGCCAGCCGAGCTTTATCGCAAAGGACTGGCGGGACTCGACAGATATTGCAAGGCGAACAACGGCGGCAAAGGCTTCACTCAACTTTCAGCGGAACAGCAAGACGGCGTACTTAAAAAAATCGAGGCCGGCGAGGTAAAGTTCGACGAAGTCGATGCGCAGGGCTTCTTCGATGCGCTGCTGAAAGATGTGCCCGAAGGCTTCTTCTCCGATCCGATCCACGGCGGCAACAAGAACATGGTCGGCTGGTCGATGATCGGATTTCCGGGCATCCGGTACGACTATCGCGACTGGATACACCGTCACAACGAACGCTATCCCCATCCTCCTGTCAGCATCGCAGGGCGAGCCGACTGGACCCCTCATAAATCCTGAGCGCCGCCAATGGTCCGCAAACTGCCGGCAAAGGACGTCGTGATCGTAGGTCTGGGCTGGACCGGCTCGATCATGGCCTATGAGCTTGCCGACGCCGGGCTCGACGTGATGGCCATCGAGCGCGGGCCGTGGCGCAACACGGCGACCGACCATCCTCCGGGTTATGCTGCCGACGAATTGCGCTACCGAATCCGCCACGAATTGTTTTTGCGGCCCGAACAGACGACGTTCACGTTCCGCAACAAGATGAGCCAGACCGCGCTGCCGATCCGCACCTGGGGCGCATTCATGCCGCCGAACGGTGTTGGCGGCGGCGGCGTGCACTGGAATGCGGAGACCTGGCGCTTCCTTCCCACCGACTTCGTGCTGCGCACGCATCTCACCCAACGTTATGGCGCGGGCTTTCTGCCTGATGACATGACCATTCAGGATTGGGGCGTGACCTACGACGACCTCGAGCCGCATTACGACCGTTTCGAATATCTCTGCGGCACGTCAGGCCAGGCCGGCAACGTCAAAGGACAGATCGTCGAAGGCGGCAATCCCTTCGAAGGACCGCGGTCGCGGCATTATCCCAATCCGCCGCAGGATCAGCCGTTCGGCGCTACCTTGTTTGCCAAAGCGGCGCGCGACCTCGGCTACAAGCCGTTTCCGCAGCCCTCGGGCAATATGTCCCGCGCCTACCAGAACCCGCTGGGTGTCCGGTTGGGGCCGTGCACCTTCTGCGGTTTCTGCGAATGGTTCGGCTGCGGCAACTACTCCAAGGCGACGCCGCAGACCACGATCTTGCCCGTGTTGTTGCGCAAGCCGAATTTCGCCGCGCGCGACAACAGCGAGGTTACCCGCATCAATCTGGACGCGTCGGGAAAACGCGCGACCGGCGTCACCTTTGTCGATACCGGCGGCAATGAATGGGAGCAGCCGGCAGACCTCGTGATCCTGTCCGCCTACACGATCTTCAACGTGCAGCTTCTGCTGCTGTCGGGGATCGGCAAGCCCTATGATCCCGTTGGCAATTCCGGTGTCATCGGCCGCAATTTCACCCATCAGACAATCTCGGACGTCGTAAGCTTCTTCGATCCCGCCAAATTCGCCTTCAATCCCTTCATCGCTTCCGGCTCGATCGGCATGTGCATCGACGAGTTCAACGGCGACAATTTCGACCATGGCCCGCACGGCTTTGTCGGCGGCGGATATATGGGGCAGGTGCAGACCAACGGTCGCCCGATCGAAACCGCGCCGGTGCCTCCGGGCACTCCGCGGTGGGGCGCGCAATGGAAGAAGGCGGTCAAGGAAAACTATCAGAGCGCGTTGAAGCCGGGGACGGGCGTTCACGGCAGCATGTACAGCTACCGCGACGTCTATGTCGATCTCGATCCCACCTACAAGGATCGCTTCGGCCGGCCGCTGGCGCGCATGACCATCGATTTTCACGACAACGAGCTCAAGCAGAATGCATTTCTAACCGACAAATTTGCCGAAATTTTCCAGGCGATGGGCGCCAGGCAGATCGTCAAGGAATATCGCAAGGGCCCATACGACGTCACCAAGTACCAGACCACGCATCTGTGCGGCGGTGCGATCATGGGAACTGATCCGGGCACCAGCGCGCTCAATCGCTATCTGCAGAGCTGGGACGTGCCGAACTTATTCGTGACGGGCGCCAGCGCGTTTCCGCAAAACCCCGGCTACAACCCGACGGGGACGGTCGCGGCCCTCGCTTATTGGGCGGCTGACGCGATCCGCAACCGCTATCTCAAGAACCCCGGGCAATTGATCAATGCGTAAGGGGCCAACCATAGCGGTCGTTCTGATCGCACTCGGCGCCAGCACCGGCCCGGGCGCCAGCGCGGATCTTCAGGATTTTGCCGCGGTCGAACGCGGCCGGTATCTCGCCAATGCCGCCGACTGCGGGAGCTGTCATACCATTCCGGGCAGCGAACATCCATTCAGCGGCGGACGGCCGATCGAGACGCCGTTCGGCGTGTTGGCAGCGCCCAACATCACCCCTGACCGCGAGACGGGCATCGGCAGCTGGACCAACAATGAATTCGACGCGGCGGTGCGGCGGGGCATCAGCCGAAACGGCGCGCGGCTCTATCCCGCGATGCCGTTTCCTTACTACACGCGGATGTCGCGCGAAGACGTGGCTGACATCCGCGCCTACCTCAACACGATTGCGCCCGTACATAATGCAGTGCAAGTCAATAGGCTGCCGTTTCCATTCAATCTGCGCGCGGCGATGATTGTCTGGGATCGCCTGTATTTCACGCCGGGAGAGTTTCACGACGATGTGTCTAAATCGAAGGAGTGGAACAGGGGAGCCTACCTCGCGCAAGGGCCAGCACATTGCGGAGCGTGCCATACGCCAAAAACCGTGCTCGGTGGCGACAAGCCGTCCGAGGCGCTGCGTGGCTATATGCTGCAGGGATGGACGGCTCCGGACATCACGAGCGGGCAGGGACCGCTTCGCAACTGGTCGGTCGACGACATCGCCGAATATCTGAAGGCCGGACACAACAAGAACGCAGCCGCCGCTGGATTGATGGGTGAGGTTGTCGATCTTTCGACCTCGAAAATGACCGACCAGGACACCAGGGCGATCGCGACCTATCTGAAGGGTGTGACCGGGATGGCGCCAGGCAGCAGCGCTACCGCCGACAAGGCCGACAAGGATGTCACGGCTGCGGGAGGTGCGATCTTTCAGGACCTCTGCTCGGCCTGCCATCAGCAGGACGGCAAAGGCGTGGCGAACATGTTTCCCAACCTGTCGGAGGCCGCAACCACGTCCACCCAGGATCCCGCGACGGTTTTGCGCGTGATCCTGCAGGGAGCACAAAGCGTGGCAACGGACCGCGAGCCGACGGGCCCGGCGATGCCTGCGTTCGGCTGGCAGCTCGATGATGCGCAGCTCGCGGCGGTCGCAAGCTATGTACGCGGCCGTTTCGGCAAGAACGCGCCCGCCGTCAGTGCAGATCAAGTCCGCAAAGCGCGCGCGGCGCTTACGGCAAGGACGGACTGATTGCGCTGTTCCGATAAAGCTTTCGGTCGTGCAGTCCACGCGGTATGGTCGGCTGTCCTGGTTGCAAATCCGAGCCGATTGCCAAGGAGACCGTCATGTCCATGCAAGAACGCAAGCTTGTGCACTCCGACATCAAACCGGAAAATCCGCCGGAGCGTGCGGCACATTATCTGGATGTGCCGAACATGCCGTGGGAACCGACAAAGTTTCGCGGAATCAAGATCAAGGTCCTCTATACGGACGACACGGGCGTCACCACAGCCCTGTTCAAGCTCGAACCTGGCGCCATCGTTCCGCTCCACGAACACACGGCGCTCGAGCAGACGTATGTGATCGAGGGCTCGCTTGAGGATCATGAAGGCAAGTGCGGGCCAGGTCAGTTCGTCTGGCGCCCGGCGGGCAATCAGCACGAGGCGGTTGCGCCCAATGGCGCCGTGCTGCTCGGCTTTTTTCTGAAGCCCAATCGTTTCGCTTACGGTGAAAAATTCTTTACCGCGCCCGGGGAGAGGTAGCGCTTGCTTTGTGGCGCGAGGCGATGTCTAACCCGCGCATCGCCGTGAGACGATCTCGTTGGCTTGCGATTGGCTTGCCACAAGCGGCGGTTCGGTGAGAAGAACTGATTTTGCACGACGGGCAATTTGCACATGCCCGCCATGCGCAAATTGCCCGTCGTGTTAATCTGTCGCAGACCAACGGCATTGCCGAAGACCCCAAATCAGCGCCATCTTTCCGCTTGTCCCGTGCCCACAAGAGCAACTGTGCTGAAGTAGACGCGGTGATCGGCCGGCCTCAAGGCTGGCGCGTGCCGCGCCACCGCCTTCGGCGGCTGACGGCCCTTGACCCCGCCCGCTCACCGGTCTGTTGGCTTTGCATGCGCTCGGTCGAGGACCG
>VAZV01000221.1 GCA_005884765.1 Alphaproteobacteria bacterium
ACAAATCCGCAAGGTGCTCAACGGCAATCCGGAGGAATTCGATCCACGCAAATATTTAAAGCCGGCGATGGAGGCGATGGCCAAGCTGTGCAAACAGCGGCTGGAAGAATTCAATGCGGCAGGGCAGGCCGGCAAGATCAAGAAGGTGCTGACGACGGCGGAGATGGCCAAGCGTTACAGCAAGGGTGAACTCGATCCCAAAGTCGCATAACGGGCGTTAATACTCCGAGAAAGCCGCCCGCCTCCTTGACCTGGATAGGCTCGGCAATTGCCCGAGAAGGGTCTATTTTGGTTGGCAAACCACGCAAAGCCGGAGGACGCCTATGAATCTCTCAGATCTCAACAGAGTTGCGCTCGCCATGGTCACGCCGGGCAAGGGCATCCTTGCCGCCGACGAATCCTCAGGCACCATCAAGAAGCGCTTTGACGCGATCAAGGTCGAATCGATCGAAGAGTCGCGCCGCGACTACCGCGAGATGCTGTTCCGCTCCTCGGAGGCGATGAGCAAATACATCTCCGGCGTCATCCTTTATGACGAGACCATTTGGCAGGCGGCTCGCGACGGCACGCCGCTCATAAAACTGATCGAAGCGTCGGGCGCGATCCCCGGCATCAAGGTCGACGAGGGAACGCAAGCCTTGCCGCACTGCCCGGGCGAACTAGTCACAGTGGGCCTCGACAAGCTCGCCGAGCGCCTGAAGAAATATTATGAGCGCGGCGCGCGGTTCGCGAAATGGCGCGCCGTGATCGACATCGGCCGTGGCAGCGACCGGAACATCCCCTCGATGACGGCGATCCATGTCAATGCGCACGCGCTCGCCCGCTACGCGGCGCTGTGCCAGGCCGCGCAGATAGTTCCGATTGTCGAGCCGGAAGTGCTGATGGATGGCGATCATGACGTCGACCGCTGTTACGAGGTGACGCAGCTAGTGCTGAACAATACGTTTGCGGAATTGCGTATCCAGCGCGTCGCGCTGGAAGGCATGATCCTGAAACCCAACATGGCGATCGCGGGCAAGCAGAGCGCCAAGCAAGCATCCGTGGAGGAAGTGGCCGAGAAGACCGTCCGCTTGTTGAAGGCTTGCGTGCCCGCGGCAGTGCCGGGCATCGCCTTCCTCTCCGGAGGTCAGTCCGACGAAGACGCGACCGCGCATCTGAACGCGATGAACCGGACCGCCGGCCTGCCGTGGCGGCTGACCTTCTCCTACGGCCGCGCCTTGCAGGCGGCGCCGCAAAAAGCATGGTCGGGCAAGCAAGAGAACGTCGCCGCCGGCCAGCGGGCGTTTACCCACCGCGCGCGGATGAACGCGCTTGCCACCAGGGGCGAGTGGGAGACCGGGCTGGAAAAGAAGGCGGCATAGATTGGCCACCAAACCCGCTGCGCCGCGCCCGATGCCGCGGCTCTATCTCGCCACCCCAGTTGTGGACGATCCGCAAGCCTTGATCGCAAGCCTTCCCGGCTTGCTCGCGGCGGCCGACGTCGCCGCAGTGCTGGTGCGCCTCAAGATGGCGGACCAGCGCAGCATGATCTCCCGCATCAAGGCGTTGGCCGGCCCCATCCAGAACGCCGGCGCCGCGCTCCTGCTCGATGGCCAAGTCCTCGATGGTCATCTCGAACTGGTGGCGCGCTCGGGCGCCGATGGCGCGCACCTAACCGGCCTCGCGGCCCTTGAAGAGGCCCTGCCGACGTTGAAGCCGGACCGCATCGCAGGCGTTGGCGGGCTCGCAACACGGCACGATTCGATGACCGCCGGCGAGCTGGGTGCGGACTACGTGCTGTTTGGCGAACCCGACGCGAAGGGGCAGCGGCCGTCGATGGAGGCGATCGCCGAGCGGCTGCAGTGGTGGGCCGAATTGTTCGAGCCGCCTTGCGTCGGATTTGCGAGCTCGCGTGAGGAGGCCTGTGAGTTTGCCGCCGCGGGCGCGGATTTCGTGCTGATCGGAGATTTCGTCTGGGCCGATTCGCGCGGGGCAGCGCCGGCCCTGGCAGATGCTGAACAGGCGATCCGGCAAGGCTACGCCGCGGCGTCAGGACAGAGCAAAGAACAAGGTAAGGCCGGACGGGAATTGCGCCGGGAATGAAGCTCCTCCATTCGATATCGATCCTGGCGGGCGTGCTACTGCTCACCGCCAACGCCGTGGCGCAGATCTCGCTGACGCCCCCGGGTGCCGAAAAGCCTGCAGAGGCGCCTGCCGAAAAGCCTGCGGAGAGCAAGCCGGCCGCCAAGAAGGAGCCTGCGAAAGCAAAGCCGCCGGTTGCCGCCAAGAAGCCCGCAGCGCCAGCAGCGACGCCGAAGCCTGAACCGCCTCCGACCGCGCCGACCGCGGCCGTCGTCCCGGCGCCTGCGCCCGACGATCCCAATGCCGACGTGGTCTACGGCGCCTATCAGCGCGGGCAGTACAAGACGGCGCTCGATCTGGCGATGCCGCGCGCGCAGGCCGGCGACATCAAGGCGATGACGATGCTTGGCGAGCTTTACGCCAATGGGATGGGCGTGAAGCGCGACTATGCGAAGGCGGTCGATTGGTATAAGCGCGCCTCCGACAATGGCGACCGCGAGGCCATGTTCGCGCTCGCGATGTTGCGCCTCGCCGGGCGCGGCGGCGCCCTCGACCGCGAGGCCGCCGTCAAGCTGCTGGCGTCGTCGGCCAAGCTCGGCGAGCCGAAGGCGGCCTACAATCTGGCGCTGCTCTATATCGACGGACAGACACTGCCGCAGGACCTCAAGCGTGCCGCGGAGTTGCTTCGGCTCGCAGCGGACGCCGGCAATCCCGAAGCGCAGTACGCGCTCGCCACTTTCTACAAGGAAGGCACTGGCGTCGAGAAGGACGTCGAAAAGTCGGTGCGGTTGTTACAGGCGGCTTCGCTCGCCGACAATGTCGACGCCGAGGTCGAATATGCCATCGCGCTCTTCAACGGCACCGGCACGCCGAAGAACCAGGCCGCCGCGGTCGCGCTGCTGCGGAAAGCAGCGAGACAAAACAGCCCGATTGCCCAGAACCGCCTGGCGCGCGTGCTGCTTTCCGGAATGGGCGCGCCGATGGACAAGGTCGAGGCGCTGAAATGGCATTTGGTTGCCAAAAACGCCGGCAAAGGCGATCCCGAGCTGGACGAGGCGCTTGCCCAATTAAGCTCGGAAGACCGCGCCAAAGGCGAGGCCGCGGCGCGCCGTTGGCTCGGCACCAAATGATGCGGCTTGACCTGACGATGTCGGCAGGGCACCCAGTGCCGCGTCGATGACGGCATTGGGCCGTTTCTTTGATTTCATAGCTTGAGCTCATGCTGTATTCCGCCGTCATCAATGTCATGGTCAAGGCCGCGCGCCGCGCCGGCCGCAATCTCAAGCGCGATCTCGGCGAGGTCGAGCATCTGCAGGTGTCGTTGAAAGGGCCCGCCAACTTCGTCTCGCTCGCCGACAAGCGCGCCGAGGAAATGCTCTATACCGATCTTGCGAAAGCGCGCCCGGGCTACGGCTTCATCGGCGAGGAAGGCGGCAACCGCGAGGGCGCCGACAAGACCCACACCTGGATCGTCGATCCGCTCGACGGCACCACCAATTTCCTGCACGGCATCCCGCAATTCGCGATCTCGATCGGGCTGGCGCGCGAGGGCACGATCATCGCCGGGGTGATCTACAATCCCGCCAACGAGGAACTCTACATCGCCGAGCGCGGCAAGGGCGCATTCCTCAACGACCAGCGGCTGCGCGTCGCCGGCCGGCGCGAGCTTGGCGAATGCGTGATCGCCTGCGGATTGCCGCATATCGGCCGCGGCGACCACGAAGTGTCGCGCCTGGAGATGACGGAAATCCAGAACAAGGTAGCGGGGCTGCGTCGGTTCGGCGCGGCGTCACTGGACATGGCGTTCGTCGCCGCGGGTCGGCTCGACGGCTATTGGGAACGCAATCTACAATCTTGGGACATGGCGGCCGGTCAAATCATCGTGCGCGAGGCCGGCGGCATCGTTTCAGGCATCGAGGGCGACGACGATCCGCTTAAGACCGGCAATTTGATTTGCGGCAACGAGTTCGTGCACGCCGAGCTCGTTAAGATTCTAAAGCCGCTGGGGAAGTGACGGCGCTCTCGCCGTCATCATCCGCGAAGGCGGATGATCCAGTACGCCGCGGCGGGCGTGTCGAACTCGGGCGTAACGGAGTACTGGATGCCCGCCTTCGCGGGCATGACCGGTCGGGTGAGGGCAAACATTTGTAGAATACGACCTCACCAAAGCCCGACTTCAGCCCAAGGTTCCGCTTCCCGCCGCCCGAATTAGGGGCGACCCAGCTTTTTTCTCGGCTCCGCTGTGCCATAGTATGGCCTAGCCCAAAACTCCCGCAACGGATGACATTGCCCATGCCATCAGGCCCCTCTCCCCGCTCCACCATGGAGGTCGAACTGAGCAAACTGTCTTCGCCGCGGATATTCCTGGTGCGGATGCTGGTTTTCCTGGTGCTCTGCGCGCTGGTGACGGTCGTGCTTTACAAGCAGATCGTCATCGCCTTCTTCGCCAATCCCGGGCTCAACGCGCTGATCGGCCTGGTGCTCCTGGTCGGCATCATCCTGTCGTTCCGCCAGGTGATCCGCCTCTATCCGGAAGTCGCGTGGGTCAACAATTTCCGCATTGCCGATCCCGGGCTGGCGCTTGCCCGCCATCCCACGCTGTTGGCGCCGATGGCGGCGATCCTGGGTGGCGAGCGTAGCGGGCGGATGACGATCACGCAGCAGACCATGCGGCACCTGTTGGATTCGATCGCGACCCGGCTCGACGAGGCGCGCGACATCTCACGCTACATGACGGGCTTATTGGTCTTCCTCGGCCTGCTCGGCACGTTCTGGGGCCTGATCGAAACGGTGGGCTCGGTCGGCAAAGTGATCGACGGCTTGAAGGTCGGCGGCGACGCCGGCGCGCTGTTCGATACACTGAAAGAAGGTCTCGCCGCGCCGCTCGGCGGCATGGGCATTTCGTTTTCGTCCTCGCTGTTCGGCCTTGCGGGCTCGCTGATCCTGGGCTTCCTCGACCTGCAATCGAGCCAGGCGCAAAACCGTTTCTATACCGATCTGGAAGACTGGCTCGCCTCCACCGTGCGCGAATATTCGACTGAAGGCGCCGGCGGTGGCCTCACGGGCGACCTGCAGCACGCCATGGAGCGCCTGCGCGCCGTGGTGGAAGAAGGTGGCGCCCACCGCAACACGACGACGGCAATGGCCAATCTCGCCGAGGCCATTCAGGGACTGGTGGCGCATATGCGCACCGAACAGCAGATGATCCGCGAATGGGCCGACGGCCAAGGCGAGCAGAACCTCGAGATCAAGCGCCTCTTGGAGCGGCTCGCGCGCCAGCCTGAGAAGAGTGAACGATAGCGTTTTCAAGCGAAGTGGGTTGCCGGTTCGCGTGAAGAAAACGCGTCGATCAAAGGAGTTCGTGCCCCGGACGCAGCGCAGCCTCCGAGACACGAGATAACGGAGAATTCCAATGGCCCTCGCCCGTGCACGCCGCAGCGAATCAGGCTTCAACTACTGGCCGGGGTTCGTCGACGCGTTGTCGACACTGGTGCTTTCGATCGTATTCCTGCTGTCGGTGTTCTTGGTGGTGCAGTTCTTCCTGTCCCAGGAAGTCACCGGCAAGGACAAGGCGCTGGAACAGCTCAACGCCAAGATCGCACAGTTGAACGACATGCTGTCCTTGGAAAAGCTCGGCAAGCTCAACCTCGACGACCAGCTCTCGCAAATGCGCGCCGGCCTCGCCTCCGCCGAATCCGAGCGCGACCGCGTCAAGGGCCTTTATGAAGGCCTTGCCGGTGCCGGCAATGACGCGGCCGGAAAAGCTGCCGAACTGAACAAAGCGCTGGATTCCGAAAAGCAGGTGTCTTCACGCGCGCTGGCGCAGATCGAGGTGTTGAACCAGCAGATCAGCGCGTTGCGCCGTCAGCTCGCCGCACTGGAAGAAGCGCTCGACGCATCAGAGAAACGCGACAAGGAATCGCAGGGGCGCATCGCCGATCTCGGCCAGCGCCTCAACGTCGCGCTGGCGCAGCGGGTGCAGGAATTGTCGCGCTATCGTTCGGAGTTTTTCGGACGGCTGCGCGCCATTCTCGGCAACCGCCCGGATATCCGCATCGTCGGCGACCGCTTCGTGTTCCAGTCCGAAGTGTTCTTCGATACCGGACAGGCGACGCTATTGCCCGAAGGCCGCGCCGAACTCGACAAGCTCGCCAGCGCGCTGATCGATCTCGACAAGCAAATTCCAGGCGAGATTGCCTGGGTGCTGCGGGTCGACGGCCATACCGACGTGCGGCCGATCAATAGCCCGATCTTCAAGTCGAACTGGGAATTGTCGTCGGCGCGCGCGATCTCGGTGGTGCAATACCTGACTTCGCTCGGCGTGCCGGCACAGCGGTTGGTCGCCGCCGGCTTTGCCGAATTCCAGCCGCTCGATACCGGCAATACCGAAGAGGCCTACAAGCGCAACCGCCGTATCGAGCTGAAGCTGACGGAACGCTAGGCGCATGGTCGCAGCGTTTAGGATTCGCCCCTATCGCCGCGAGGACGAAGACGCCGCGATCGCGCTGTGGCAGCGCACCTGGCAACAGACCTATCCGGATATCGAGTTCGCCGCGCGGGTTGCATGGTGGCGCGGGCGCTGGTGCAACGAACTCGTGCCGAATGCGACGATCATTGTCGCCGAAGAAGCCAGTGCACTGGTTGGATTCGTAACTCTCGATCGCAAAGGCTATCTCGACCAACTGGTGGTCGCGCCCGATCATTGGGGTTCAAAGCTCGCCGAGCGGCTCGTCAATGAGGCCAAACGACTGTCGCCCGACGGCATCACGCTGTTGGTCAACACCGACAATGCGAGGGCAATCCGCTTTTACGAACGCAATGGATTCGTGCATGCCGGCGCTGACGTCAACCCGACCTCGGGCCGGCCGGTACTGCGCATGGAGTGGAAGGGGTAGCGCTCTATTTTCTTCCCTTCTCCCCTTGTGGGAGAAGGTGGCCATAGGCGGTCTACGGCCTCCGTTCTTAGTTCTTAGGACGCCGATGCTTTGCATCGGCTATGCGCAGTCCGCGACGGATGAGGGGTCTTTCACCGCGGAGAGAACCCCTCACCCGCCCTCGCTTTGCTCGGGCACCCTCTCCCACAAGGGGAGAGGGGGAAGAGCACTAAACCCCCTCGAACTGCAATCGCGCCAGCCGTGCATAGAGCCCGTTGGCGGCAACCAGCGAGGCATGGGTGCCCTGCTCGACGATACGGCCATGGTCCAGCACCAGGATGCGGTCGCATGACAGCACGGTGGCCAGCCGGTGTGCAATCACGAGCGTCGTGCGATGACGCATCAATTCCTCCAGCGCGGTCTGCACCAATGTCTCGCTTTCCGCATCCAGCGACGAGGTCGCTTCGTCAAGCAGCAGCAATGGCGCGTCGCGCAGGATGGCGCGCGCAATGGCGATGCGCTGGCGCTGGCCGCCCGACAATGTCACGCCGCGCTCGCCGAGCGGCGCCTCGAAACCGGCGGGCAGCCGGCGGATGAATTCGGTGGCATGCGCGAGATCTGCGGCGCGCTCGACCTCGGCATCGCTGGCCTCGGGCCGGCCGAAGCGGATGTTGTCGCGGGCGGAAGCCGCGAACACCACCGAATCCTGCGGCACCAGCGCGATATGCGCGCGAACCAGCTTCGGATCGGCCGATTTGATTGGCACGCCGTCGAACGAGATCACGCCCCGCGTGGGGTCGTAGAAGCGCAACAACAAATGAAACAGTGTGCTCTTGCCGGCGCCCGAGGGACCGACGATCGCGACCTTTTCGCCAGGACGCACCGAGAACGAAACACTGTCGATGGCGGGCACGCTCGGTCGTGAAGGATAGGCGAAGCTGACATTATCGAAGCCGACGTCGCCGCGCGCAGGTCGCGGCAGCGCACGCGGAGAGGGCGGCGGCGTGATCTCGGGCTTGACGTTGAGGATTTCGAACAACCGTTCCGCAGCGCCCGATGCGGCCGAGACCTCGCCCCAGACTTCGCTGAGCTGACCGAGGCCTGCGGCCGCGAACGCCGCATACAGCACGAACTGGCCGAGACGGCCGGGCGTGATGGCGCCGGTCAGCACGTCACGCGATCCGATCCAGAGGATGAACACGACACTGGTGAAGACGATGAAGATGATGATCGCCGTCAAGACGGCGCGCGCGCGGGTCGAGGTGCGCGCCGCCTCGTAGGCCTGCTCGACCTCGCCGGAGAAGCGCGCATCAGCGAGCCGCTCGCCGGTATAGGCCTGCACCGTCCGCATCGCGCCAACGAGCTCGGAGGCATAGGCCGAGGCATCCGCCAGCGTATCCTGAGCGTTGCGCGACAGCCGCCGCACCCAGCGCCCGAACGCCACCAAAGGCAGCACGATCAGTGGAATGGCCAGCAGCACCAGGCCGGAGAGCCTCGGGCTCGTGATCACCATCATCGCGCTCGCGCCGATAAACAGCATCAGATTGCGGAGCGCGATCGAAACCGAGGCGCCGACCGCCGATTTGATCTGGGTGGTATCGGCGGTCAGCCGCGAGACCAGTTCGCCCGAGCGGGCGGAATCGAAGAAGACCGGTGACAGCGAGAGCAGATGCGCGAACACGTCGCGGCGCAGATCGGCGACGATGCGCTCGCCGATGGTCATGACGAGGTAGTAGCGCGATGCGCTGGCAAGGGCGAGCACCGCGACGACCGCGATCATCACGCTGAAATAGCTGTTGATCATGGCGATGCCGCGCGGCGTGAAACCGAAATCGATCATCCGCCGCACCGCGACCGGCACCAGCAGGGTCGTCAAGGCGGCGACAGTCAGCGCAACAAGCGCAAGCAAGGCGCGTCCGCGGTAGCGTGCAACGTAAGGCGCAAGCGCCAGCAGCGGACGCAGCCTTGCCCTGCCCTTGGCCGGTAGTTCGGTCAGCTCCGCCTCGACGATAGAGGCCGCGGTTGGCTCCACATCCGGCCGTGGCAATGCCTCGCCATGCCGCTCTTCAAGCCGTTCCACTGCGCTCATGAGATCTGACCAAGTTGTGCCCACCCCCCAGATAGGCCCCGCCACACCCTGTGGCAATCGCGGGAAATTACGCAGGGATACGCGGCTTGTTTTGAGGGGGCGCTTACGTTATAGAGCGGCCCAAATCCGTCACCGCAGCATTGTCGAGCACAGGCGCGAGCCGCCCAGGGATATGCCATGAAGGCCGAAATTCACCCGAATTATCATACGATTACGGTCGTAATGACCGATGGCACCGAGTACCAGACGCGTTCCACCTGGGGCAAGGAAGGCGACAAGCTCAACCTCGACATCGACCCCAAATCGCATCCGGCCTGGACCGGCGGCTCCCAGCAGATCCTCGATCGCGGCGGCCGCGTGTCACGGTTCCAGAAGAAGTTCTCGGGCTTTCTCAAGAAGGACTGAGCCTTCTTAATTGTGCGCGGACAGCAAAACGCCCCTGACAGCCAGGGGCGTTTTTGTTTGCCGCGCCATCACCCGCCGTCATTGCGAGCGCCAGCGAAGCAATCCATGAGCCGCGTCGTGAGTCTGGATTGCTTCGTCGCTGTCGCTCGTCCGGCTTACTGCTCGAACGCCGCCTTCAGGCGATTGAGCTGGGGCACCAGCGGATTGCCGATCGTCGTGTGCTCCGACGCCGGCGCATGAATGGTGATATCGAGACGGCGCACGCGCGCCTGCAAGCTCATCGAGCGGGCGATCAGGTCCTGTAACTGCTGCGGCAGCTTTGCGATCATGTCGTCCGGACCGGGCTCGGCGGCGCTCAGCTTGACCTTGGTCTTTTCGCGATTGGCCTGGGTCAGCGTCATCTCGCCCTCCTTCACCGCGCGGTGCAACAATAGCCACGACGCCAACTGCATCAAGCGTGTGGTCAGCCGCATGCTCTCGGTCGCGTAGGTCAGACTGATGGCGCGTTCGAGCGCCTTGGCCTCGACGCGTCCGGCCCCATCGAGATAGGCGGCGGTCTCCTCGACCAGATCCATGCCTTCCCGGAACAGGGTGCCAAATGCCGCGGAATTGGTGAGCCGCTCGCTGAACTGAACGAGCGCGGATTCGCCTTGCGAATGGTCCGCCATAGTTAACGCCCTCACGCTACTGTTTACTTGTTGCTTGCCCCGCCGGGCTCCGCCGCCCCGGCTTATGATGAACAAATCATTGCGCGCTCTTGGGCCAGAGTCCAGCCGCAAGACTTTTTATGGTTTCCGCGCAGTGGGCCTGATCAGATCGCCCGATGCCGCAAAGTGCGGATTCGGGACAGTTGTGCGGCGACAGCAAGACGCCCCAAAAAAGAGCCGCCGTTTCCGGCGGCTTTTGAAGTTGATAACAGGGAGGCGTCAAACAGAGTGGACAGGAGCCACTCGGTGTCCAAACGAGGACGACCTCAGTCATAAACGCGAAAGCTTAATCAATCGTAAACGAGCGATTTTATTCAAGCTTCATTTGCCATGTCGGCCAATGACCGACATCACGACTTGAAAATGCTGTTGGCCGCGTCCTTGGAGGCGCGCTTCCTCGCGGCCGCCTCGCGCAGCCGCTCGATTTCGGAAGTCAACAGCGCGATGCGTTCGCTCAGCTCCTCGACCGACAGCAGCGACAAGTCCTGGCCGATCTCGTGGGTGATCTTCTTGCGCGGCCGGTCGTCGTCCTCGATGGCCATGAATCGTCCTCCTCGCTCGAGCGCTCCTTTGGAAACGGTTGCCAGCGCAAGCCGCGCTAGCTAAGCAGATGCCGCATCAAATCATGAGCGCTTGGCCGAGGACAAATCATGCAAAACGTCCCTACGCAAATGACCGTGATCGGCATCTCCAGGCCCGGCGGTCCCGAAGTGCTTGTGCCCGAAACCCGCCCGGTGCCGCTGCCCGCGCCCGACCAGATCCTGGTCAAGGTTGCAGCCGCCGGGGTCAACCGCCCCGACGTGGCCCAGCGTTCCGGCGCCTATCCGCCGCCGCCCGGCGCCAGCGACCTGCCCGGCCTTGAAATTGCCGGCGAGGTGGTCGCGGCCGGAAGCGCTGCGAAAAAGCACAAGGTCGGCGACCAGGTGATGTCGCTCGTGGCCGGCGGCGGCTACGCGCAATATGCCATCGCGCAAGACGCCCAGGCGATGAAGGTTCCACCTCACTTGACCATGCAGGAAGCCGGCGCCATCCCCGAAACGCTGATGACGGTCTGGCACAATGTGTTCGAGCGCGGCGCGCTCAAGCCGGCCGAGACGCTGCTGGTCCATGGCGGCTCCTCCGGCATCGGCACCATGGTAATCCAGCTTGCCAAAGCATTCGGCTCCAAAGTCATCGTCACCGTCGGCTCGAAAGACAAGGCCGATGCTTGCATCAAGCTCGGCGCCGATCGCGCGATCAACTACAAGTCGGAAGACTTCGTCACCGAGGTCAAGGCTGTGACCGCGGGCGCAGGCGCGGACGTCATTCTCGACATGGTCGGCGGCGACTACATCGACCGCAATTATGAGGCCGCAGCGATCGGCGGACGCATCGTCCAGATCGCGTTTCTCTCGGGCACGCCCAAGGCAACCGCTAATTTTGCCAAACTGATGGTGAAGCGGCTCATCCACACCGGCTCGACTTTGCGCCCCCGTAGTAACGCGGACAAGGCGGCGATGGTGTTGGCCATCGAGGCCAACGTGATGCCGCTGCTGCGCGAAGGGCGGGTAAAGCCCTTGATGGACAGCACATTCCCGCTGGAAAAGGCCGCCGACGCGCATCGGCGGATGGAGACGAGCGAACATATTGGCAAAATTGTGTTGGTCGCTTAACGCGGGCGGCCGAAGCGGAACCGGAAACCCTTTGATTTCCTTCGCTTTCATGTCATTTATCGCGCACGATGAACGCATCTGCGTCGGCAACGATGCGTCTTGCACATTTTTGGCGTCGAACGCGGAGAACTGACATTGCGCCTGATCAGGTGCCAAGCGCTGCTCGCGCTGGGCTTCATGATTTTTGTCGCGGCTTCGCCAGCCCGCGCAATCGACGCCGTCAGCGTCCGCGGTGACGCGCCCGCGATCGATCTCACCGCCGTACTCGATCATCAGCGCAGCGATTCCGATCGCATCCAGGTCTCGACCGCGCCCGGCACCGACGGCATCGTCCGCCGCATCGAGGTCCGCGCCCGCGAAGGCGGGCAGTACTGGGTGGTGTTCGCGCTCGCCAACAACACCGACGACCAGCTCGACCGCCTGATCGTCGCGCCGCACTACCGCATCGTCTCGTCGGGATTGTTGTGGCCCGATCTCGGACTGTCGCGTATCGCGACCATCACGCCGTCGACCGGCGATCGGCCCGAACGGCAGGAGAGCCCGACCGCGGACGTCTTCCGCATCACGCTCGATCCCGGCGCCGTCATCACCTTCGTCGCCGAATTGCGCACCGACAAGTTGCCGCAACTCTATCTGTGGGAGCCCGACGCCTACAAAGACAAGGTGAACTCGTTCACGCTGTACCAGGGCATCGTGATCGGCATTTCCGGCCTGTTGGCGCTGGTCTTGACCATCCTCTTCGTGGTCAAGGGCTCTATCATGTTCCCCGCCGCCGCCGCGCTGGCATGGGCGGTGCTGGTCTATATCGGCGTCGATTTCGGCTTCTGGGCCAAGGTGCTTGACATGTCGAACAATGCCGAGCGGATCTGGCGCGCGGCGGGCGAGGCGATCCTGGCGGCGACGCTCCTGGTGTTCCTGTTCGCCTATCTCAACCTCAGCCGCTGGCACGTGCGCTATTCCCATATCACCGTCGGCTGGCTCGCCTTTCTCGGCTCGCTGGTGGCGCTCGCTTTGTTCGATCCGGCCGTGGCCTCGGGCATCGCGCGGATCTCGCTGGTTTTGATCGCCTTCGCGGGCTTCGCGCTGATCGTCTATCTCTCCACCCACGGTTTTGATCGCGCGGTTCTGTTGATCCCAACCTGGTTCCTGCTGGTCGTATGGGTGATCGCGGCCGGGATGACGGTTGCAGGTTCCGTCACCAACGACATCGTCGGGCCTGCGCTGCTCGGCGGCCTCGTGCTGATCGTGATGCTGATCGGATTTACGGTCATGCAGCATGCGTTTGCCGGCGGCGGCGCCACCACCGGCATCGTCTCCGACGTCGAGCGGCGCGCGCTGGCGCTGGCAGGCTCCGGCGACCTGATCTGGGATTGGGACGTTTCCGCCGACAAGGTGTTCACCAGCCCCGAGACCGAAAGCCTGCTCGGCTTGAAGCGCGGCACGCTGGAGGGCCCCGCCGCGAGATGGCTGGAGGTATTGCATCCGCTCGATCAGGACCGCTTTCGCGCCGCGCTCGACAGTGTACTCGATCAACGCCGGGGCCGGCTGGTGCAAGACTTTCGATTGCGCACGCCCGACGGCCATTTCATGTGGTTTGCGCTCAAGGCGCGCCCGGTGGTCGGCTCCGACGGCGAGGTCTCGCGCGTGGTCGGCACATTGACCGACGTCACCGAGATGAAGAACGCCGAAGAGCGGATGCTTCATGACTCCGTACACGACAACCTCACCGGCCTGCCGAACCGCAAGCTGTTCATCGACCGCCTCGGCGCAGTCGCCAATTTCGCCAAGGCGGTGCCGAACCTGCGGCCGACGCTGATGGTGATCGACCTCGACCGCTTCAAGCAGGTCAACGATTCCGTCGGCATCGCGGTCGGAGATTCGATCCTGCTGACCCTGGCGCGGCGGCTGACCCGCATCCTTAAGGCCCAGGACACGCTGGCGCGGCTTGCCGGCGACCAGTTCGGGCTGATCCTGATGTCGGAACAGGATCCCGCGCGCATCACCGCCTTCGCCGAGACCATCCGCAAGACCATCCGCGCGCCGATCGCATTCAACGACCGCGAGATCTTCCTGACCGCCTCGATTGGGCTCGCGCTGTCTGATCCCCAGACCCAGCTCACCGACGAGATCATCAAGGACGCAGAGCTTGCGATGTACCATTCCAAGCGTATCGGCGGCGACCGTATCGACGTGTACAAGCCGGCGATGCGTGCGCGAAAGACCGACCGCCTGACGCTGGAGAGCGAATTGCGCCGCGCCATCGAGCGCCAGGAAATTTCGATCCTCTATCAGCCGGTCGTGCGGCTGGAGGATCGCTCCATCGCCGGCTTCGAGGCCTTGGCGCGCTGGGATCACCCCAAGTTGGGGCGGATGTCGCCGTCGGAATTCATTTCGATCGCCGAAGAGATCGGCCTGATCGTCGACCTCGGTCTGTTCGTCATGGACCAGACAGCGAGGCAGCTCTCGGTGTGGCAGCGCGCGATGCGTTCGCGCGAGCCGATCTTCGCCAGCGTCAACGTCTCCTCCCGGCAATTGCTGCGCCACGATTTGATCCACGACATCCGCACCGTGCTGTCGCGCTCCTCGATCGCGCGCGGCACGCTGAAGCTTGAATTGACGGAATCGCTGGTCATGGAGAACCCGGAGCATGCGGCGCAGATGCTGACGCGGATTCGCGAGCTCGGCACCGGACTGTCGCTGGACGATTTCGGCACCGGCCATTCCTCGCTCGCGTATCTGCAGCGCTTCCCCTTCGACACCATCAAGATCGACCAATCCTTTGTACGCACCACCAGCCGCGGCACCCGGCCGGTGATCCTGAAATCGATCATTGCACTCGCCCACGACCTCGGCATGGAAGTGGTCGCGGAAGGCGCGGAAACCGACTCTGACGCGGTCGAGCTCTATCAGCTCGGCTGCGAATACGCGCAAGGATTTGCCTTCGGCGAGCCGATGGACGCCGACGCCGCGATGCGGCTGCTCACCGAAGAACGGCTCGAGGCGGCGAGCTAGGTCTCCTATCGTCCCGCTGCGCCAACGCCTCTTCAGTTGAACCGATTTGCCCGACGCCATGCCAATTTGATAGGGTGGGTTAGCGATAGCGTAACCCACCATTCGGCTGCCTCGTCAACAGTGGCGGATTACGCTTGGCTAATCCACCCTGCGAACCGGCGCGCCGGATAAACGGTCATGCTCAGTTCAACCGCAACTCGGTGATGTGCCGGGGATCTGGCTTAAGCTCATTACGTTCCACGCGCTTGACGATGTCCGTCAGCGCCGCATTGGCGCGGCACGAAAGGCCGACCTTCTCGCCCTCGCCTACCACAAAACCGTTGAGGAATTCGATCTCCGTGCGCCGTCCCTTCTGCATGTCCTGGCCCATCGAGGGACGCTGCTCGGAGGAGGTGCGCTTGCCGTCCTTGAAGCGCTGCTCGTCGCAGGCGCGCATCGCCGCCTCGTCGCCCTCGCCCGCGCGCGCAATCATCTCGGGGGCGAGGTGCAAAATCTCCTCCAGCTGATAGCCCTGCGCTTGCCCGACGCGGATCGCTTCGCTCCCTAGCCGGGCAGAGAAGCGGCGGATCGGCTCGCTTTGCAACATCTCGCCGCCCGTCAAACCTGTGCAGGCGGAAAGCCCGTTGCCCATGACGTTGGCAACCAGTTTCGACCAGCGCTCGCCCCACAAATTTCCGGTTACCTTGGCGCTGTCGGCGTAGCCGACCAGGCGGCAGATTTCCTCCGCGCGATGCGTAATGCGGCCGTGCACTTCGCCGGCGCGAAATACGGTGTGCGCCGCCCCGCCCTTGCCGGCGCCCCGGTGGACGTGGCCGGGCTCCGGCAGATTGACTGTGATGCTGCTCGCAATGCATCCAAGCGTCTTGCCCCACCCGACGATGCCGGCGATCGTCTCTTCATTCATGCAGTTCTGCAGCGACACGGCGTAGCCGTCCGCCGCCAGATACTGTCGGATCAGCATCGTTGCCCAGGCGGTGTCGTAGGACTTCATGCATATAAAGGCGATGTCGACCGGCGCCTCCTTGGCTAGCTGCTGTGCGTCCGTGACGTGCAGCGCGCGCACGAGAACCGAGAATTCCGTGACGTCCCTGGCGTGAGTGACGCGCAGGCCGTGCTTCCTCATGTGCTCGATATGCGCAGGCCATGGATCAATGAACGTCACGTCCTCGCCGGCCTGCACCATGTGTGCGCCGGCATACCCGCCGACGGCACCTGCTCCGACGATAGCTATCTTCCGACCCATGCTTTCCTCCCGCATTCCGGCATCCGAGGCTAGCGCGCCGGCTGGGCTCATCGCAAACGGTGAATCCCGTCGCATGGGGAGCCCCAGGGCACAGAAGATGGTTGGTCAGCGTTCATGACGCCCCTGTGCGAGGGAAGATCGTTTTGCATTATATCGACAGCGCGCGCCACCGAGAGGTTGATATCGAGTGCCGGAGCATCCATATGAACCAACAGCGTAAGCTGTTCCTTGCAATAGGCGTGTCCCGAAACGCGACGCCTAAGCTACCCAAATCCTATGCAGGATATCGACCAAACGGCACGTCGCTTCGACGTGCGCGTCTCGGGTCAGGACAATATATGCCCATCGAACATGCCTCTGTGCGGGTCGTTCACAAGCCCTGGGGGGTCAGCGATCGAGCCGCTCCCGGGGCTCAACAATTTACCGGCCTCGCCAAGGCACGGGCTTGACCCCGCTCCGCAGGATCGCGGTGATCGGCAATTCGTTGCCTCGCCGCTGCGGAATCGCAACATTTACGACTGACCTGCAACGCGCAATTTCAAATTCACGGCCAAACCTGCAGGCCGGCATCGTGGCGATGACCGACCACGATCAGACCTATGACTATCCCAGTTCGGTCGTCCTGCAGATCAAGGATGACACCATCGAAGCATATGTGCGCGCCGCAGCGTTCCTGAACGCCGGCCGGTTCGATATCGTTTGTCTGCAGCACGAATTCGGAATTTTCGGCGGCGAAGCCGGCGCCCACATTCTTGAGCTGCTGTCTCGCCTTACCATGCCGGTCGTGACGACGCTGCACACGGTGCTGGCCGAACCCACTGCGATCCAGCGTGCGGTGATCGAACGCATCGTCGAGGCGTCCTCAAAGATAATCGTGATGGCCAACAAGGGACGTGAGCTGCTGCGTAGCGTCTATCGCGTGCCGGACGAAAAAATC
>VAZV01000116.1 GCA_005884765.1 Alphaproteobacteria bacterium
GGTTGTGACAATGCCGGGACCCGTCGCGTCGGTTCTTGCCCGCGAACTCGACATGCAATTGGCAAAGCCGCCACTCAAACTGCCGGAATTCGAGATCGCCCAATACTGGCACGAGCGTTTCGACCGCGATCCCGGCAACCAATGGCTACGGTCGGTGATCAATGCCCAGTTCGGCGGCGGCAAATCATCGGCGAAGCGGAAATAGCTCGTTTCGATCGCGCTACGCTTGATTGCATTCACGTCGCGCGGCGGCGCTCTCTGTCGAAGACACAGCCAATGTTGCCTCAGCCGTCGGCTGCAGGACGAAGTCATATTGGAGCAACCAGAATGACTGATTGGATATCTCCCCTGGCGGCGTCGCGCTGCCGGCGGGAAGCAGCCGAAACTCGGCGATCAACGGCGCCTTCACGCCGTAAACCACATCAGTCTCGATATAGGGGCAGGACTTTTTGAACAGATGCGTAATGATCTGGTGATGGCCGGGTGCATCGATCAGAAAGTGAATGTGCGATGGCCGCATCGGGCTGATTTCGGTCTGCGTCATCAAGTCGCCGACACTGCCGTCCATCGGGATCGAATAAGGCACCGGCAACACCGTTTGCACCACGAAAGCGCCGTCGTCGCCGGACTTGAAGATGCCCCGCATCCAGGGCTCATCGCCGCCGCGCTGCGCGTCATAAAGGCCCTCGCCGTCGGCCTGCCAGATGTCGAGCGTCGCGCCCGCGATCGGTTGACCGCCGAGACTTCGGACCGAGCCGACAATGTAGCAAAGCTCGCCCGGGGCGCCCTTCGCGATGTCGGCGCCGTCGGCGAGATCCGGCGAGTCGTGAACGTGGAACGGGCCGGTCACAGTCGTCGGCGTCGCGCCGCCAGACAAGCGGTGATTGATGCAATCCACCAGCATGCTGACGCCGACGACGTCGGAGGCCAGTATGAATTCCTGCCGCTTGTCGGTCGAGAGTTTTCCGGTGCGGGTCAGCCATTCGATGGCGGTGATCCATTCCTGCTCGGTCGGCTCGATGTCCCGGATGAACGCATGCAGGTGCGTGATCAACGATTGCATGATCTGCCGTAGCCTCGGGTCGGGCACCGCACGCCATCGATCGAGCACGATGTCGGTGATGTTGCGTTCCGTGACGTAGGGCATGGCATCCTCCTCTGGTTTGATTTGCGCGCAATTCAGGACTCGGGACCGTCGGCCCGAGCCCTGAATGCTTCGCCCCGTCGCTCTAGATGCGGGGATCTACCAGCTCGCCCCCGTTCAGCTTCCGCGACGGCACGAACGCGGCGGGCTTGAGGTCCGCCGGCGCGGCGGCATCCTGCGCGCGGGCATAGTTGGCGGAGGCGCTGTACTCGGTTGCGGATTCCTGTTTCAGCTCAATGCCGCAAACCTCGCGCGCCAGCCTCGCGTAATGGCCCGCGCCCGAGAATTCCGCGCGCTGCATGGTCAGGGAACGGATCGCCATCAGCGGCGTGCCGTTGAAATTCTCGAACATGAACAGGCGGCCGCCCCAGTCGGACAGATAGAGGTCGCGGATCACCCGGCCGATCTTGAGCCGGTCATGCGGCTGGCCGTTCGGCCCGGTGTTGAGCTTGGTGAGCCAGGGACCGAGTTTTTTGTCCTGCCATTGCCCCTCAGTCGGGAATAACAGCGCGCTGCGGCCGCAGAGATCGAGCAGTTCGTACATCATCGAGGAGAAGTGTTCGAGGTAGTACGCGCGGCCGAAATCGTAGATGAGGATATTCGGCTTGTAGTGGCCGCCGGGCGTGAGAAAGCCCATTTCCTCCGATGCGACCACGTGCGCGATCATCGCCTGGTGGAAGCCAACGAATTTTGCGACGCGGGTCTGTACCGCCGGGATCTTGGCGGTGCCGATGTGCTCGGTGATGAGGATGGCAAGGCCCGCCATCAGTTCTGCCCGCACCATCTGGCGGATAATGGCGTGATAGTGCAGCCAGTCGAACACGCGCTGCGGATAAAGCTTGGCGTGATCGGGATTACCGATATGGAACACGTATTTCCAGGGAATGAAGACGTTGTCGAACACGGTAAGATTATCGAGCTCGTCGCCGGCCGATGCCATCGGATGCTCGACCGGATCGTCCTTCACCGTGCTTTCCCGGCATACCACCGTGACGCCTTTGGTGTTGACTGGGGTCATGGCGAAGATGATCTGTTCGGCCGGGATGCCCGGCCGGAAGAAAACACCGATATGGATCCAGTCGCCGAAGGCGACGCCGGTACCGATCGCCTTGACGCCGTCGACCACGATGCCCTTGTCGTTGGTCTCGACCACGCCGAGCGCCGGTGACCTCGCCTGGGCCTCGGTGGTCGACCGGTCGGCCTGCGGATCGACGAATTGCGGCGTGCAATTGAGGTCGTTGTTCCTGGCGAATTCGAAGAACTCGACGATGTTGTTCGCGAGCCCCCTGCCCTCGGCGCCGACCGCGGACTTTTCCCACGGCTGCGGATCATCGACATAGGTGAGCAGCGTATAGTTGTTGGTATCGGGCATCCGCGGGAACGAGGTGCCGCCGATCTCGCGCATGATGGTCTCGTGATATTTGCGCTTGCGCCGCACCTCTTCCTTGTTGCGGTGACCAAACCATTGCATCGAGCGGCGAACGCCGTCTTCATCGACGAAGGTCATGACGTCCTGCAAATCCTTGCGGTGATGCAGGTCATAGAAATCCGCGATGCGGCGGGCATAGTCGCGGGTCTTCGGATGGGTTGCGACGTTGTCGATCTTCTCATTGCCGACCCACACATCACGGCCGTCATTGAGAGCTTCCAGATATTGCGCACCGGTGCGTAGCATACTCTCCTCCTGTTGATGTTCGCGGGGCCAACGGCCTCGCGGGTTAGGCGACATGTCGAATGGTTGCGTAGTTGCGGCTGTGGTAGATCAGAGGCTGACCGTCGCTCGCATGGACCGTCGACAGCACTTCGGCGAAGATCACGCTGTGGGTGCCGACTTCCCGGATGTCGGCGACCCGGCAATCGAGCGCGACCCGCGATTGGGTGCAGTAGGGCGATCCGGTGGCGAGCACGCTCCAATGCGGACCAGCAAACCGCTCGTTCATCGGCACCCGGCCGACGCCCGCGAACATCTGCGACAGCTCGACCTGTTCGGCGCCGAGGCTGGAGACGCAGAGCACGCCATTTGCCTTGATGATGGCGTTAGCGGCGCTCTTGCGGTTGACGCAAACCATGATGGTCGGCGGGTCGTCGGTCACCGAGCAAACGGCTGAGCAGGTAAACCCCGCGATCCCATGCTCGCCATCGGTGGAGACGATGGAGACTGAGGAAGCGACCCGTGACAAGGCCTCACGAAATTCTTCAGCGGAAACGTAGGTCGATGGTCTTTGATCGGAGGTCTCGATTGGCCAATGTTTGAGAACATCGCCGGCTGCGGGCCGGGCCTCTGTTTGCGTGAGCATCGTCCTCTCCGTGAGCTGTCGGCAGTGCCATGATCTCGAATGCGTCGTTGCACGAAGGTTTTCTTGTTGTTGTTCATGCAAGCTTGTCGCAGGGAAAAGCGCCGCGCTACTGGGAGCGCGGCTATTGAGACTATTGCCGCGAGGAGATGGAGCTAACGCGCAGGAGCGGGAGAGAGGAGATTGCGCTTAGATGTTGATGCGATCACCCTGCGCGGATTTTCATCATTTCCAATACACGCCGCCCGGCGCGGTTCGTATTCAAGAGTAGGGATTGATCAGCTTCTGCTGCTCGGCGCTATGATGCACGAGAAGATCGATGAAGCTGCGGACCTTCGCTGAGAGATGGTGCCGATGCGGATAGATCGCATTCATCGCAAATTCGACCGGCCGGTATTCGGGCAGCAAGCGAATCAAACGGCCCGACTCGAGATCGTCGGCGATCAAAAATCCCGCCGCCAGGCAAACGCCGACGCCCTGCAGCGCGGCTCGACGCAGCGTCTCGCCGCTATTGGAGATCAGATTGCCAGAGACCCGCACCGATGCGGGCGTACCTTTGCGGTCGACGAAGCGCCACTCATCATATGGATAAAGCGCATGGCGGATGCAGTTGCGGTCCGTGAGCTCGGACAATTGCTGCGGCCGCCCGTGCCTTTCGAAATAATCAGGTGAACAGCACAACACGTGCCGCCAGGTGGCGAGGCTGCGGACGATCAGGCTGGAATCGGGCGGCGGCGTGAGCCGGATCGCAATGTCGAAACCTTCGTCAATCAGATCAATGGTCCGCTCGCCTATGCTCAGATCCACTTTGGCCTCGGGATACGCACCGAGATATTCCGCGACCACCGGCGAGACAAACTGAACGATATGCGTAGCCGTATAGACGCGCAGCATGCCGCGCGGCGTCGATTGCAGGGCGCCAGCGATGTCATCGGCCTGTTCGAGATCGGCTAGGATCTGGACGGCGCGATCGTAATAGGCCTTGCCGACCTCGGTAAGACTGACCTTCCGTGTCGTGCGATTGAGCAGCCGCGCGCCGAGCCGGTCTTCGAGCGACTGGACATGGTTACTCACCATCGTCGTCGACATGTTGAGGCGACGTCCGGCGGCCGAGAACCCGCCACTATCCACTACCCGGACGAAAGCCGTCAGACTGGTCAGCCGGTCCATCCGTAAGCCCCCGATTGTCCACCCTCACTGGATAATCATTCCAGTTTTCAGGGAATTATCACACCGCGGACGATATTGCATCTTCTGGCGTACCCGGCGCCCTCTTGAGGAGGACGCTCTCGCGCTTTGTGAGGATGCCATGTCGACCGCTTCTTATGTCTCTGATGTCAAATCGAAAATTAGCCTTCGCCCCTCTCAGAGGGCGGTCAAGCGCGCGGCCCTCGCGCTGGCTTTGACGCTCGGAATCGCCGCCGTGGCGGACCTTGGCTACGACTATCTCACTACCGGCCGGTATCTGGAATCGACCGATGATGCCTATGTGAAGGCCGACTCCACGATCATCTCGCCAAAAGTCTCCGGCTACATCGCGCAGGTGCTGGTCGGCGACAACCAGCCGGTCAAGGCCGGCCAGTTGCTGGCCCGGATCGACGATCGCGATTTCAAGGCGGCGCTCGATCAGGCGCATGCCGATGTCGCCGCATCGGAAGCCGCAGTGCGCAATCTCGAAGCGCAGATTGCTTTGCAGCAGCCGATCATCGAGCAGGGCACGGCCGACGTCGCTGCTGCCGAAGCCAATCTGCAATTCGCGCAGGAAGAACAGGTCCGCTACGACGGCCTGATGAAGACCGGCTCTGGCACCATCCAGCGCGCCCAGCAAACCGACGCGGCTCTGCGCGAAAAAATCGCCCAGCTCCAGCACGGCAAGTCGGGTCTGCTGGCGGCGCAGCGCAAGGTCGACGTCCTCACCACCGAACGCGCCAAGGCGGTGGCGCAACTCGATCGCGCCCGGGCGGTCGAGGCGCAGGCGGCGCTGAACCTGTCCTACACAAAGATTACGGCGTCCGTTG
>VAZV01000138.1 GCA_005884765.1 Alphaproteobacteria bacterium
CCCGCACCGGCGGGCGATGGTCGACATGCCGATTGGCCTGAAGGTGTCCGGCCACCGAAGATGCGACATCAGCGCCCGCGCACTCGTCGGCGCCTCCGTATTCCTCGGCGCTCGCCGAAACCTCTGGGCGTTTCCAGACCAGGCTTCTGCCAACCAATATTACTGGAGGCATGAAGGCCCAGGCATGGGCATCTCCTGTCAGCTCTGGAATATCAGGGACAAGCTGAGAGAAGTGGACGATTTCATCACGCCGGAGCGTCAGGCTGTCATCGGCGAGGCGCATCCGGAGTTGATTTTCCGCAAGCTTTCCAGCGAGGCCGGCTTGAGCGGAAAGAAATCAGCCCTCGGCCGTGACCAGCGCATCAAGCTGCTGGCCGACCACGGCTTTGTCAAAATTTCAAAATGGCTGGCGCAACGCCATGGCACGGGAATCGGACGTGACGATTTGATCGACGCCTGTGCATGCGCCGTTGCGGCGCGCGACAGCAATGCACGGCTCGGCGGCGATGAAGTCGATAGCAGGGGATTGCGGATGGAGATAAATTACTGATTACTGAGGCAGGTCATGGGCGCAGGACCCCACCCGAGCAACAGCAGGAACCCCGATGGCACGCGTGCGCTGTATCACCGAAATGGGTATGGGCGTGGACGTCCATGGCAAAGATGCCACCAAGGCGGCCAGGCGCGCCGTCTCGGACGCCATTCGCCACTCCAGCATCGGCTTCTTTCGAATGGTGGGCAAGACTTCCAGCGACATGTTCGTCGATGTCACCATCGGCGTTCCGGATCCCGGCGCGGTCGACACATCAGCGGTTGCGACCGAGCTGCCTTATGGAACGGTGACCGTCATCGCGGTCAAAGGCGGACTCGAGATTGCTGCCGAACGTGGTACCGATGCCATCATCATTGCCAACGCCGCCGTGATCGTGAGCCTCGACGACGGCGCGCCCGGCTAGAAGCAAATATGGCGGATTGCTTCCCTGGACGACAGCCCGCCTTTGCCAGGAGCGATAATGTCATGCCCAGCCAAAAGATGTTCTTGAACATCTTTTGCACTTGATCACACTGCGCGGGATACTTTCTGGGCGATCGGCATAGCCTGCGCGCCGCCCGCGGGCGGCGCTGCGGGTACCCCCTAACCGGGGCAAAGGGCTGCATTCGGGCGCAACGGAAGGCGGCGATGAGTTCGTGGTTGTGGGCCGTGATCGTTATTGGGGGCTCGGGTCTTGCCCTGTGGCTGTTCTCCCACCTCGTTGAAGCATTGAGGGCCCGTCCGGATACACCCCTCGCGCTGCGTTGGCTCCCTGGAGTTCCGATCAACTATATCGCGGTCGAGGGCGTCAAGCTCCGTTTCGTCAGGGTAGGCTCGGGTCCCGTTATCGTCCTGTTGCATACGCTGCGAACACAACTTGATCTCTTTGAGAAGGTCATTCCCGAGCTGTCGAAGCGTTGCACTGTCTATGCGTTGGACTACCCTGGGCACGGTTATTCGGACATTCCACGAGCGCGCTATGACGCACACTTGTTCACCACGGCGGTCGAGGGTTTCCTCGATGCGCTCGACCTGAGCGAGGTCACACTTGCCGGCGTCTCGATCGGCGGCGTTGTCCCTCTTATCATCGCGGCCCGGCACAATCCGCGTGTTGCGCGGGTTGTTGCCGTCAATCCCTATGACTATGCCAAGGGCAGGGGCCTGGCCCGCAGCTCGTTGTTCGGCTGGATCACCACCTACGCGTCGCTCATGCCGCCGATCGGCGAAATCTGGATGCGGCTGCGATCTTCCGTGGTCATGAACCCGATTCTGCGCGGCGGCGTTGCCCGACCAGACAGCATCTCTCCGGCGTTGATGGCGGAACTAAATCGAGTCGGAAACCGTCCGATGCATTACCGCGCCTTTATCAGCCTCTTGCGCAACGCCGAAAGCTGGGAGCGGGCACAGGAACAATATGGCCGCATCAGCGTCCCGGTTCTGCTCATCTATGGTGACAGGGACTGGTCGCGACCGTCTGAGCGCGAGCGCACGGGTTCGCGCATTCCCGGCGTCATGATGAAGACCGTCGCAGGCGGCGGCCATTTTCTGCCGCTCGATCGGCCCGACGCATTTTTCGAGCTGATTGTCCAATTTGTCGGCGCATGATCGCCCCGACGCCAATCAGTCGCGTCAAGCGTTCCAGGGCCAGATCTCCGTTCCCTGTTCAACCAACGCCATGGCATGGGGCTGCACCCAAACCCACAAGGGCCCCAGACGTTGGGGTCGTCGATCTCTGACCTCCGCGCAATGCGCAAATGGATCCACCTTCGCACCGCGCTTGCGCAGCCAGCGCTGCGCTCTGGAATACGCGCTCTGTACTCCGGGGAAAGTTGTGGTTCGTCCCAGATTGCCCGGAGCCAGCCGGTTAGGTCTGTGCCAATGGGATCGATGCAGGGTCAACGCCGGGGTGCGCTCAAAATCGATGACATGGGCATACATTTCCTTGGCTGCCTCGCGGGTCAGGCGTTGGGCCACGCGATCCCTGGGAGTTCTTGGCTCTGGCGCATCACTGAAGGTCTTGATCGAGCCGCATGCCGGAAGCCAGAACATCAGCATGTAAACGTCGCGGCTGCCAAACTTCGCGACGCCAGGTAGCTTGGCGGGGATTGCGGAGCACGGATCATCTGCCACGTTGGCTTCGCCGGCCACGGCAACGTCGGTGAGCAGGAGCTTCGCGCCTAACTCGCCGCAGATGAGGGCGGTTAGCTCTCGTTCATCGTCGGTCACCTGCAGGTAGCTCATGCGACAACCCATTGCGGAGAGGCCGAACGGAATATCCTACGCTTCGCCTCGCTGAGGCCGGATTTGGCTTGCGATTCAATCATTGACGGCGCCGGCCCTTGTCTCATCAGGGGATGCCCGTACATTAGAGCATGATCCGGAAAAGTGGGTGCCGGTTTTCCCTCGCGACAAACGCGGAACGCGTTTGCGCGGAGATCATGCTCAAACAAAAAGATAGAGCGGGATGACGATTCGAAGAAAAGTCATCACGTTCTAGCCGGGCAACAGAAGCGAAGCAAAGCAAAGCACGGGTGATCATGTCCGATCTTTCCGCCTTTCCCATCACAAAACGCTGGCCGGCAAACCATCCCGACCGTCTTCAGCTCTACTCGCTGCCGACGCCGAACGGCGTCAAGGTGTCGATCACGCTGGAGGAGATCGGATTGCCCTACGAAGTGCATCTCGTCGACTTCAACAAGGACGACCAGAAGACGGCGGAATTCTTGTCACTCAATCCGAACGGCAAGATTCCCGCGATCATCGATCCCAACGGCCCCGGCGGCAAACCGCTCGGCCTGTTCGAATCCGGTGCGATCCTGCAATATCTTGCCGAGAAAACCGGCAAGCTCCTCCCCCTCGACGCCGCGCGCCGCTGGCAAACCATCCAGTGGGTGCACTTCCAGATGGGCGGGATAGGGCCGATGTTCGGCCAAGTCGGCTTCTTCCATAAATTTGCCGGCAAGGAGATCGCCGACAAACGTCCGCTCGAGCGTTACGTCGACGAGTCAAAACGCTTGCTCGGGGTGATGGAGGCCCGCCTTGAAGGGCGACAGTGGATCATGGACGGCGACTACACCATCGCCGATATTTCGATGCTCGGCTGGGTGCGCAACCTGATCGGCTTTTACGGCGCGCGCGAACTCGTCGCGTTCGATAGTTTCAAATACGTGCCGGTTTGGCTGGAGAGCTGCTTGGCGCGGCCGGCGGTGCAGCGGGGCCTGGATATTCCAAAGCGGCCATGAGTGCAGCGGCGGAAGCGTCCCTTGCCACGCGGCGGAGCGGGGTTCGATCTTCCCATCCCATCTGCGATGATCGGAGCCATTATCAAGCGGCTTGCAGACGACCTTGCGGCTCGGCCGGCGCGCCTACATAGGAAGCGTTATGCTCGTTTCCGCCGATGATTTCGAACGAAGCCTCGATACTGTTCGCGCCAACGCTGCAGGGCCGCGCGAAGGCGTATTTGGCCCTGCTTCGGTGACGTGGCGGGTCGACCGGGAAGCTGCAATGTTCCTGGGTGCCGGCCGCGCCCTGCTGCTGCAGTTGGCGCATCCGTGGGTCGCCGCCGCCATCGCCGATCAGTCGCGGGTTTTTGCCGATCCGCTCGGACGCTTCCATCGTACATTCAAAACCGTCTTCAACATGGTCTTTGGAACGCTCGATCAGGCGCTTGCGACCGCCCGCCGGCTGCAGCAGCGCCATGCAACGGTGGTCGGGGCTCTGCCCGCGGCAGCCGGGCCGTTCGCTGTCGGCTCTCCGTATTACGCCAACGAAATTTCGGCGCTGCGCTGGGTCCACGCGACGCTGGCAGAGACGGCGTTGATGGCCCATGATCTCGTATTGCCTTCGCTGGCGGACCACGAGCGCGAACAATATTGGTCCGAGGCGCGGCTGTATGCAGCCCTGTTCGGCATCCCCCGGGACAGTCTCGCCCCCGATTGGAAGTCCTTCGTGGCCTACAATGAGGCGATGGCGCAATCGGATGCCCTCACCGTCAGCTCAGCCGCTCGTGACATTGCGCGGCAGATCTTCTCGGGAGGCGCGACAAGGGTTCGGCCACCGATGTGGTATCGGGCCCTGACAGCCCAGATGCTGCCTGACCGGTTGCGGACGGAGTTCGAGCTCCCGCTCGGAGAAGCGGAACGTCGGAGCGCAAGCCGCGCACTTAAGTGGATGCGGCGGATCTATCCTTCGCTCCCCGACCGGCTCCGCATGGTTGGCCCCTATCAGGAGGCGTTGGCGCGCATGGAAGGTAAAAATCGACTTTCGCTCACCACCCGATGGCTCAACCAGCTCTGGATTGGCCAGCCGAGCATGGGTCATACGCGGCACGAAGCGGGGGCGCACGGGATTTCCAAACGCCGCGATGGCGAATCAAGCTGATCCCATCGCGCTCCGGCTCCGCTCAAATCAGTCTGTTATTCTGGTTCGTGACCGGCAACTACAATTTTTCGTATACGCAAGCGGCGGGGCGTCTTGCCGGGACGACACTCCGATGTCAGAAGAGTGCACCGCGCGCGCGAGCAGGTATCCACGCAATGACCACCATCATTTACGGCATCAAGAACTGCGACACCATGAAGAAGGCGCGCGCTTGGCTCGACAGTCATGGCGTCGCTTATGATTTCCATGACTACAAGACAGCCGGCATTGCCAAAGACAAGCTCAAGCAGTGGAGTGAAGAACTCGGCTGGGAAACGCTGCTCAACCGCGCCGGAACCACTTTTCGCAAATTGCCCGATGCCGACAAGGAAGGCCTGAACGAGAAGAGGGCGCTCGCCTTGATGCTGGCGCAGCCCTCGATGATCAAACGGCCGGTGCTCGATCTCGGCGGCAAATTGCTGGTTGGATTCCAGCCGGAAATCTACGCAAGGGAGGTGAAATCGCGCGGCAATAAATCTAGTTCAGCTCGATGATATCGTCCGCGGCGCCGCTCCCCAAGGGCCGGCGCGCGATTTCGCGGTCGATCACAGCTTTGATCACGCTGACCGGCAGCGTCTTCGGCGTGATTCCCATGAGATTGTTGACCTTGAAACCGCCATCGACGCTGATCGCCTTGTAGGAGCCGACGATCTGTTCGACCGTTCCGGCTTTTCCAAACGGAAGCAGCAGCCGCTCGTAGGAGACGTCCTTGCCGTCGCCATCCTGCACCGTCGAAACCGAGTAGGTGGGCCGCTTGTGCGCCAGGCAGGCGCGGTACGGGGCAACCACGCGCGCATAACGATGCGGGCCGATGGCGTCGTCGAGATAGCGGTTGGTCCGCTTGTCGGGATCGATATGCTCGTTGCCATAGGTGGCCGTCAGCCGGGCGCCTTCATGTGTGATCACGAAACGCGCGACGTCGCCTTCACCCTCGACGTTGAACGCCATCATGTCGGCCAATTCGTCGGCGATGCGCTCCGGCCTGAAATCCGAGAGGACGGGCAGGGATTGCGGTTTGCGAAGCGCACGCAGCCACGTATTGAGCAGGTCGCGCTGCTTGATCGATCTGACGACCGAAGGATTGGCACTTTCGAATTTCATTTTCGGATACTAACTGAATTCGATCAACTCGCGCGCCGCGATGCGGCCCGGCGCGCTGTGGAACAGGTCGCGGTCGATGACGACGCGCAGCTTCGGCTTCGGCAGTGAATCGTTTCCCCGCATCAGATTCTTGATTTCAAAGCCGCCGTCTTCGCTGATGGTCTTCAGCGAGGCGACGATATGGGTAACTCCATCGCCTTCCGAGAACGGCCGCAGCAGCCGCTCATAGGCAACGATCCGGCCGCAGGTGTCATCGATGTGGGCGATGGTGTAGACCGGAAGCGCGCGCTTGATGCACTGGTAGTAGACCGGCATCACGATGGGGACGAGCCTGGCGGGAAGATATTCATCGAGAAACCGGCCCTTGCCGGTGTGTCCATAGGCGCTCGACATCCGCGTGCCGTCGCTCTGGATGGTTAGCCGCGGAGGCTCCGGCACGGTATCGACCGTGTAGAATACGAGGTCCTGCAGTTCGTCTTCGAGCCGCGCCGGCTGATATTCCACAAGGCGCGGCATCGATTGCGCGCGGGCGTAAAGTCGCAGCCACGTGTTCAGGAGGTCACGCTGCTTGATCGCTTTGACGACCGATGGATTGGCGCTCTCGAATTTCACGGCTGTCACTTCCAAGGGCTGTAATTCGGTATCCGGATGCAAACCGGTAAATCATCGGGCTTATGGTGAAATTTTCTATGAAAGCCCACTTGCGCACCAAAACACCGTTAATGGCAGCTTATCCGGGCACCGCAACCCTGCGCGTGAGGGCGCTCGATCAAGCGGCTCGAGCAAGTTCGACTAATGGCGCATTCGTCTCGTTATCCGCGCCTGCGGTCTGCCCAGCTTTCCACCTTGCCTAATTCCTCGCGTTGACGGCATATTCCGCCCATGAGGCGGCAGTCCGGGACGGGTTCCAAGACGTCCGGGGAAGAACCTGCCGGGGAGGTAAAAATTAGCCGTGCGCGGGGGGCCCTCGTGACGATGGCTGATGGGGGAATTTTGTTTGGCCGATGAGTTCATTCTCGAAACCCAAGGATTGACCAAGGAGTTCGCGGGTTTTTTCGCCGTTCGCGATGTTGCGCTCAAGGTGCGGCGCGGCAGTATTCACGCGTTGATCGGCCCCAACGGGGCCGGCAAGACGACCTGCTTCAATCTCCTGACCAAGTTTCTAAGCCCATCGGCAGGACAGATCCTCTACCATGGACGGGACATCACGGCGATGGCGCCGGCGGATGTGGCGCGCCTGGGCCTGGTGCGCTCGTTCCAGATTTCCGCGGTGTTTCCGCATCTGACGGCGCTCGAGAACGTGCGGGTCGCGCTGCAGCGCCAGCACGGCAGCTCATACGATTTCTGGCGCTCGAAAGCGGTGCTCAATCGCTTCAACGGTCGCGCGCATGAGTTGTTGAATGACGTGGGCTTGAGCGAATTCGCCAACACGCCCGCGGTCGAGATGCCTTATGGCCGCAAGCGCGCGCTCGAGATCGCAACCACGCTGGCGCTCGATCCCGAGATGATGCTGCTCGACGAGCCGATGGCAGGCATGGGCCACGAAGACATCGACAAGATCGCGAGCCTGATCAAGCGCATCTCCGCGAAATACACCATCCTGATGGTCGAGCATAACTTGAATGTCGTCGCCAACCTCTCCGATATCATTACCGTGCTGACGCGCGGTCATGTGCTGGCGGAAGGCAATTATGCCGACCTCTCGAAAGACGAGCGCGTCAAGGAAGCCTATCTGGGGGCAGGTCATGCCTGATCTGAAAATGGCCGAAGCAACCGCAACGAACGCGGCGCCGTCGACGGCCAACGGGCAAGTGCTGTCGGTGCAGAATCTCGAAGCCTGGTACGGCGAATCCCACATTCTCCACGGCATCAACTTCGACGTGAACGCCGGCGAGGTCGTGACCCTGCTCGGCCGCAATGGTGCCGGCAAGACCTCGACGCTGAAGTCGATCATGGGCATCATCGGCAAGCGCACCGGCTCGGTCAATTTCGGCGGCCGGGAAATCATTCGCGCGACCTCGGACCGGATCGCGCGCATGGGCGTGGCCTTTTGTCCGGAGGAGCGCGGGATTTTTGCAAGCCTCGATGTCCGCGAAAACCTGCTGTTGCCGCCGATCGTGCGCTCCGGCGGGCTATCGCTGGACCAGATTTTCGACCTGTTTCCCAATCTGAAGGAACGGCTCAACAGCCAGGGCACCAAACTGTCGGGCGGCGAGCAGCAGATGCTGGCGATCGCGCGCATTCTGCGCACCGGCGCGAGCTTCCTGATGCTGGATGAGCCGACCGAGGGGCTCGCTCCCGTCATCATCCAACAGATCGGCCACACCATCGCGCGGTTGAAGAACGAAGGTTTTACCATCCTTTTGGTCGAGCAGAATTTCCGTTTCGCATCCACGGTCGCCGATCGCTACTACATCGTCGAACATGGCCAGGTGATCGACGGCTTCGCCAATTCCGAGCTATCGTCCAATATGGACAAGCTTCACACTTATCTCGGCGTTTGAACGACGAAAACGTTTTGAGCAGAATTCAGGGAGAACACATGAAACATCCAATTTCCGCGCTTTTCCTGGGCAGCGCGCTCGCGCTGGCCGCAACGACCGGCGCGTTTGCGCAGGATAAGACCATCAAGATCGGCGTATTGACCGACATGTCGGGGCTCTACTCCGATCTCGGCGGCGCCGGATCCACCGTGGCGGCCCAGATGGCGGTCGAGGATTCCGGGCTTGCGGCCAAGGGCTGGAAGGTCGAAGTGATTTCCGCCGACCACCAGAACAAGCCCGATGTCGCCACCAACATTGCACGGCAATGGGTCGATGTCGAAAAGGTCGACATCTTCATGGACGTGCTGAACTCGGGCGTTGCGCTTGCGGTCAACAACCTCGTGCGGGAGAAGAACTCGATTCTGATCGATACCGGCGCGGCGACGTCGGACCTCACGAATGCGCAATGCTCGCCGAACACCATTCACTGGGTTTACGATACCTATATGCTCGCCAACAGCACGGGTCAGGCCCTGGTGAAGGCCGGCGGCGATACCTGGTTCTTCCTGACCGCCGATTACGCGTTCGGTGCGGCGCTCGAGCGCGACACGACAGCGGTCGTGGTGAAATCGGGCGGCAAGGTGATCGGTAGCGTCAAGCATCCCCTGAACTCCTCGGACTTCTCCTCCTTCCTGCTGCAGGCGCAGGCCTCCAAAGCCAAGATCATCGGCATGGCCAATGCCGGCGGCGACACCACCAACACGATCAAGCAGGCCTCGGAATTCGGCATCGTCGCGGGAGGCCAGAAACTCGCCGGGCTTCTGTTGTTCATTACCGACGTGCATTCGTTGGGCCTGAAGGTGGCACAGGGACTGAATTTCACCGAAACCTTCTACTGGGACCTGAACGACGGGACGCGCGCGTTTTCCAAGCGTTTTTCAGAGCGCGCGAAGAACAAGGCGGAGCCCTCGATGGTGCAGGCCGGCGTCTATTCCGGCTTGATCCACTACTTCAAGGCGCTCGAAGCGATGGGCGGCAATCCCCATGACGGCGCCAAGGTGGTGGCTAAAATGAAGGAAATGCCGACCGACGATCCCTTGTTCGGCAAGGGCTCGATACGCGTAGACGGCCGCAAGATTCATCCAGCCTATCTGTTTGAGGTCAAGAAGCCGGAAGAATCCAAGGGACCGTGGGACTATTACAAGCTGGTCGGAACGACCCCGGGAGATCAGGCGTTCAGGCCGCTTTCGGAAAGCGCTTGCCCGCTGGTGAAGAAGTAACAAATCGACTGCCTGCCGGCCTTGCGGCCTGCGGGCGCTATTCTGTCGGACGGCGCAACGCAAATTGAGCGCGAAAGACTAAGACCATGCAGGCTCTCTACGCCCAGCTTCTGGTGGGACTGATCAACGGCTCGTTCTATGCGCTGCTCAGTCTCGGGCTCGCCGTGATCTTCGGCATGCTCAACATCATCAATTTCGCGCATGGCGCGCTCTACATGATGGGCGCGTTCTGCGCCTATTTCCTGCTGAACGTGGCGGGCATCGGCTACTGGCCGGCGCTGATCATCGCGCCGATTGCGGTCGGCATTTTCGGCATGATCCTGGAGCGGACCATGCTGCAATGGCTGTCCGGCCTCGACCATCTCTATGGTCTGCTCTTGACCTTCGGCATCGCCCTGATCGTGCAGGGCGTGTTCCAGAACTATTTCGGTTCCTCCGGCCTGCCTTATGCGATCCCCGACGAGCTGAAGGGCGGCATGAATCTCGGATTCATGTTTTTGCCGATCTATCGCGGCTGGGTGGTCGTGTTCTCGCTCGCCGTGTGCCTTGCCACCTGGTACCTGATCGAGCGGACGCGGCTTGGCGCTTACTTACGCGCGGCGACCGAAAACCCGACCCTGGTGCGCGCCTTCGGCATCAACGTGCCGCGGATGATCACGCTGACCTATGGCCTCGGCGTTGGCCTGGCGGCGCTCGCCGGCGTGCTGTCGGCGCCGATCAACCAGGTGCGGCCGTTGATGGGGGCCGACCTCATCATCGTGGTGTTCGCGGTGGTGGTGATCGGCGGCATGGGTTCGATCATGGGATCGATCATCACCGGTTTCGCGTTGGGGGTGATCGAGGGGCTGACAAAATACTTCTATCCCGAAGCGTCCAACACCGTGGTATTCGTCCTGATGGTGCTGGTGCTCCTGATAAAGCCAACGGGACTGACCGGACGGGCGGCCTGACATGACAGCAATCACCGACAATTCGATACCGGTAACCCCGCGCGCGATGCGCGACGAGATGATCGTGTTTGCCATCATGGCGGTGCTGCTGGCGATCGTGCCGCTCACCGGCATCTATCCGTTTTTCGTGATGCAGGCGCTGTGCTTTGCGCTGGTTGCCTGCGCCTTCAACCTCTTGATCGGTTATGGCGGCTTGCTCTCGTTCGGCCACGCGATGTTCCTAGGCACCGCGGGCTACGTCAGCGCGCACGCGCTGAAAGTGTGGGGATTGTCGCCTGAACTGGGGATCCTGGCCGGCATTGCCGCCGCGGCGGCTCTCGGCGTCGTCACGGGCTTCGTCTCCATCCGCCGGCAGGGCATCTATTTCTCGATGATAACGCTGGCGCTGTCGCAATTGCTGTACTTCATCTATTTGCAGACGCCTTTCACCCATGGCGAAGACGGCATCCAGGGTATTCCGCAGGGACATCTGTTTGGAATTTTCGATCTCTCGAAATCGACAACCCTCTATTATGTGGTGCTCGCCGGCTTCCTGGCGGGATTCCTGCTGATCTATCGCACGATCAACTCGCCGTTCGGGGAAGTCTTGAAAGCGATCCGCGAGAACGAGCCGCGTGCGATCTCGCTCGGCTACAAGACCGATCAGTACAAGTTGCTCGCCTATATCCTCTCCGGCACGCTGGCGGGGTTTGCCGGGTCGCTAAAAGTATTCGTCGCCCAGAACGCTTCGCTCACCGACGTGCACTGGAGCATGTCGGGCGAGATCGTGCTGATGACGCTGGTCGGCGGGCTCGGCACCGTTTTCGGGCCGGTGGTGGGTGCCTTCGTGATCATCGCCATGCAGCAGTATCTTGCCGGGTTCGGGCAATGGGTGACCGTGATCCAGGGCGTGATCTTCGTTGCCTGCGTGCTGACGTTCCGCCGCGGCCTGATCGGCGAGATTGCGCATTACTTCCGGATCTCGCTCTAAAGTTCGGATTTCCCACGCTTTTTCTGGCCCGCGAACAAAGCGGTGGATGATCTCGGCTGCCAAGCGGGGCATGGATGGGCCTTTCGGCCAAATTCGGTCTATGACAGTTCTGTGACAGGCCGCTGAACGGCCGCTCCGGAATGGTGGAAATAGCCCATGCTGAGTTGGTTTCGCTCGTTTCTTCCTAGGGAAGAGCGGTTTTTCGACCTGTTCGCTCGCCACGCCCAAACCGTGGTGCAGGGGGCGCTGGCGCTGCAGGACATGCTGCGCGGTGGCGATGAGACGCCGGTGTACTGTCAGCGCGTCAACCAGTTCGAGAATGACGCCGACAATATCACCCGCGAGGTGCTGACCGCCGTCCGCCGCACCTTCATCACCCCGTTCGACCGCGGCGACATCAAGAACCTGATCACCTCGATGGATGATGCGATCGACCAGATGCAGCAGACCGCAAAAGCTGTGGTGCTGTTCGAGGTCCGGAGCTTCGAGCCGCCGATGCGCGAAATCGGCGGGCTCCTGGTCGAGTGCGCCAATCTGGTCGTGCGCGCGCTGCCGCTGATGCGCGCGATCGGCGCCAACGTCGCGATGCTGACGGCGATGACGGAAGAGCTGACCAAGCTGGAGGGGCGGGTCGACGATCTCCACGACATCGGCCTGAAGGAACTGTTCCTCAAGCATCGCAACGCCAACACCATGGATTTCATCGTCGGCGCCGAGATCTACGACCATCTCGAGAAAGTCGCCGATCGCTTCGACGATGTCGCGAACGAGATCAATTCGATCGTGATCGAACAGGTATAGGGCAGGACAGCATTGTGGATGCCACGCTGGGTCTTCCCGTTCTGATCGGCTTGATCGCGGTGGCGCTGCTGTTCGACTTTCTCAACGGACTGCATGACGCCGCCAATTCGATTGCCACCATCGTGTCCACCCGTGTGCTGCGCCCGCATTATGCGGTGTTATGGGCGTCCTTCTTCAACTTCGTCGCCTTCCTGGTGTTCGGACTTCATGTCGCCAACACCATCGGCACCGGCATCATCGAACCGAGCATCGTTGACAGCGCAGTGATCTTTGCCGCGCTGATCGGCGCCATCGTCTGGAACCTGATCACATGGGGGCTTGGGATTCCTTCTTCCAGCTCGCACGCTCTGATCGGCGGACTGGTCGGGGGCGGCATGGCCAAGGCCGGCATTTCGGCCGCGGTGTGGAGCGGGCTATCGAAGACGCTGATCGCGATCGTAGTGTCGCCGGTGGTCGGATTCCTGCTGGCGATGGTGCTGGTTGCCATCGTCTCCTGGGCCTCGGTGCGCTCGACGCCCTATGCGGTCGATCGCGCCTTCCGCATTCTGCAATTCGCCTCGGCCTCGCTCTATTCGCTGGGCCACGGCGGCAATGACGCACAGAAGACCATGGGCATGATCGCGGTGCTGCTCTATTCGCAAGGCAAGCTCGGCGCGCAATTCTCGGTCCCGTTCTGGGTGGTCCTGGCCTGCCAGGCAGCGATGGCGCTGGGCACGCTGATGGGCGGCTGGCGCATCGTCCGTACCATGGGACTTAGGATCACCAAACTGACGCCGATGCAGGGATTTTGCGCCGAGACCGGCGGCGCCGCCACCCTGTTCATGGCAACGTTCCTCGGGGTTCCCGTATCAACGACGCATACGATCACCGGCGCCATTGTCGGGGTCGGCGCGGTACGGCGGGTCTCGGCGGTGCGCTGGAACGTCGCGAGCTCGATCGTCTATGCCTGGGTGATCACGATACCCGCTTCCGCCATCGTCGCCGCCCTGGCCTATTGGGCGGTGGCTTGGGTGGTAGCGTTGGTGCGGTAACCGGCCGGCTGGAGTTAGGCCGTCGAATCCCTATATCGAAGGTGCCGGCCGCCCTTGATCCGACCCGGTTTCCCTGCCAAACGCTCAAGCCGCAAACACCAAGGCATCATGACCGACCTTGCCGTCACAGCCGAAAAGCCGTCCCGTTCGCCGCTTGCCCAAGAGGTGGCGCGCCGTCGCACCTTTGCGATCATATCCCACCCGGATGCCGGCAAGACCACACTGACGGAAAAGCTGTTGCTGTTCGGCGGCGCCATCAACCTTGCCGGCCAAGTCAAGGCCAAGGGCGAGCGGCGCAATACCCGTTCCGACTGGATGAAGATCGAGCGCGAGCGCGGCATCTCCGTCGTCACCTCGGTGATGACGTTCGAGTTCGAAGGCCGTGTGTTCAACCTGTTGGACACGCCGGGCCATGAGGACTTTTCCGAAGACACCTATCGAACGCTGACCGCGGTCGATTCCGCCGTGATGGTGATCGACGCCGCCAAGGGCATCGAGGCGCGAACGCGCAAGCTGTTCGAGGTCTGTCGTCTCAGGGATATTCCGATCATCACCTTCATCAACAAGATGGATCGGGAAAGCCGCGATACGTTCGATCTTTTGGACGAAATCGAAAAGACGCTGGCGCTCGACACCACGCCGGTGACCTGGCCGGTCGGCCGCGGTCGCGATTTCCTCGGCACCTACGATGTCGCGAGTGGCGGGGTGCGCCTGCTCGAAGGCGGTGGCGCCAAGACCGGCGCTGCACAACAAATCGATATCGCCGATCTCGCGGCCTTTAATCCCAATCTCGATGTCGCTGCGATCAAGGACGAACTCGCTCTGGTGAGCGAGGCCTGCAAGCCGTTCGAGCTCGACGCGTTTCGCGAGGGCCACCTGACGCCGGTCTATTTTGGCAGCGCGCTGCGCAATTTTGGGGTCGGCGATCTCCTGGAGGGTTTGGGGCGGTTCGCGCCCGAGCCGCGCGCCCAGGAATCCAACCTGCGCAAGGTCGACGCGGCGGAACCGCGCATGAGCGCGTTCGTGTTCAAGATCCAGGCCAACATGGATCCGAACCATCGCGATCGCATCGCCTTTGCGCGGCTGTGCTCCGGCAAGCTTTCCCGCGGCATGAAGGCAAAACTGGTACGCACCGGCAAGAACATGTCGCTGTCCAGTCCGCAATTCTTCTTTGCCCAGGACCGCGCGCTGGCGGATGAAGCCTTTGCCGGCGACGTCGTCGGCATTCCCAACCATGGCACCTTGCGCATCGGCGACACCCTGACCGAGGGCGAGGACCTTACGTTCGTCGGCGTTCCCAGTTTTGCGCCGGAAATCGTCCGCCGCGTGCGTCTGACGGATGCGATGAAAGCAAAGAAGCTGAAAGAGGCCCTGCAGCAGATGTCGGAGGAGGGCGTGGTGCAGGTGTTCCGTCCCCGCGACGGCGCGCCGGCGCTGGTCGGCGTGGTCGGCCCGCTGCAGCTCGACGTGCTCAAAGCGCGGCTCGATGCCGAATATTCGCTGCCAGTGGAGTTTGAAGTGAGTGAATTCCAGCTCGCGCGCTGGATTTCCTCCGACGACCGCAAGAAGCTCGATGCGTTCATCGTCGCCAACGGCTCCGGCGTCGCCGACGACGTCGACGGCGATCCGGTATTTTTGGCGAAGAACGAATTCTATCTCGGCTATATCAGCGAGCGCGCCGAGGGCATTACCTTTTCCAGCATCAAGGATGTGAAGAAGAAGGGGTAAGCCGGCGAGAGCGTGCGCCCCCTGTCGTCCTCCGCGAAAGCGGGGGACCCAGTACGCCGCGGCTTCTCGATTTGATCCATTACGCCTCTAGAATACTGGATTGCCCGGTCGAGCCGGGCGATGACGGTGGGTGGCGGCATCGGCGCCATGGACGAACGCAGGGATGTGAACGCGGCCGGGCTTGATGCCGCGTGCGGGGCGTATCATTTTTCCATCATATCGCCCACGAGGTCGCGTTTCATGCTGCGGCGCGTCGTTGTCATCTCGATGTTTTTTCTCTTCGCTGTCGCGATGACGGGAAATGCCGACGCGCGACGGCGGCAGATCAATCCCATACCGTTTTCCCACGAACCTTGCAGCGTGCTCGATGGCAGGCCATGCACGCCGTCGTTCTGCAGCGTCTTCAACCATGGCCCCTGCATTCCGGAGCTGGACTATCCCTATGGCGAAAACCTGCAGCTCACGATCGAAACCGTGCCGCCGCAGCAGGACGCTCGGAAATATCAAAAGCCAGATCACGACCTCTATAACATCGGGGATCTGTTCGCGGAATTGCGCTCATGCTGGTCGCCGCCGCCGGCCGACAGCGCCCGCGAAGGGATGCAGATGTCGGTGCGCTTTTCCTTCAACAAATCCGGCGGAATGATCGGGCCGCCGCGCATGACCTTTGCCACTGCGGGTGTGCCGGCCGATACCCGCGCCACCTATCTCAAGGCGATCAACACCTCGCTTGATGCCTGCCTGCCGCTGAAATTCAGCGATGGACTTGGCGGCGCGCTCGCCGGCCGGCCGATCGCCATCCGCTATGTCGATAACCGCGAGCTGGGCAAGCAAGAAGACCGGCGGTGACGCCGTTCGATACCCGGCTCCACGCGTAAAAAGGCTGGCAAAAAAAGCGAGGCATGGCTAAGTCTACGGCGCTGCGGCGCGCGCTCGCGTCGATGGGAATCGGCCAAAATAAAAGGAAACGTCATGAAATCAGTCACCGCGTTGTGCTTGGTCATCTTCCTGTGCTCGTTCCACGAGGTGAAGGCACAGGAGAAAAAGCTGCCGGCGGTCGACTTTTCGGCGATGACTTGCGAGCAGTTCTGGGAGAAAACCACACCGAACGACAGAGGCCCTTTTTTGTTTTGGCTGAGCGGCTATTTCGGGCACAAGAATAACTCTGCCGTGCTGGACCCTGTGGGGTTTACCGAAAAGACGAAAGCCTTGTCCCAATTCTGCTCCAAGCAACCCAACGACAGCATCCTTACTGCCGCCGACAAGGTTTTCGCCAATTAGAGCAGGATCCGGAAAAAGCCTGAGGCTCGCCTGCAGGAGAGGACATCTTGGGACTGCTGGTACTGATCGTGGGGCTCGTGCTGTTCCTCGGCGTGCATGCGCTGACCACGCAACGGAGCTTGCGGGCCCGCATGATCGCCTCGCTGGGCGAGGGTGGTTACAAGATCGGTTATGCGCTGGCGTCGTTGGCAGGGCTTGCGCTGATCGTCTGGGGCTTTGGTCATTATCGTGCGACCGGTTCGATCGACGTCTGGTATCCGCCCAGGTTCTTAAAGCAGATTACCGTCGCGCTGATGCTGCCGGCGGTGATCCTGGTGGTGGCATCCTATATCCGCGGCCGGATCTATACCGCGGTGAAGCACCCGATGTTGGCAGGCGTCAAACTGTGGGCGGCGGCGCATTTGCTTGCCAGTGGCGACCTCGGTTCGATCATCCTGTTCGGCTCGTTTCTGGGATGGGCCGTGTTTGACCGCGTATCGCTGAAACACCGCGCTGACGCCGGTGCGCCGCCGATACCGGTCGGCGGCCTCGTCAATGACCTGATCGCGGTCGCGGTCGGATTCGTCGCCTATCTGGCGCTCGCTTTCGCGTTCCATCCGGTCGTGATCGGCGTTCCCGTGGTTGGAGTTTGAGATGTCAGTTGCCTCCGCCATCAGGCGCAAGACCGCGCCGGAAATCCGTGCCCGTAAAGGCGGCGAGCCGATCGTGATGCTCACGTCGTATCACGCGCATACGGCGGCGCTGGTCGACCGCCATTGCGACGTCATTCTCGTTGGCGATTCGCTGGGCAATGTGATGCATGGTTTTGAGACCACGGTGCCGGTGACGCTCGAGATGATGATCCTGCAGGGTCGTGCCGTGATGCGCGGCTCCAGCCACGCGCTGGTCGTGGTTGATATGCCTTTCGGCTCCTACGAAGCATCGAAGGAGCAGGCGTTTCATTCCGCGGTCAAGATCATGAAGGAGACGCAGTGCGGCGCGGTGAAGCTCGAAGGCGGCGCGCGGATGGCGGAAACCGTGGCGTTTCTTAGCCAACGCGGCATTCCCGTGATGGGCCATATCGGATTGAAGCCGCAGTCGATCAACGCGCTCGGCTCGTTCCGCGCGCAAGGCCGCGAGCAGGGCAGTTGGGAGCCGATCGAGAATGACGCTGGCGCGATTTCGCAAGCCGGCGCCTTTTCGGTCGTGATCGAAGCGGTGGCCGAACCGCTGGCGCGTAAGATCACGCAAGCGATCGCCATTCCCACCATCGGCATCGGCGCCAGCAGCGCCTGCGACGGCCAGGTGCTGGTGCTGGAGGACATGCTGGGGCTTTCACCGAGGACGCCGAAATTCGTTCGCCGCTACGGTAATCTCGGACCCGCGATCGAGGCGGCGGTCGAGAGCTATGCCAAAGACGTGCGCTCGCGCACATTCCCCGGCCCAGAGCATGTCTACGGGATGAAAACAAAAAGCTAGCGAGCGAGGCGATGGACTGGTCGCAATATTCCATTCCCGCCATGCGGCTGGAAACACGGTTCGGCGATCGCGTGGTGCCTGCGTTTTGCGACCGGCCCAAAAACATCTGGGCCATGGTGGCGGAGGCGGCCGCGCGAAATCCCGACGGCGAGGCGCTGGTCTGTGGCATCAGCCGCATGACGTGGCGCGAGATTGCGCGTCAGTCGGCGCAGATCGCCGCCGGATTCGGCAAACTTGGCCTCGTCAGCGGCGACCGTGTCGCGGTTCTGCTCGGCAATCGGATCGAGTTCGTGCTGACGATGTTCGCCGTCGCCCATGCCGGCCTGGTCACGGTGCTGCTCTCTACCCGGCAGCAAAAGCCCGAGATCGCCTATGTGCTCACCGATTGCGGCGCAAAGCTCCTGATCCATGAGGCGGCGTTATCGGGTCGTCTGCCGGAGGCGGCCGATGTTCCGGACCTGATGCATCGGATCGCCGTCGGCGACGAAGGCGCTTCGCCGTTCGAAACTTTAGCCGACAACGCGCCGGCGCGAGCGCCCGCCGACGTCGGCGAGGAAGACACTGCGATGATCCTCTATACGTCGGGCACGACCGGGCGGCCAAAGGGCGCGATGCTCGCGCATTGCAACGTGATCCATTCGGCGATGATCTTTGAGGCCTGCCTGCAGCTGACATCGGCGGATCGCTCGATCGCGGCGGTGCCGCTCGCCCATGTTACGGGCGTCGTCGCCAACGTCATGAGCATGGTGCGCTGCGCCGGCACGTTGATCATCGTCGCGGAATTCAAGGCCGCGGAATACCTGGAGATCGCCGCGCGCGAGCGGATCACCTACACGGTGATGGTGCCGGCGATGTATAATCTTTGCTTACTGCAAACCGATTTCGACAGCTACGATCTCTCGGCGTGGCGGATCGGCGGCTATGGCGGTGCGCCGATGCCGATCGCCACGATCGAGAAGCTGGCCGTCAAAATTCCCGGCCTGAAACTGATCAATGCCTATGGCTCGACCGAGACCACGTCGCCGTCGACGCTGATGCCGGGCGAATTGACCGCGGCTCACATCGACAGTGTTGGTCTGCCCTGTCCGGGTGCGCAGATTACGGTGATGGATGCGAACGGCCGTGAGTTGCCGCGCGGCGAGATCGGCGAAATCTGGATTAGTGGCGCCCAGGTCATCAAGGGCTATTGGAACAATCATGAGGCGACGGCTGAAAGTTTTACCGGCGGTTTCTGGCATTCCGGCGATCTCGGCTCGATCGACGCCGACAATTTCATACGGGTATTCGATCGCCAAAAGGACATGATCAACCGCGGCGGTTTGAAGATCTATTCCGCCGAAGTCGAATCGGTGCTCGCCGGTCACAACAGCGTGGTCGAGAGCGCAATCATCGCCAAGCCGTGCCCGGTGCTCGGCGAGCGCGTGCATGCCGTGGTTGTGACGCGCGACGACGTCGGTGCCGAGGCGCTGCGGGCCTGGTGCGCCGAACGGCTGTCGGACTACAAGGTGCCGGAGACGATCGAGCTCACGGCGGTGCCGCTGCCGCGCAATGCCAATGGCAAGGTGATAAAACGGCAACTGCGCGAGGCGCTGGCGGCCCGATAAGGCGTTTTGGAACCGCGGTCCGCCGTTGGTCCTCCACTGTTAACGCCTTGATCCGGCTGGCTTTGCCTTGCCGTCGCCATATCGATAGGGTAACGCCGCGCCACGCTGGGAACGGGCTTTTCGGTCAAATAGCGGCCCTGGGGATGGGATATCGTTAAGTGTCTGAATTATTTGATGAAGTAGACGAGGAAGTACGTCGCGATCAGCTCAAAAAGCTGTGGGACCGATATTCGATCTACATCATCGCGCTCGCTGTTCTGATCGTCGCCGCGGTGGGCGGCTGGCGCGGCTACCAATACCTGGAAGCCAAGAAGGCGGCTGAAGCGGGAGCCGCGTTCGACAAGGCGGTCGAGCTGTCGGAACAGAACAAGCATGGCGAGGCGGAAGCGGCGTTTGCGGAATTGGCCGCGCAGGGCCCGGCAGGCTATCGCGTGCTGGCGCGGTTCCGAGTTGCCGGGGAGGTTGCCAATCGCGATTCCCAGGCGGCGGCCAAAATGTTCGACGACATCGCCGCCGACCGCAGCGTCGGCGCGGAGCTGCAGGATCTTGCAAAAGTCCGCGCCGCCGGATTGCTGTTGGATGCTTTAAGCTATCCCAACATGCTTCAGCGGCTCGAGGCCGCGGCCGCCCCGGGGGCGACCTACCGCCACAGCGCGCGCGAATTGCTGGCGCTGTCGGCCTGGCGCGCCAATGACACCACGGCCGCACGCCAATGGCTGGAGATGATTGCCAACGACGCCGAGACGCCGCCGGGCATGCGCTCGCGCGCCGAAGCGCTGCAGGCTTTGCTTCCGTCGGTCGCGAAGAGCTGACGGCGGCGATAAGGTGGGGATAAGAATGTGATCGGGATATCGACCATGCGCCGCTCGCACCGCCTGATCGCAGCCGCCGTCCTCGTCGCATTGTCGGCCGCGCTGGCCGGGTGCTCCGGCGGATTGTCCAGTTTCGATCCGACCGATATGCTCGACTGGCTCGACACCAAGAAGAAGCTGCCGGGCGAACGCAAACCGGTATTTCCCGAGGGCGTGCCGGGCCTCGAACAGGGCGTGCCGAAGGATTTGTACAAGGGCGCGCGCGATCAGCAGGAGCAGCAGAACGCCGAGGCCGCTGCGGCCGCTTCCGCTGCGCCGGCTGAGCCGCCGAACGCGAAGCAGGCGAAGTCCAAATCCAGGGGCAAGCAGGCGGCCACTACTGCGAGCACGGCTCCGGCCGAGCAGCAGGCCGCGCCCGATGCGCAGGCGGCGCCCGAGGAGGATGGTACGTCCGCAGCACCGCCGCCGCCCAAACCGAAGAAGATCGCGCGCAAACGCACCACCGCACCGCCGCCCGACCAGGCCGCCGGGCCGCAGGCGCAACCGGCGCAGCAGTCTGCGCAGCCATTCCCGGCGCCGCTGCCGAGCAGCACCTTCCAGCGTTAATTTCCCATCTCCGTCTCATTGACAGGCGCATCATAAAATGCGCTGGGATCATCAATGTCCTTTACGATTGCCATTATCGGCCGGCCCAATGTCGGAAAATCGACGCTGTTCAATCGGCTGGTCGGGCAGAAGCTTGCGCTGGTCGATGACGAACCGGGTGTGACGCGCGACCGCAGGGAAGGCGAGGCGCGGCTGGGCGATCTCGAATTCACTGTCATCGATACCGCCGGTCTCGACGAAGGCGCTCGCGGCTCGCTCACGGCGCGGATGCAGGAGCAGACGGAAACCGCAATCGCGCTCGCCGACGCCCTGATGTTCGTCATCGACGCGCGTGCTGGGCTGACCCCGAACGATCGTGCCTTTGCCGACTTCGCGCGCCGCGCCGACAAGCCGGTGATTCTGGTCGCCAACAAGGCCGAGGGCAAGCACGGCCAAGTCGGCGCGATGGAATCCTACGCGCTCGGCCTCGGCGATCCCATCGAAGTCTCGGCCGAGCACGGCGAAGGCCTTAGCGATCTCTACGGTGCCGTGCGTGCACTGATGCCGGAGCCCATCGATGAAGAGGATCAGGCGAGCGATGACGATACGGAGGAGGATTTCTCCAAGCGGCCGATCCGGGTCGCGATCGTCGGGCGTCCCAATGCCGGCAAATCGACACTGATCAACCATCTGCTCGGCGAAGAACGCCTTTTGACCAGCCCGGAAGCCGGTACCACCCGCGATTCCATTTCCGTCGACATCAAATGGAAGGACCGCGACTTTCGCGTGTTCGATACTGCGGGTCTGCGGCGGCGCGCGCGGATCGAAGAGAAACTGGAGAAGCTTTCGGTAGCGGACGCGTTGCGCGCGGTGCGTTTTGCCGAAGTCGTTGTCCTGGTGATCGATGCCCAGAATAAATTCGAAGAGCAGGATTTGCGAATTGCCGACCTGATCGAGCGCGAAGGCCGCGCGCTGGTGATCGCGGTCAACAAATGGGACTTGATGGCGGCAAAGCCTGGACTGATTTCGGCGCTGCGCACCGAGGCCGATCATTGGCTGCCGCAGGTCAAGGGCGTGCCGGTGATTGCCGTGTCTGGCCTGATGGGTGAGGGGATCGACCGCCTGATGAGCGCGATCGAGCAGGCTTATGCGGTCTGGAACAAGCGCGTGCCGACCGCGGCGCTCAATCGCTGGTTCGAGCAGGCCGTCGGTGCCAACCCGCCGCCGGCAGTGGCGGGGCGGCGGTTGAAGCTGAACTATATTACGCAAACCAAAGCGCGGCCGCCGAGCTTCGTGCTGTTCTGCTCGCGCGCCGACGCCGTGCCGCAATCTTACTTGCGCTATCTCATCAACTCCTTGCGCGAGGCGTTCGATCTGCCGGGGACGCCGGTGCGGATCACGTTGCGCGAGAAGGCCAATCCCTTTGCGCACAAGCGCAAGCGGCCGTCATGAGCGAGGGCGCATCTCAAAGCGTCGCCGCAGCGGCGCCGTTGCGCGGCGCGGCGGTCGCCTTTATCTTCGTCACCATCCTGCTGGATACGCTGGCGCTCGGCGTCGTCATCCCGATCCTGCCCAAGCTGATCGAGAGTTTCGTCAACAACGACACCGCAAATGCGGCGCGCATCTTTGGCCTGTTCGGCACCGTATGGGCGTTGATGCAGTTCTTCTTCTCGCCGATCGTGGGCGCGCTGTCGGACCGGTTTGGCCGGCGGCCGGTGGTGCTGCTGTCGAATTTCGGACTTGCGCTGGACTACGTGCTGATGGCGCTGGCGCCGTCACTCACGTGGTTATTCATCGGCCGGGTGATTTCCGGCATCACGTCGGCGAGCATCTCGACGGCATTCGCCTACATCACCGACCTGACCGCGCCTGAACAACGCGCGGCGGTGTTCGGCAAGATCGGCGTCGCCTTCGGTGCCGGATTCATCTTGGGGCCAGCGCTCGGCGGATTGCTCGGCGGTATCGAGCCGCGGCTGCCGTTTTGGGTCGCGGCAGCCTTGAGTTTTGCCAACGCCCTTTATGGCCTCCTGATCCTGCCGGAGTCGCTGCCCAGGGACCGCCGCTCTCCATTGCGCTGGAGCAGCGCCAACCCGGTCGGCGCGCTGCATCTGTTGCGTTCGAGCCGCCTGCTCGCCGGCTTGTCGCTTGCAAATTTCTTCGCCCAGCTTGCACATGTCGTGCTGCCCTCGACCTTCGTGCTCTACGCGACCTATCGCTACGGCTGGGACACGACCACGGTCGGTGCGACGCTCGCCCTTGTCGGCATCTGCTCCATGGTGGTGCAGGGCACGGCAATCGGGCCGATCGTCAAGCGCTTCGGCGAACGCCGGGCGCTGTTTTTGGGACTAGCCTGCGGCGCCGCGGGCTTCCTGGTTTTCGGCGCCGCGCCGACGGGCGCGCTGTTCTGGCTCGGCATTCCCGTGATGGCGCTGTGGGGCGTTGCCGGCGCGGCGACGCAGGCCCTGATGACACGGCTGGTCGCGCCCGATCAGCAGGGTCAGTTGCAGGGCGCGACCTCGAGCGTGCAAAGTGTGTCGCAGCTGCTCGGGCCATTCCCGTTCACGCTGACCTTCGCCTATTTTATCGGCAGCGACGCACCCCTGAAATTGCCCGGCGCGCCATTCCTGCTCGCCTCAGTGCTGTTGTTGCTGGCATTCGCGGTCGCGGTGCGGACGCTGGCGATGGCGGGGAATAAGACCTGAAGCTTCGCGATCAAAATCGGGCTTTCCCGACGGCGCGCATATTGTGCAGTGCAGCATATTATTTTGGCGTGCGAAGGCGAATTGAGAGGGTTGCCTGAAGAAGCGGCGTTCGGCGGAAACACGTCGGCAGTTCGTTAGCCTGCGATTAGGAAGTTTCTCCCAAGATGCCAGGTCATCGTTCAGTTTCGCGTCGAGGCCCAACTTCATGTTTTCGCATCTGGCGTTGCAATGCTTGTTCATTTCGTAACCGACGAGCCCGCCAAGATCCCGGCCGTCCGTGCGATGCTGGAGCCGCGATTTCACGTTGTGCCGCAGTTATTGGGAGGCAATGACACGGCAATTGGCCCAAGCCATGTGCTCATGGTCGACGCCGACCTGCGCAAGTCAGTTTGCGTCGAGCAAATCAGGCTTGTCTTTCGCGAGCTGAATTGCATCGTCGAAAAGCTGTTTGTCGTTCGCAACCACGTCCGTTCCATGGTGGCGCAAGCCCATGCACTCGGAGCCACCGCCGTGGTTTCGCGCCCAAGAGAAGTCATAGTCAAACTGGCGCAGATCGAACTCGCAAAAAGGGCATCGCAAGCCGATGGCGTTGCCGGCGCATCACCTGAGGTCACCGATAGTGCCGCAGCCTTCGCGTCCATGTTCTCGGCTGTGCGGCACGGTAAAGCAATTAACCTTTCAGACGCCGAATACGCCACGTCGCAAATCGTCAATAGCATCGTCCAAAATGGGTTGACTGCGTGGCTCGACAACGTGCGCCGATATCATGAAGGAACGTTCCAGCATTGCCTGCTGGTCACGGGAGTGGCAGTCAGTTTCGCCTTGGACACTGGGTTCTCCGGCCCGGATGTCGCGCGACTTGGACTGGCGGCAACCCTGCATGATATCGGGAAAGCCCGCATCCCCGTATCCATTCTCGACAAGCCCGGACGCCTCGACCCTGCGGAAGAGGAGATGATGAGGCGCCATCCAGTGATCGGATATGAGTTGTTGAAAGATATCTCAGGCATCAGTCCGGAGATTCTTGATGGGGTGAGGCATCACCATGAATATCTCGACGGCTCCGGTTATCCCGATGGGCTGAACGCGCCGGAGATTTCCGATCTGGTGAGACTGCTGACTATCTCCGACATTTTCGCCGCGCTTATTGAGGCGAGACCCTATCGGCCTGCCATGTCGCGCCAGGACGCCTATAAGATCCTGTGTGGCATGGACGGAAAACTGGAGAACTCGCTGGTCAAGGCGTTCCGGAACGTGGCGCTGAGGGCTTGATGGGTCACAATTCGCCAGCCGGCCGGATTGATCGATCCGGTCGGCTGGCAGGCTTCGCCTACTTCTTCACCAGCGGACACTCGCTTGCTTCGAGCGGCTTGGCCGCATCCTCCGGCGAGATCGTGGCGATCGTCTTGTAATAGTCCCACGGGTATTTCGACTCGTCGGGCTTCTTCACCTCGAACAGATAGGCCGGAATGATCCTGCGGCCGTCGACGCGCAGCGGGCCCTTGCCGAACAGGGGATCGTCGGTGGGGATTTCTTTCATCTTGGCGACGACCTTGGCGCCATCATGCGGATTGCCGCCGAGCGCCTCCAGTGCCTTGAGGTAATGCAGCACGGCGGCGTAGTTTCCCGCCACCGTCATCGACGGCATTGTGCCTTTCGGCGATAGCTTCTCGAAGCGCTTGGACCATGCGCGGGTCTGGTCGTTCATGTCCCAGTAGAAGGATTCGGTGAAGGTGAGGCCCTGTGCGGTCTTCACGCCCAGCGAATGGACGTCGTTGATGAACAGCAGCAGCGCCGCGAGCTTCTGGCCACCCGCCACGATGCCGAATTCGGACGCCTGCTTGATCGCATTGGTGGTGTCGCCGCCGGCATTGGCAAGACCGATGACCTTGGCCTTCGAGGACTGCGCCTGCAGCAGGAAGGAGGAGAAGTCGGAGGTGTTGAGCGGATGCCTGACGGCGCCCAGCACCTTGCCGCCGCTGGCGGTGACAACGGCTGACGTGTCGCGCTCCAGCGCGTGGCCGAAGGCGTAGTCGGAGGTCAGGAAAAACCAGGTCTCGCCGCCCGCCTTGGTCAGCGCCTTGCCGGTGCCGTTGGCAAGCATGTAGGTATCATAGGTGAACGAGACGGTGTTCGGCGAACAGGCCTTGCCGGTGAGGTCGGCGGTGGCGGCGCCGGAGTTGAGCAGCACCGCGTTCCTCTCGCGCACGACATTGCTCACCGCGAGCGCGACACCGGAGTTCGGGGTATCGGCGATGGCGTCGACCTTTTCGGCATCGATCCATTGACGCGCGATGTTCACACCGACGTCCGGCTTGTTCTGATGATCGCCGCTCAAGACGTCGATCTTCCAGCCCTTGGCCGTCAGGCCGGAATCCTCGACCGCCATCTTGATGGCCACGATCGAGTTGGGGCCGCCGATGTCGGCATAAAGGCTCGACATGTCGTTGAGCACGCCAATCTTGACGGTCTTGTCCTGCGCCAGCGCCGAGGTCGCAAGCCCTAATCCGGCACATGCAATAAGCGCGGCATAGCGCCACGCGAGCGTCATCCTCATGGAAATCCCTCCAATGTTAACGCCGGGCGGGCTCTCTTTTTTGGAGCCTTCTTTGGGAGCCTTGGCACCGGCCTGATCGCGTTCCCGTTAGCCTTTCCTGCGGAACGCGGCAATCCGCCTAAGGTTTCCTGGCGCGACCGGTATCCGGTGCGGGCGGCTTTCGTAACGCAGGGCGTCCGAGATTAGCCTTAACGCAGCGCATCCGAGATCAGCTTGAATTTCTGGATACGCTTGGCGTTATCGACCTCGCCGGTATAGACGTTGCCCTGCTGGTCGATCGCCATGGCATGAACCCAGTGGAATTGTCCGGCGTTGCGGCCGTTGTGTCCGAAGCTGCCGACCACGCTGCCGTCCTCGCGCTTCAGAATCCGGATTTCATTGTTCTCGCCGTCGGCATTCAAGAGCCAGGTCTGTTGTGGGTCGGGCCAGATCGCGAGGTCCCAGACCGCACCGTTGCCAAGCGTGTTCTTCTCGTAGAACCATTCCTTGACGAAGGTGCCGTCCTTCTTGAACACCTGGATGCGGTTCTGGGTGCGATCGCAGACATAGACGAGGCCGTCATTGGCGATCTTCACGCAGTGCACGGGATTGCCGAACTGCTGCTGCGCCTGTGCCTTGGGATCATAAGGCGGCTGCTTGTCGTCGTCGGGCGGATTGCCATAGGCGCCCCAGTGCCGCTTATAGGCGCCCGTTGTAGCGTCGTAGACAATAATGCGACGGTTGCCGTAGCCGTCGGCGACGTAGAGTTCGTCGGCTGCCTTGTCGATCGCGGTCTCGGCGGGCTTGCCAAGCTGGGTGGTGTCGTTACTGCCGGTGCGCGGTGCGATCTTGCCAATCTGCATCACGAACTTGCCGTCGAGGGTGAATTTCAGGAGCACGTCGTCGTTGTCGGCGTTGCCGCCGATCCAGACAAAGCCGCGCTCGTCGACCTCGATCCCGTGCTCGCGGCCGACCCATTCGTAGCCCTCACCGGGTCCGCCCCAGGAGCGCAGCAGATTGCCGTCGGCGTCGAATTCCAGGACCGGTGGCGCCGGCACGCAGCATTTCGAGCGCGGCGGGTTCAGCGTGACGCCCTTTTCGTCCTCGGTCAGCGATCGCGGGCGCTGGATCACCCAGATATGTCCCTGCCAGTCGACGGTAATGCCGCCGACCTGACCCATGATCCAATTGTTCGGCAATTGTTTCGGCCAGGACGCGTCGACCGCAAAGGCCGGAATGTCGCCGGCGTGGGCGGTGCGCGAGGTCGCGGCCGCGGCGATCAACACACTTGCCGTGACGCAGACGGAAAAAATGTTGGCAAAGCGTGCAGCAGCCCAATGACCGCGATGTTGCGCCGGTTTCATGGCGTGCTCCCCTGATTTTGCGGCCGCGGTTTTTTCCGCTTGCGAGCAGTCAATCGCGAGGAGCTTTGCGAGTCAATCGCGTGGGGCTGCGCACGGCGGTTGCTTCACAAACAGTCGTCGTCGCCCGCGAAGGCGGGCGATCCAGTACGCCGCGGCTTCTCGATTTCGATAACGGGTGCCTCTGGAATACTGATTCCCCGCGTTCGCGGGGATGACGACCGAATGCGTGCCACTCATGCCGGCGCGCGGAAGCTTTGCAGGGTACGGGTCTTGTAATCGTAGAGCTTGCCGGTCTCACCCCACGCGGGCATGCACATCGGCACGATGAATTGCGCGACCTGCTCGGGCGTCTCCAGCGTCAACGGGTCTTCACCGGGGAATACCGTGGCGCGCATGCGGGTGCGGACCGGGCCGGGGCTGAACAGGTTGACGCGAATCCGGGTCGATGCCGTTTCATTGGCCCACACCCGCACCAGGGTTTCCAGCGCGGCCTTCGAGGCCGCATAGGGACCGAGGTAGGCCTGCGCCTTATTGGAAGCCGCCGAAGTGATGAACACGGCGCGCCCGGCGTCGGATTTCCGAAGCAGCGGCTCCATGCAGCGGATCAGCTGGAAGTTCGCGGTGACGTTGACGGCAATTACGTCGGTCCACGGCTTCAGATCGATGTGGCCGAGCGGCGAGGAGGGGCCGGCGACGCCGGCATTACCGACGAGGATGTCGAGCTTGCCGTGGCGCTCATGCAGCGCGGCGCCAAGCCGGGCGATGCCGTCGAAATCGCTGAGGTTGAGCGGCACCAGCGTCGTGCTGCCGCCGTCTTGACGGATCTCGTCGTCGAGCTCTTCGAGGCCGCCTTGCGTCCGCGCCACCGCCACGATATGCGCACCGGCTTTTGCAAGCGCCCGCGCGGTGGCATAGCCGATGCCGCGCGAGGCGCCGGTCACGAGGGCGATACGGGATGCGAGGGGTGGGGACATTTCTCTCCGTCATGCCCGGGCTTGTCCCGGGCATCCACGTCTTTGCGGCAGGGTTTTACAGACGTGGATGGCCGGGACAAGCCCGGCCATGACGAAATCCTGGGAAATGAAGCTTCGCGTCAACTCGCTTCCGCCAGCAGCGAAAGCTGACGTGGCTGCGGCTCGACCTGGGTCTGGTCGGTCAGGTGGGTCGGATAGACGCCGGTAAAGCAGTGGTCCGAGAATTTCGGGTTGGCCGGATCGCGGCCGGGCTCGCCCATCGCGCGGTACATGCCGTCGATCGACAGGAAGGCCAGCGAATCCGCGCCGATCGCCTGGCGCATTTCCTCGAGCGAATGGTTCGCCGCCAACAGACCGTCGCGGTCGGGCAGATCGATGCCGTAGTAATCGGGATAGAGGATCGGCGGCGAGGCGAGGCGGAAATGCACCTCGCGCGCGCCGGCGTCGCGCATCATGCGCACGATCTTTTTCGAGGTGGTGCCGCGTACCAGGGAATCGTCGATCAGGATGATGCGCTTGCCGGCGATCGCGGCGCGGTTCGCATTGTGCTTCATGCGCACGCCGGACTCGCGAATGCTTTGCGTCGGCTGGATGAAGGTGCGGCCGACATAGTGGTTTCTGATAATGCCGAGCTCGAACGGCACGCCGGAGTGCTGGCTGTAGCCGACGGCGGCGGGTACGCCGGAATCCGGCACCGGCACCACCACGTCGACCTCGACATGGCTTTCCCGCGCGAGCTGGGCGCCAAACGCCTTGCGGACCTCATAGACGGAGCGGCCGCCGACGACCGAATCCGGCCGCGAGAAGTAGATATATTCGAAGATGCAGGGCCGGGGCGGCTTCGGCGGAAACGGCTTGTGGCTCTGCGCACCGCGCTCGTCAAACACCAGGATCTCGCCGGGCTCGACGTCGCGGACATATTTCGCGCCGATGATGTCAAGCGCGCAGGTCTCTGAGGCGAGGATCGGGCAGCCCTCGAGCTCGCCCAGCACCAACGGCCGGATGCCGAGCGGGTCGCGCGCGCCGATCAGTTTCTTGTTGGTCATCGAGACCAGCGAATAGGCGCCCTCGATCGCGCGCAGCGCCTCGACGAAGCGGTCGATGAAGCGGTTGCGCTTGGATTGCGCAACCAGGTGCAGGATCACTTCGGTATCGGTAGTGGATTGCATCATGGCGCCGTCGCGCACGAGTTCACGGCGAAGCGTCAGCCCGTTGGTGAGATTGCCATTGTGGCCGACCGCAAAGCCACCGGCGTTGAGCTCGGCAAAAAGCGGCTGCACATTGCGCAGGATGGTCGCGCCTGTCGTCGAGTAGCGGACATGGCCGATCGCGGTACTGCCGGGCAGGCGCTCGATCACCTCGCGGCGGGAGAAGGTGTCGCCGACGAGCCCGAGCCGCCGCTCGGAATGAAACCTGGTCCCATCGAAGGAGACGATGCCGGCCGCCTCCTGGCCGCGGTGCTGCAGGGCGTGCAATCCGAGCGCGGTGATGGCGGAGGCCGAGGGATGGCCGAAGATGCCGAACACGCCGCACTCCTCGCGTAGCGTGTCCCCTTCGAGGTCGTCCTGTAAGTGGATCCCGGGCGGGCCGGGGTTCAGATCGAGATGGGCGTCATCGGAGGGGTTTTGCATCTCGTCCATTGCGCCTCTCTTGGCTGACCTTAATGTGCCGCGGGTTTCTCGATCAGCTTTTTAAGGCTGTCCCGGGCAGGCTTACTGTAGCCATCGCCGGGGCTGCCGGGAGGGGGCGGCTCGGCGTCAGTTTGTTCGTCGTCCGGCTTATTCTTCTTGAATCTCTTTAAGATGGTGTTCTCGGGGTCATCCGGCAAGAGCGACATCAGCCAGTCGCCGGTGCCCTGCAGCACCAGGCGGGATTTCGCCCCCGTGATCCAGTCCGGCCGCTGCTTGTCCGGGACCAGCCAGCTGAAGAACAGGAACGCCACCACCACAATCAGGAGGCCGCGGCCGAGCCCAAACAGGAAGCCCAGGGTGCGATCGAGTGCCCCGATTCGGGAATCCAGGATCATGTCGGAAATCCGCACCGTGATGACGGACACCACAATGAGGGTACCGACGAACACGCCGGCAACAACCACGCCGGCCGCAACGGTGTCGTTGTTGAAATAGGTCTTGGCGGTCGGCAGCAGCTTGTTGAAGGAATAAAGGGTGGCCAGTGCCGCCGCGCCCCAGGCTGCGATCGACAGGATCTCGCGCATGAAGCCGCGGACCATCGCGAGCAGACCGGAGACCAGCATCACCGCGAGCAGGATCAGATCAAGTATCGTTATCGGCATCGGCTGGTGTGGTCCGCTCGTACGTTCAAACCTTGCGAATCGGCGCGTCGGTGCCGACCAAACTGAAGGGCAGATGCTGCATGCGGCAAGCTCGGAACTGGCTCCATCCCGTTTCCCGTTTTACGCGCGGGTTGTATAGCGGCGCGGCCGGGGCGCGTCACGTCCGGCTAGCCTTCCTGACGTCGGAATCTCGCAGGTGTGGTATTTTTCTCCCCAACAGCGCCGTCCCGGTTTCCTTTCGGGGCGCCGCGGGCGGCGATTTCAGCGACCAGGCTGGTTAGTCCGCCAACCGTGTTGAGGGCAAGGCCCGCATCGCCGCCGACCTCGCCGCGACCTGATTCGGGCAGTACCGCGCGCCCAAAACCGAGTTTCGCCGCTTCCTTGAGCCGGGCCGCCGTCTGGGCCACCGGGCGGACCGCGCCCGACAGCGAAATCTCGCCGAAATAGACCGCATCCGTCGGCAGCGGCGCGTTCACGAGCGAGGACACGAGCGCGGCCGCCGCGGCAAGATCGGCGGCGGGTTCCTGGATGCGCAACCCGCCGGCGACATTCAGATAGACGTCGTGGCCGGAGAGTTTCACCCCGCAATGGGCCTCCAGCACCGCCAGCACCATCGACAGCCGGCTTGGGTCCCAGCCGACCACCGCGCGGCGGGGCGTGCCGAGCGAAGTCGGCGCCACCAGCGCCTGCAGTTCCACCAGCACCGGGCGGGTGCCCTCGATGCCTGCGAAAACCGCCGTGCCCGGGCTGCCGAGATCGCGCTCGGACAGGAACAGTTCCGAAGGATTCGAGACTTCGCGCAAGCCAAGGCCCGTCATTTCGAACACGCCGATCTCGTCGGTCGGCCCAAAGCGGTTTTTTACCGCGCGCAAAATTCGGAATTGTTGCGAGCCCTCGCCCTCGAACGACAAGACCGCGTCGACCATATGCTCGACCACGCGCGGACCGGCGATCTGGCCATCTTTGGTGACGTGGCCAACCAGGATGATCGCGGCGCCGGATTTTTTCGCAAATCGAATGAGCGCTTGCGCCGAGGCGCGCACCTGCGTCACGGTGCCGGGCGCGGATTCCACCGTGTCGGTCCACATGGTCTGGATCGAATCGATCACGATCAGCCGCGGCACCGCGCCTTCCGACAGCGTCGAGACGATGTCCTCAACCGAGGTTTCGGCCGCAAGCTGCACCGGCGCATCGGCGAGCCCCAGGCGCTCAGCGCGCAACCGCACCTGGGCGACTGCTTCCTCGCCGGAAATATAGACCGCGCGATGTCCGGCGCGCGCCAACAGGCTTGTCGCCTGGGTGAGCAGCGTCGATTTGCCGATGCCGGGATCGCCGCCGACCAGGAGCACCGAGCCGCGCACAAAGCCGCCGCCGGTGACGCGGTCAAGCTCGGTCATGCCCGAGGAAAGGCGAGGGGCCTCATGGCTCTTGCCGGTGAGCGTTTCGAGCGCGAACTTTCGACCCTTGCGTTTAGAGCGGATCGAGACCGGCATCGTGGTCGCGCCGGTGGTGTCCTCCTCGGCGAGCGTATTCCATTCGCCGCAGGCGTCGCACTTGCCCTGCCAGCGGTTATAGGCAGCGCCGCAGTTCTGGCAGACAAAGGAGAGCGTGGATTTGGCCATTGGAGGGTGAGTCGCCGTTCGCGTTGGCTATGCAACGCTTCATAGCATGGATAGGCAGCCTGCGTACGGCACCAGCGCCGCCATGAGAATTTATTGATGGATGTGATCGAAAAGTTCGGCAATCGCGGAAGCAGTCTTGATACCGGTGCCCGAAATCAACACCACGGTGCGCTCGCGGGCGCGGATGACGTTGTGCGCAATTAGTTTTGCCAGCGCCGCCGCGGCAACAGCCGAGGTCGGCTCGGCAAGCAGTCCGAGCCCGGCGAGGCGCAGCAAGGCGCCTACAATTTCTTCTTCCAACACTGCCACCGTTTCCCCACCTGTTTCCTTCAAGGCGTGGACCATTTCTCGCAGGCGCAAGGGACGAGCGATGGCGGTACCCTCGGCAATTGTTTTGTGGACCGCGCGCGGCACCGGCGTATCGATGCCCGCCGTGAAGCTCGCATCCAGTGGCGAACAGTTTAATGGCTGCGCAGCAAAGAGCCGGGGAAGTTTCGATATCTGGCCAGCGGCCAACAATTCGCTGAATCCAATGTGACAACCAAGAAGAGTGCTCCCTGCTCCGACAGGGACGATGATGTTGTCGGGCACCTCGAACTTGAGATCTTCCCAAAGCTCATAGGCGATGGACTTTGTCCCCTGCAGGAAGAAGGGTTGCCAATTGTGGCTGGAGTAGAAGATTTGCCCAGACTGGCGTATCGCTTCGTTCTGAGACTCTTCGCGCGGCCCTTCGACCAGTTGCACCTCGGCGCCGTAAGCGCGAATCTGAGCGATCTTTGCCGGCGAAGTGTAGGCGGGTGCGAGTATTTTGACGCGCATTCCGCCGGCCGCGCCAAATGCCGCAACGGATGCACCTCCGTTGCCTGAGCTATCTTCCAGCACCGCATTGATGCCGACCTGCCGGAGGTATGACAGCATGACAGTGGTGCCGCGGTCCTTGAAACTGCAAGTCGGGTTGAACCATTCCAGCTTGAAGAATGGCCGGAAATCGTCCCATTCCCTTTGCACCAGCGGGGTACAGCCTTCGCCCAGGGAAATCGGTCTGGAAATCTCGACCGGCAGCGAGGCCTGATACCGCCACAGCGATCGCGTGCCACGGTCGATTTCATCACGGGCGATGCCGGGCTGCGGATTTATGAGCAGCGGCTTTAATCCATCGGCACACCAGCGCGGACGATCCAGTGGGTAGCGGTCGCCGCCGCGGGGTTCGAGGTAGAAGGAGTGCTCGGGCTTGCGCTTGGATTGGGACATCAACACGGTCCGTCATTCGCCTGCGAGACGATCAATGCTCCGCTGGCGTATGCCGCCGACGCGGCGCGAGGTCAACACTCCCTGATGGTTCCCTATTTCACCGACACGAACGGCACCGACGAGCCCGGCACCATCGTCGTCGGCAGCACGCCGTTCCAGCGTTCGGCCTGCACCAGCGTCACGAGGTTCGGATTGGTGCCGAGCGCCTTGGCGCGGGCTTCGATGGCGGCAGCCTGTGCCTCGCCGGTGATGCGGATGTTCGTCGCCTGGGCTTCGCCGTTCAATCGCGTGGCATCGGCATTGGCCTGGGCTTCGGCGCGGACCGCGTTGGCTTTCGCGGTCGCCTGGGTGACCGTGATCTGCGCCTGCACCTTTTCGCGCTCGGCGTTCTGCTGCAGCTTCTGCACTTCGACCTCGGCCAGCATGCGCTGTTCAATCGAGTGCAGGTAGTTGGCGGAGAATTCGATATTTTCGAGCTGAACGCTCTCGATGACGATCATCGGATCATATTTAAGGGTGTCGGTGATGGCGTCCTTGATCGCGCTGTTGAGCGCGCCGCGGTCCTGAATGGCCTTGACCGCGGTATAGCGGCCGAACACGACCTTGACCTGCTGGTTGACGACGGGGCTCACGACCTGGTTGACGGCCGCGTCCAGCCTGCCGAATTTGGCATAGAGATCCGAGACCTTCTCCGGCGCAGCCCGCAACGTCACGCTGATCTTCAGATCGGCCGGCTGCTGGTCGAAGGAGTAGGAGTTCATCTTGTCCCACGTGTAGGTCGCCGTGCGAACGCTGATCTTCTCGACACTGTCGAATAGCGGCAGTTTGAATCCAAGTCCGGGTTGCGCGGTGCCGATGACAGCGCCGTTGCGCAGGAGCACACCGCGTTCGGTCTGATCGACGGTGTACCAGCTTCCCAATATGATGATGAGGGCGACAACACCGGCGACCGAAGCGGCAGCAATTCCTCTGATCATTTTCGCGTTCCTGATTTGGGTGATTCGAATACATTGCCAGGCCGTGCAATTATCTATGGTCTCTTAAGGAATTGGATGTGACACGCGTCCCTTCGTCGACCGATCCTGTGGGTAGGTTCAGATCGGAATAGTATTTAGCTTTGGATTTTAGGTAGTTGCCGCCGTCGACAGCAAGGAAAGCCCGGCGGCGATGATGGCGTCCATGATCAGGCGAAAAAACATCTCGCGAGCCTCTACGGACATGCTGACACTATGCTGGCAGCAGGGTTCGATTAGTGACGTCGAGCCGACAACAGCTGGGCTTTGCGGCTAATAGAGAGGATCAGGCCATGACGATCAATGGAAGCTGCCATTGCGGCAACACCCGGTTCGAATTGAGCGATGAGCCCAGCGGCGTGACGCGCTGCACCTGCTCGCTGTGCTCGAAGCGCGGCGCGCTCTGGGCTTACTTTACACCGGCGCAGTTTCGCCTGACCACGCCGATAGAGAACGTCGCGACCTATCAATGGAAGAGCCGTGCGGTCAAACACCATTTCTGTGCCAGTTGCGGTTGCGGCACCTATTCCGAATCGCCGGACTGGTCGACCGGCAAGCCCGATTTCGAGAATCCGCGAATTGGGGTCAATGCGCGGCTGTTGGATGATTTCGATCTCGATGCCGTGCCGGTGACGGTGATCGACGGCAAGAATTTGTGGTGACGCCGGCACCAGCCTCATCCTGAGATTCGGATTCAAGCGGGTTAGCAAAGGTCGTGGGGCTCATGATTAACCACGCGTCTCCGCTAAAGCAAAAATGCCAGCGATATCGCGGCTGGGCTGTTAGAATTTGAAGCGTATTCAATTCATCTCGCATTCAAAGAAATTGAGTGAGCCGCGATGATGAACGAGCCTTTTTCCGCTCTCGACCGCCACGCCGTCCTCAGCGGATCAGATGACGGCTTTCCGTGGTACGCAAGCGCCATGCTGGCGGTGGAAGCTGGCGAGGTGGTCGGCCTGCGGCTTTCAAAATTCGCCGCGCACGACGAAGATTCGGAGCGCGAAGCAAGGCTGATGGTGAGCGAAAAGATTTTCGCGGCTTTCGAGGCCGGCGCCAATTGGCTGGCCGGCGCGAGCCCGGGTTCAATCATCGCGCGCTATCGCGAGCACGTCGCCGCCAATGCCAGGCGACTTTCGCAGGGCTAATTGACAACGACCCGCGGCCGCCCGCACAGGGGGCGGTTGGCGTTGCCCGACGGGCAGCATTAGTGTGTGCTATGTCGCGATTACACCACCACTTAGTCAATGTCGCATTTTGCTGCACTCGATTTCTGATCGAATGCTTGACGCGCACCCCAAATCAGCGATTTTCTGTCCGGCGTCTCGTGCCCTCCAAGAGGGGCGTATCGCGATCGTCACGGACGTTGGGCGCGAGATGCGGTGGACGCTTTGGCGACGCAAGACGAACGTTGCTTTTGGCGGACGGCGAAGCCGTGTGGTCCTGACGCCCCGACGCTGGCGTCAAGTTTCGCGTGAAGCGATTCCTGCGAAGCGACAGTGGCAAAACAGCCCGGTCACTGGGGAGAGCCGGAATAAGCCGTAAACCATTGCGCAGGGAAGGTCGGAATGTTTCGGCGAACCTGTGGCGACGACGCTCGCGCGCTTTTTTGTTTGCGTGCGAGGCTGCGGGTGCATCGAGCACCCGGCTTTCCCTGCGCCCTCTGTTTTCTTTGGCGCGACGAATTGCTTGCACAACTCGGGCGCATTCGCGCCTGGAGAGTGCGGACGCGTGTGTCGGTCGTCATTGCGAGGAGCGAACGCGACGAAGCAATCCATTCTTTCTTTATGCCGCGGTATGGATTGCTTCGCTGGCCTCGCAATGACGATGACAGGGCTGTTTGAAATTCGAATCCGACTTTGTGATGCGGCGACCAAGCGCCGTAGGACAAAAAAATCTAGCTCAACTGGATCCACGCCGGGGCATGGTCGCTGGCGCCTTCTTCGCCGCGGATCTTGCGGTCGACGCCCGCCTTCACAAGACGCGGCGCAAGCTTCGGGCTCAACAACAAATGATCGAGCCGCAAGCCGGCGTCGCGCGGCCATCGGTTGCGTTTGTAATCCCAGAAGGTGAACATCGGCTTCGACGGGTGCAGCTTGCGGATCGCATCGGTCCACCCTTGCTCGACCAGCGACTTGAACGCGGCGCGGCTCTTCGGCTGGATCAGTGCGTCGTTGTCCCATGAGCGTGTTGGATAGATGTCAAGCTCGGCCGGCGCGACGTTGTAGTCGCCAACCAGCGCCACCGGCAGGTCCTGCTTGATAAATTTCGCGGCGTGCCGGCGCAGCCGCGCGAACCAGTCGAGCTTGAAGTCGAATTTCGGTCCCGGCTGCGGATTGCCATTCGGCAGATAGAGGCTGGTTACGATGATGCCGTTGACGGCGGCCTCGATATAACGCGCCTCCGTGTCGTCGTTGTCTCCCGGCAATTCCGTCCTGATCAGGACCGGATCGGCGTTGCGTGCGAGGATGGCGACGCCGTTCCAGGTCTTTTGTCCGCGCCAAACCGCGCCGTAGCCGGCCTTTTCGATTGCATCAACCGGAAAATGGGCATCAGCCGACTTCAGCTCTTGCAGGCAAACCACGTCGGGTCTTGCCGCGCGCAGCCAGCGCAACAAGTTCGGCAGGCGGCGGTTGATATTGTTGATGTTGAATGTCGCGATCTTCATGTAGAGAGAAGCCGATCGTGTCCCACCGGAGGTCCCATGTCGATATTACGCTTCGCCCTCATCGTCTGCGCAATCGGATTCTCCGGTTTAGCCCTTGCGCAAACGCCGACCGCCGATCAGCGCGGCGCGTGCAAGGCCGATTATGAGAAGTTCTGCGCGGGCACGGCGCCCGGCGGCGGACGGATCGTTGCCTGTCTGAACAAGCAGCGCGATCAGCTCAGCGATACCTGCAAGAAAGCACTGGACAGCCAGAAGAAGCAATAAGGAGCGCCGCTTTACGGGGCGGCGACCGGAGGCTCTGCGGTACCCGTGGCTGCGCCGCCTTTATAGACGCGCGCGTAGCGCGAGCCGAGACTCGTCAGCACCTCGTAGCCGATGGTGCCGAAATGATGCGCGAGCTCGTCGACGGTGATGCCCTCGCCGAGCAGCGTCACCATGTGGCCGCGCCGCGCGGCGTTGGGCGGCACGTCGGTGACGTCGACAGCCATCAGATCCATCGAAATGCGTCCGGCGACCGGGCACCGCTTGCCGGCGACGATGACTTCGGCGCCGCGGGTGCCGTCACTGGCGCTTGCCGCGCGGAAGTACCCGTCGGCATAACCGGCGGATACGATGGCGAGCCTGGTCGGCCGTCGCGCGGTCCACGTTCCGCCGTAACCGACGGTTTCGCCGCGCTCGATATTGCGGAACTGGACGATGCGGGCCTTGAGCTCGACCACCGGCTGCATCGGATTGTCGGCCTCGGGTGTCGGGTTGACACCGTAGAGCGCTGCTCCCGGCCGCACCATGTCGAACTGGAATTGCGCGCCAAGGAAAATGCCCGAGGAATTCGACAGCGAAGCCGGCACGCCGGAAAACACGCTCGCGATCTCGCGAAAGGTCGTGAGCTGTCTGGCATTGATCGGGCTGTTGAGCTGCTCGGCGGAGACGAGGTGGCTCATGACGAGCGTAATGCCGTGATCGCCGGCGTTGATACGCGGGATGATTCCCTGGGCTTCCGTAATCGTGAGGCCGAGCCGGTTCATGCCGGTGTCGATGTGGATGGCGGCGCCGCCGCTCCACCCTGTCCGCCGGCAAAACACATCCCACTCGGCGAGCTCGTTGAGGTCGCCGATCACGGGCCTGCAGTCGATCCTGGCATAGGCCTCGCCGGAGTTCTGGAAGAAGCCATCGAGCGTGTAGATTGTGGCCGACGGTACGGCCGCGCGGACGGCAGCCGCTTCATCCAGCGTCGCGACGAAAAACGTCTTGCAGCCGGCGGCGGCAAGCGCACGAGCTACCGGTTCGGTGCCGCAACCATAGGCGTTCGCCTTGACCACGCCGGCACATTCGGCCGGTACCGCGGTCTTCTCCAGCTTGCGCCAGTTCGCAACGATGGCGTCGAGGTCGACGGTCAAGACGCCGGTCGAGGTGGCCAGCGCCGCCGCCTGGTTGGCCTCGGGCGAGAGAAGGGTGCTTTGCGGGATCGCTTTCGGATCGGAGACGATGTTCATGCCGCAGTTTTACGCGCCATGCCCCGCTGGTTCAACCGTGCAACGTGCCGGCCTCAATAGGTCCGATCCGGCAAATGGTTATCGTGGGTGAGGTCGCCAAAGCGCGTCACCGCGGCGTCGAATTGCAGTTCGACGGTACCGGTCGGACCGTGGCGCTGCTTGCCGATGATGACTTCGGCCTTGCCGTGCACCAGCGACATGTCGAGCTGCCATTTTTCATATTCAGGCGTGCCCGCGCGAGGCTCCTTATTGGCCAGATAATATTCCTCGCGGAACACGAACATCACGACGTCGGCGTCCTGCTCGATCGAACCGGATTCGCGCAGGTCCGACAGTTGCGGGCGCTTGTCGTCGCGGCTTTCGACCTGGCGCGACAATTGCGACAACGCAATCACGGGAACGTTGAGCTCTTTGGCCAGCGCCTTCAGGCTGGTGGTGATCTCGGTGACTTCCTGCACGCGGTTGTCGTTACCGCGCTTTCCCGATCCCTGCAGCAGCTGGATATAGTCGACCACCAACAGATCGAGGCCCTTCTGTCGCTTCAGCCGGCGCGCGCGCGCCGTGAGTTGCGAAATCGAAAGACCGCCGGTTTCGTCGACATAAAACGGCAGCGATTGCAGCTCGATCGAATAGTCGCGGATCTTGTCGAAATCGCCCTCGGTGATGCCGCCGCGGCGGATCGTGCTGGAGGGAATGCCGGTGCGCTCGGCGATGATACGGGTGGCGAGCTGTTCGGCCGACATTTCGCAGGAGAAGAAGCCGACGATGCCGCCATTGACCGATTTCGACGTGCCGTCGGCCTGAATCTCGGCGCGATGCGCTTTGGCCACGTTGTAGGCGATGTTGGTGGCCAGCGCGGTTTTGCCCATGCCAGGGCGGCCGGCAACGATGATGAGGTCGGAGGGCTGCAAGCCGCCCATCTTGATGTCGAGATCGCGCAAGCCTGTCGCAATGCCCGAAAGCTTGCCGTCGCGCTGGAACGCCTTGGCCGCCATATCGACGGCAACCGTAAGCGCTTGGGCGAAACGCTGGAATCCGCCGTCGTAACGGCCGGATTCCGCAAGCTCATAAAGCTTGCGTTCGGCATCCTCGATCTGCGCCCGAGGCGCGAAATCCACCGGCGCCTCGTAGGCGACATTGACCATATCCTCGCCGATGCCGATCAGGTCGCGCCGCAGCGCCAGATCGTAGATCGTGCGCCCGTAGTCCTGCGCATTGATGATCGTGGTTGCTTCCGCGGCGAGGCGGGCAAGGTATTGGCCGACCGTCATGCCGCCGATGTCGGTCTCTGCGGGCAAGAAGGTCTTCAGCGTCACCGGGGTTGCGATTTTGCCCATCCGGATCAGGCTGCCGGCGGTGTCGTAAATCGTCTGGTGGATCGGCTCGTAGAAGTGTTTCGGCTCGAGAAAGTCCGACACGCGGTAGAAAGCGTCGTTGTTGACCAGGATCGCGCCCAACAGGCTCTGTTCCGCCTCGATATTGTGCGGTGCACTGCGGAAGGCAAGCGTTCCAGCGTCGGGTGCGAGCTTCAAAACGTTCGAATCAGGGGCGGCCATGGTTCTCGAATTGCTGTTAGGTTCTTGTCGTTGTTGAGAAGGCGGGGCGGGGGGCGCGAATAAAGCGCTACTCGGGGCCCTGAAGAAAGCGAACGCCGGCCTTATGCCCGATTCACACAATGGGGCGGTTAAATCTTGGCCAACCAGGCGCGGTCGCGCTTGACGGGGTTTCGGCCGAAATCCGGCGGCGGGCAGGCCGCACAATGGAACGATTCAAGGAAATTTGAACGGGCGCTGAACCTTATCGCCCGCGGGACGTACCTAATCCCACGGGCGACAAGTACCGATCCGCCGTCTCGCAAGCCTGCTCAGGCCAACAACAGGTAGAGCAGCGCAAACAGGGTGGCCCCGACGCCGGTGGCGATCAGGATGTAATCGGTGCGGAGATCGTCGAGCGGATCGAACAATGGTTTGCTGTCTCTGCGGGCCATTGGTGACGTCTAGGACACAGCGACGGCGGGGCCATGTGAAGCAGTTCACATTCGCCCGACTTTCTTTCCGGCTTTCCGGCAGGCCCTTCGGAACGGGTTTCCGGCTCGAGGGTTGGTCACACCTCGCGGCCGCGACCAACTCTAGGCAAGGACAGGCAATGGCCCAGCGGCTTCAGCCAATGCAATCGGGACCATGGCGATCGGGATCATGGCGATCGGAAACCGACGAAAGGCAATGGTTGTCGATGTTGATCGACGCCATGGAAGCGATCGCGCAACCTGAAGTCCGTGCGCGTGCCCACGACCCCTTGCTGTTGGCGGCGGTTCGGGCGCAACTGGCGCGGCCCGCTATTTCCTGCGCGTACGGCGCTTCAGCCTTCAGCTTGCGAAACTAATCCTACTCGCCGGCGATCTTCAGCTGCGGGCGGCTGCCGCGTTCCAGCCCGCGCAGTTTGGCCTCTTCGCGCACAACGTAGTCGCGCGTCATCGGTACCACGCCCTGGCGCTTGGTAAGCTGGATCTGGAAATTCATCAGGTTCTGCTTGCGGAACGCCATCTCCGATGCCGCCAGATAAAACTCCCACATCCGCGCAAAGCGTTCGTCGTAGATCTGCACGGCTTCTTCGCGCCGCGCCATGAAGCGCTCGCGCCAGGCTTTCAGCGTCTCCGCATAATGCAGCCGCAGGATTTCGGTGTCGCAAACAAGGAGCCCGGCGCGCTCGATCGCCGGAAAAACCTCCGATAGCGCCGGGATGTAGCCGCCGGGGAAGATGTATTTCGCGATCCAGGGACTGGTGACGTCGGGGCCGGTGGAGCGGCCGATCGAATGCAGCATCATGACGCCGTCGTCGGCGAGCAGTTCGGCGCAACGCTTGAAGAAGATTTCGTAGAAGTCGACGCCGACATGCTCGAACATGCCGACCGACACGATGCGGTCGAATGGCCCGCTGACGTCACGATAGTCCTGCAGCAGAAATCTCGCCGAGCGCGCCAGCTTTTTTTCGGCCGCGCGGGCATTGGCGACCTGCAGCTGTTCGGTCGACAGGGTTATCCCGGTGACGTCGGCGCCAGTCATCTCGGCGAGATAGAGGCCAAGCCCGCCCCAGCCGCAGCCGATATCGAGCACACGATCGCCGTGGCCAATCAGGAGCTTTGCGGCGAGATGACGCTTCTTGGCCAGTTGTGCATCGTCAAGGCTCGCGTCCGGCCTATCGAAATAGGCGCAGCTATATTGTTTGTCGGAGTCGAGAAACAGCGAATAGAGCCGCCCGTCGATATCGTAATGGTGCGCGACATTGTCTCGCGCACGCTTGGGCGGATTGAACTGACGCGCATGCCTGATCAGATAGCGCATCCACCATTGCGGCCTGGCCCAGCGCGGCAGCACCTCGGGCTGATCAAACAGGATCGCGAGCACGTCGGCGATGCTGCCATTCTCGACGATGAACGTGCCGTCCATGTAGGCTTCGCCGAGCGCGAGTTCGGGATTGAGGAGAATTCGCCACTCAGCCTGAGTGGTCGCGAACCGCACCGCGACCGGATCGCCGGTGCCGTCGCCACAGGTGAACTTTGCCCCGCTTGCGGTCGTACATGTCAACGCACCGCGGCGAATGAACTGCCCCAGAAAGATACGCAACAAACGGTCCATCAAACCACCAGGCCAAACGATCCCGCACGATGCCGATTTTAACGGCCGACACTCCCGACTCCTGTGGAACCGAATGGTTCCAATTCCTGATCTTCACCATAATAATGCCGGTTCCCGCCCGCTACTGCTCTGTAGTCAAAGCGGATATTCCAAAATGGGGCGTTTACGCCGTTGCGCCATATGTCCGCTTCCATTCGCGCGATAATCGGCTAAAAGGGCACCGCCGCCAGCGCCCGTCCCGGGAGCGCCGGAAGCGATTTCCGTATCTGGAGAGCAGGAATGTTGAGCCGAGCGCTCACTTTAGCGACGGTGATGCTTCTGATCGGCTGTCTCGCGGCGGACAAGGCGCAGGCGCAGGCGACAAATCTCGAGGCCGGAAAAAGCCCTTCGCAGATTTTCGCGGGCACCTGCAATGCCTGCCACAAGAGCCCGCGCGGCCTCTTGAAGACTGTCCCCGCCGGATCGCTACCCACCTTCCTGCGCCAGCACTACACCACCAGCCCCGAGATGGCCGGCGTGCTCGCCTCCTTCCTCATCTCCAATGGCGCCACCGACACCCGCTATAGCGGGGGCCAACCCAAGGGAGCCAAGGAGGGAGCCAAAGAAGCAATTCAGGAGGCGAAGCCCAGCAGCCCGTCCGAGCAGCTGGACCGGTTCGGTCGTCGCCAACGGCCCGCGCCGCCCGCCCAAGAGGCCGCCAGGCCCGAAACGGAGCAGCGGCAAGCCGCAAAACCCGAAGCAGATGGACCTGCGCCGCAGGCCGAACCTGGGCGTCCCGGCCACGGCAAGCGACTGGCGCGGCCAAGCGAATCCCCGGACGGCGCCAAGCCGGGTACAGAGGGTCAGCCTCCCGCCCACGCCGAGAACGATCGCAGCCCTGACGGCCGCAGATCGTCCGCCAAACAGCGGTTGAGCAAACGCGGCAAGGCGAGTGTCGAGGAGCCGCCGAAGCCCGAAGAGTCGTCCGCTGTTGGCGAGCCGCCGAACAGCGAAACCGCCTCCAAGGATGAGAGCAAGCCGTCGACCGACACCAGGCCTGAATCGGCTAAATCCGAAACCACCAAGTCTGAAACCGCCAAGGCGGAGCCGCCGGCAACGCGGCCTGACCCGGTTCCACCGGTCACGCCTGCACCTGCGCCCACAACGGCTGCGGTCACGGACAAGCCAGAACCATCGGCAGCGCCGGCCGAACCCGCGTCACAACCGCCGCCGCCGACGGTGACGGCCTCGACGCCGCCGCTTCCACCGGTGGCTCCCGCAGGCCCCCCGGCACCGCCAATCTCCCAATAGTCGTCTAAAAAGGCCGGGAGGAACGTCTTATTTCTCGGCAGGCGCTTCCGGCTTCGGTGGCGCGAGTTCGTCCGGCTGGGCTTCGGGATCGAAGAACTCACCTGCGGCGGCGATCGCCTCGGCGGCGGCATCCTGATCCTCCTGACGTCTCGAGATGTCTTCTCCTCGCTTGATGCGCTCGGCTTCGTCGGCGCTGCGCGCGACCGTCACGTTGATGCTGGCTTCGACTTCGGGGTGCATCGCGATCGTCACCTTCTGCCGGCCGATCACCTTGATCGGCGCATCGAGCCAGACCTGCGGCCGGCTGACAATGATGCCATCGCTCGCCAACGCCATGACGATGTCGCGGACCGAAACCGAACCGAACAACTGGCCGCTTTCGGAGGCCTGACGGATGATGACGATATCGCGGCCATCGATCTTCTCAGCCGCCTTGCTGGCCTCGGATTTGGCCTTGAGGTTGTCGGCCTCGAGCTCGGCCTTCATGCCGTCGAACTTGGCGCGGTTGTCGGCGGTGGCGCGCAGGGCCTTGCCGCGCTTTAACAGAAAATTGCGGGCAAATCCGTCCTTGACGCGGACAACTTCGCCCATCTGGCCGAGCTTGGCGACGCGCTCCAGCAGAATGACTTCCATCTTCTTTCTCCTTAAGTGATGTGTTTTGACGTAATCGGGTTGATAGGCTGAGTTTCAGGACGTGGGCAGCGGTGGCGGCCTGCCTTGCAAATAGCGCTGGCGAAAGCCGAAGAGCGCGTCGGCGAACCCGAGCACCACCATCGCGATGACGGGCCATATGAACAGGACCACGATCGCGTAGGTCGAACCGAGCCAGAATGCGCGGCTCTTCAAGGCGAGGGTCAGGGTGTGCAGCACCGCAAATCCGGTGAGCGCATAAGCCATCATCACAGCCGCTGCGATGATCTGCGCCAGGATTGCGAGCAGTCCGCCGCCAAACGAGAACGCGATCGCGACACATAGCGCGGCCATTGTCATTGCCGGCAGCGTTGCGCTCTTCAGGTCCGGCCACGGGCGATGCAACCGTCCCGACGTCGCCGTGATTTTAGCCGAAAGCCAGAGATTGAGCGTCAGGGTTGTCATGGCCATGATCGCGGCTGCAATCGGCGCAACCGTCACTACGGTATCGATCAATTGCTCGTACTCGCCGGTCGATGCGGCGTCGCTTGGTCCCATGATCTGGACGACCTGCTGGAAGAATGCCCGCAGCGTGCCGGTGATAGCGGCGGCATCAGTCCCAAGCGTCAGCAGCGCCGCCATCGTGGTCAAGGTGGCAAAGCCCGCGATCCAGAGCAGGATCCGCCCGACCGGATACCACTCGAGTTCTGGCGGCGCCGCGCCGTTGCCTGGCGAAGCGCTGCCGGGCAGGGGCCGGCCGAGCAGCGCGAGATACCCGAGCCACCAGGCGGGCAGCGCGACGGTCAATGCAAAGGCGAGGCAATAGGGCAGCCCGAAGATCGCGCCAAGCGTCACTGCGGCCGCGACACCGCCGATGCCGGCGCAGAGCGACCCCCACGCAAGCGCCGACACCATCAATGGCAGCGGCGCCAGGTAAAACAGCAATAGCGAGACCAGCGCGCCCGAAATGATCGAGGCGAACATCAGCGCCGAGGCGCAGCCGGCGGCTATGGCAACGAGTAGGATCGCGATCATCAGCTGTCCCGCCCCTTTCGAGCGGTTAGACGGGGGTCAGAAAATTCTGCTGCACCGCCAACTAGTTAGGTCAGATAGGGGTGGGTCTGTATCCGGTATCAGATACGGCCCCTAAATGTTCACGGGGGCCACCGAGCCGTCGTTTAGACCATTGAGCGGAGGCAATCAAGCCGAACGGCGACCTAACAAGTCATCATAGGTGTTGCCGGTTTCGTACCTGCAATGCTTGCGGATGGTCGCGGCGGATACACCGCAATATTAATCCGAGCAATAGATCAACATGCCGCCAACGCCGATGTCGCGCATGTCGGCGAAGCTGATCTTGGCCGGACGGGCGGGGGCCTATGATTGGCGCGCCGACTGTCAGGCCGGATTGGCAGACCGCAATAAGGACCTGACGCTATTGCTGCCGTATGGTCCCAGTCGCGGTGAAATCCTTTTTCGGATCATACCCGGAGTCGTGCAGATTTTTCATGTACGTGTCGTGATCTTTGCTGCTCACACCCGGCCTAACTGCCGGGGGTGCACCCATAGCGGCATATGCGTTCGTCGGACGGGCATATGGGTTCGGGTTTATCGCGGCGGCAGATGCGGCGTTCGGGTTGATCGCCCGGCTATGATGAGTCCGATGAGTCCAGGCCGAAGCGGCAGAAGTGGAGAGAGTGAGGATAGCAAGACTAACAAGGACGCTTTTGTTCATGCTCAGCTCCTCTGAACTGGAAAGTAGCGCCTTAACTACCTCCGGGAGATTTCGTTCCGCCGCTCTAAAGGTGGATTTTCGGAGATGCGAAAGTACCGGACGGACTGCCCCATGGCGCGCCGCAGTGAAGCCGCGAGGGCGTATCAGTTTCGTATCAGAAACGGACTGAAAAGCCCGACACGAAATGCGAACAGATGAATGGCGATGCGTTGAAAATGCAGCGCAATTTCGTTGCGGGTCTAACGAGCGGTTAGAGGTCGCTTGAACCCAACCATCCAACCGCATACGGCCGGAAGCCCTTATGGAGATTTTTTCGATCCGCGGCACGACGCCGCGGACCGAAGAACGATTTTACCGGATCACGTAAGGCAGCAGACCGAGGAAACGCGAGCGCTTGATGGCGCGCGCAAGTTCACGCTGCTTCTTGGCGGAGACGGCGGTGATGCGGCTCGGCACGATCTTGCCGCGCTCGGAGACGTAACGCATCAAAAGCTTGGAATCCTTGTAGTCGATCTTCGGCGCATTCGGGCCCGTGAACGGGCAGGTCTTGCGGCGGCGGAAAAACGGACGGCGTGCACCAGGCTCGGCCATTATGCTTACTCCTCTTCCGCTACTTCGACGACGACATCTTCGCGCGGACGGCGCGGGCCGCGGTCACCGCGGAAGCCGCCGCCATCGCGATCGCCGCCGCGGAACCCGCCATCGCGGTCGCCACGGAAGCCACCACCGCGGTCGTCGCGTTCACGGTCGCGATCGGCCTTGCGCATCATCGCCGACGGGCCTTCCTCATGCTCGTCGACGCGAACGCTCAAATAGCGGATCACGTCTTCGCTGATCCGCTCCTGGCGCTCGACCTCGGAGATCGCCGCCGAAGGGCCATCGATGTTGAGCAGCACAAAATGCGCCTTGCGGTTCTTGTTCATGCGATAGGTGAGGGAACGCACGCCCCAGTTCTCGGTCTTGGTGACCTTGCCGCCGAGCCCTTCAACGATCCCGGTCATCTGCGCGGTCAGTTCTTCGACCTGCTGGGCGCTCGCATCCTGACGCGCAAGAAAAACATGCTCATAAAAGGGCATGGGTGTCCTTTCCTAGGTTGGCGTGGTTCCCGGCGGCAAGCCCTTCGAGACCTTCGGAAAGGACTCGATATTGCTCAGAAGGCGGAAGCACGGGACGACGGGCCGACTGGCCCTGCCACATCAACATCGCCGAAAAGGTGAGATTGCTGAGACCGTCCGTTCAGCTCCCGGCCGGGATCCACGGATCGCGCGGTTTATAAGGATTTTGCGCGCGGTGGCAAGCGTTGGTTGTTCGCGAGGCGAATCCAAGGGCCAGGCGCTGGATATTGACTAATTTGTTTGTATGTCATACAAACAATGTTGAGAGGGCGTCATGGCTCGCAAGCCTGTCAAAAAGTCCGTCCAAACCGCCTCCAAGGTGCCGGCCGGCGATCCGAAACATGCCGCTCGCGCCACGCGTTCGGCCGGGCGCAAGACGCGCTCGAGCCTGCTCGACGGCGCAAGCCGCCTGTTCAAAGAACGCGGCCTTGCCGGTGCCTCGATCTCCGACATCGCGGCTGCGGCGGACGCGTTTCCGAGCCAGATCACCTATTACTTCCGTACCAAGGAAGCATTGTTTGTCGAAGCTGCCTGCCGGGACATGCTGTATGTGGCGCGCGAGGCCGAAGGGGCCGCGCTCAAGGCGGATACGCCGCGCGACTACACGCGCGCGTTGGTCGAGAGCGTGACGGCGACGGATTCGGTCGCCTTCTTTGCGGAAGCGCTGACTCTGACGCGACGCCGTCAGGATCTCGCACCGCTGGTGGAGCGCACGATCGAGCGACTGCACGGCGAGGGACTGCGCGCCTATGCCGGCCAGATCGAACGGCATGGGTGGAACACCCTGCGCGACCCCGATACAACTTCGCGGCGGTTCTGGGCCGTCGCGATCGGTGTGATGGTCGAGGGCTACGCCATGGGCCGTTCGCCGGACGAACTGTGCAGCGAGATGCTGCGTGTGCTGGGCGAGCAGGCGACGACAAAGCCCGTCGGCGACAGCGCGCACCTGCATCTCGTTGGCGAGCGCGACGCATCCCGATCAAGCTCATCCGAAGCGGAGACTTCATCATGACCGCGCTACGCATGCGTGCCCGTGATTTTCTGACCGAAGATCAACTCATCGCCATACGCCGGCGCTCGACCTGGAAGGGTGCAGCCCTGATCGTGCACGCATGGACGTTGATCCTGGGTTCGATTGCGCTGGTCGCGTGGTGGCCCAATCCGCTGATCTATCTGCTTGCCGTCGGGATCATCGGCTCGCGCCAGCTTGGGCTTGCAATCCTGATGCACGAGGGCGCGCATGGATGCTTGTCGCCTCACGAAACCGCCAATCTGAATCTGAGCCAGTGGTTCTGCGCCTATCCGATTTTTGCCGAGACCCGCGCCTATCGCCGCTATCACTTGCAGCATCATGCGCGGACGCAGCAGGACGACGATCCCGATCTCGTGCTGTCGGCGCCGTTTCCGATCACCAGGATGAGCTACCGCCGCAAATTCCTGCGCGATATTACCGGACAAACCGGCTATCAGCAGCGCAAGGCGCAATTGCTGAATGCGCTCGGCCCCGCGGAATGGCCTTTGGCGCGGCGCGCCGCGCATTTTTGGGAGAAGCTCGGTCCGCAATTTGCCGTCAACGCCGTCCTTTTCACGGGCCTTGCTGCCGCCGGCATGTGGTGGGCGTATCCGCTGTTATGGCTGCTGCCGTTGCTTACCTGGATGATGGTGATCACCCGCATCCGCAACATCGCCGAACACGCCGTCGTTCCCGACAGCACCGATCCGCTGCGCAATACGCGCACCACGCGCGCCAATGTCCTCGAGCGCCTGTTCATCGCACCGTATTACGTGAATTATCACCTTGAGCACCATCTCCTGTTCTACGTGCCCTGCTACAACCTGCCGCGCGTCCACCGCATTCTCAGCGAAAGCCGGTACGCCCGCCGGATGGAAGTGCAGCCTAACTATGCCGCCGTGGTGCGGCTCGCGACGGCCAAGCCGAACCAGCAGGATCGCCCTGGGCAGCTCGCCAGCAGCGCGCGCCGTGCGCGGGCTGGAGCAGAAGTCGGCGGCGACCAGACGGCAGGCGGTTTCTAGCCGCGAGCCCCCAAGGCCCGATTAGATCAAGGCCGTTAATGACGCGGCTGGCTTGACATCCCGGCCCGGGTCAGTGTCTTACGGCCCCAACTGATGAGGGAGCGCCAATGGCGGCAGCATTCATTTTTCCAGGGCAGGGCTCCCAAATCGTCGGCATGGGCAAGGCCCTGGCGGAGGCCTTTCCGTCGGCGCGGGCTGTGTTCGACGAGGTCGATGCGGCGCTTGGCGAAAGGCTGACCGCGATCATCTGGGACGGCCCGGCCGAGACGTTGCAACTCACCGAAAACGCCCAGCCGGCGCTGATGGCGGTCTCGCTGGCCACCTTGCGCGTACTTGAGACCGAGGCCGGTTTCTCGGTCGGACGGGACGCCAAATTCGTGGCCGGACACTCGCTTGGCGAATACTCCGCGCTGGCGGCGGCCCGCAGCCTCAGCGTTGCTGACAGCGCGCGTCTGCTGCGCACCCGCGGACTTGCCATGCAGAAGGCGGTACCGGTCGGCGCCGGCGCGATGGCGGCCTTGCTCGGCCTCGACTATGAAACAGCGATGGCGGTCGCCAATGAGGCCGCCCAAGGTCAGGTTTGTCAGGCCGCCAATGACAATGGCGGCGGGCAGGTGGTGGTCTCCGGCGACAAGGCCGCGGTCGATCGTGCACTGGAGATCGCCAAAGCCAAGGGCGCCAAGCGCGCCATGCTGCTGCCGGTGTCGGCGCCGTTCCATTGCAAGCTGATGCAGCCGGCAGCCGACGCGATGGCGAAAGCGCTGGCCAGCGTCATCATCAAACCACCGGCCGCGCCCTTGGTGTCGAACGTGCTGGCTTCGGCGCTCACCGATCCCGACGAGATTCGCCGCCGCCTGATCGAACAGGTCACTGGAACGGTGCGTTGGCGCGAGTCGGTCAGCTACATGGCAAGCCATGGCGTCAACAGGTTTTTCGAGGTCGGCGCCGGCAAGGTATTGAGCGGCTTGGTCAAGCGCATCGCGGATGGCGCGGTCGGCGTTTCCGTCAGCGGGCCAAACGACATTGGCCCCGCGAAAGAGGCGCTTGCGGCGGCAGGTTCGGCGTAGGGAGATATCATGTTCGATCTGACTGGCAGGATGGCGCTCGTCACCGGCGCGACCGGTGGCATCGGTGCCGCGATCGCGCAAGCGCTGCACGCGCAGGGCGCGACGGTGGCGATTTCGGGGACGCGGCGCGAGGTTCTGGACGCGCTCGCCGCCAAGTTGGCCAATAGGGTTCATGTGCTGCCATGCAACCTCTCCGACGCCGCCGCGGTCGAGGCGCTGGTGCCAGCAGCCGAAAAAGCCATGGGTCAGGTCGACATCCTCGTCGCCAACGCCGGCATCACGCGGGACAATCTGTTCGTGCAATTGCGCGATGAGGATTGGGACGAGGTCATCAATGTCAATCTGACCGCAACATTCCGCCTCGCCCGCGCCGCGACCAAATCGATGATGCGCAAGCGTTTCGGGCGCATCATCGCGATCACCTCGGTGGTCGGGGTTACCGGCAATCCGGGGCAGGCCAACTATACCGCATCGAAAGCCGGACTGATCGGGTTGATCAAGACGCTGGGGGCCGAATACGCCAAGCGCAACGTGACCGCCAATTGCATCGCGCCTGGATTCATCAAGACGCCGATGACGGACGCGCTCAATGACAAACAGCGCGAAGCCATCCTGTCGAAGGTTCCTGCGGCACGGCTGGGAGCGGCCGAGGAAATCGCTGCGGCTGCGGACTATCTGAGCTCGAATGAAGCGGCTTATGTCACGGGGCAGACGATTCACGTCAACGGCGGAATGGCCATGGTTTGAGCCGGTTAGCGGACCCCGCAATGCCGCGAAAAGCCGTTTCCAGGGACGATCGAGGCTTGTAGTCAAGGCTATGGAAGTATGGTAACCGAACCCCCATCGGATGGGCAAAGAACGCCATTGCAGGATTTTGAATCACTGTATATTGGCGGTGCGGAGCCTGCGTCGTTCGCTGGGCCCCAAGGGCCAAATCAAGACTATGCGCGATTGTCAGGGAAGTTTTACGACCACTATGGCTCGTATCGTCTAGGTCGGATCTTAAGGGAAAAGCACGAGGTTGAACGATGAGTGAGATTGGCGAGCGGGTTAAGAAGATCGTGGTCGAACACCTAGGTGTTGAACCCGAAAAAGTGGTCGACAACGCGAGCTTCATTGACGATCTCGGCGCCGACAGCCTCGATACGGTCGAGCTTGTGATGGCTTTTGAAGAAGAATTTGGCTGCGAAATTCCTGACGATGCGGCGGAAACGATTTTGACCGTCGGCGACGCCACAAAATTTCTTGAGAAAAACGCGAAGAGCTGACGCCCTGTGCGGCATCGACGAAACCGGGCGGGCCGTAGACAGCGGTCCACCGGTTTCTTGTTATAGGCCGCCAATTGCGGGCTGGAGAGCTGGACAATGAGGCGGGTTGTCGTCACGGGCCTCGGCATGGTGTCGCCACTCGCATGCGGTGTTGAGCCGACCTGGAAGCGCATCCTGGGTGGCGAGAGCGGCGCCCGGAAGATCGAGAGCTTCGATGTCTCCGACCTGACCTGCAAGATCGCCTGTCAGGTGCCGCGCGGTGACGGGAGCGGCGGGACATTCAATCCTGACCAGTGGATGGAGCCAAAGGACCAGCGCAAGGTCGACGACTTCATCATCTTCGCGATGTGCGCGGCACGCCAGGCGCTCGACGATGCGGACTGGCATCCCGCAAGCGAGGAGGAGCGTTGCGCCACCGGAACGATGATCGGCTCCGGCATCGGCGGCCTCTCCGGCATTGCCGAC